>JBBQNP010000082.1:0-19678 GCA_038330085.1 Planctomycetota bacterium | reverse complement strand
TCGAGGTCGGGACGCTCGCCGGCTATTCCGCGATCCAGATGGCGCGCGCGTTGCCCGCCGGTGGTCGCGTGCGCACGATTGAACTCGATCCGAAACACGTGAAGTTCGCGCGCGAGTGGATCGCGAAGAGCGACGCGAAGGACAAGGTCACCGTGCTCGAAGGCCCCGGTGCCGACGTGCTGAAGACGTTCGAGCGGGATTCCGCCGACGCTGCGTTCCTCGATGCCGACAAGGGCAACTACCCCGTCTACCTCGAAGAGTCGCTGCGCATCGTGAAGAAGGGCGGCCTGATCCTGGTCGACAACGCGTTCGCGTTCGGACAAGTGCTCGACGAGCATCCGCAGGATCGCGAAGCCAAGTCCGTGCAGCAGTTCAACGACCTGATGGCGCGCGAAAAACGCGTACAAGCCGTGATCGTTCCGCTCGGCGACGGGTTGTGGGTCGGGGTGAAACGCTGACCTGAGTCACCACTCGCGCGGCGGTGGGGGCGGGACGAGTTCGCGCACGGCGGTGACGTGGAAGTAGCCGAAGCGCGAGCGTCGCAGGCCGAGCAACGCACCGAACAGCGGGCCCAGCAGGTTCTGCCACCGTTCGCGAGGAAACTTGAACTCGCCTTTCAGCCAGCGTTGCAGCACGAACTTCACGCACAGGAACGGCACGTGCGCGAACGACGGCGCGATGTGCCACGACACTTCCTCGGCGCGCACGTTCTGGAAGCCGACTTGCCGCAACGCCTTCTTGAACCGGTGGATGTCGGCCATCTGGGGCACTGCCCAGGACGCGCACGAGATGCGATAGCAACGACGCAGGATCGGTCCCATGCGGTCGGAGTCTTTTCGGAATCCGTCGCTGATCACGATGTGACCACCGGGCTTCACGATGCGCGCCATCTCGGTCAGCAGGTCGAGCTTGTCGGCGCCCCGCGCGTAGCAACTGCTCTCGATCGCGAAGGCACCGTCCATCGAGGATGTCAGTGCAGGCGTCGCGCGGTAATCGCTCAACGTCAGGTTCACGCGCGGGCCGAGGCCTTGCTCCTGCGAAAGTCGATTGCCGTTTTCGACCTGCCACGGAACGATCGTGAATCCGGTGATGCGCGTGTGCCCGTTGCGCTCGGCGATGAAGCGCGCGGTCGCACCGAGTCCGCAACCCATGTCGGCGTAGTGGGTGGACGCGTCGGAGGGGATTTCCAGCAACGTCTGCACCTCGGCGTTCATGCGCTCGAGCATCGGCTCACGACGAAGCCAGCTCATCCCGCGCACGCGGTAGCCGAAGTGCATGTTGAACTGCGGACTCCACGCGGCGTAGTCGGGTCCTGCGACCTCGAAGTAGCGCAGGATGTCGGCGGTGCCGGCCGACTGCGATGTGGACACGGGCGGCGTCGACGTACGGGCCGACGGCGAGAGAGCAGCGGAAGCAGACGTGTGCGGGGCGGAACCGGACGAATCCGACAAGAGTGACGAGGCTGCTGCGGATCGCGATGCGCGCGGCGACGGCGGCGACGAGGACGGCGGCGAGGAGGACGGACCCCCCGGCGACGACGGTCGATTTCGATCCGACGGTGTTGGCAGCGCTGGTTTCACGGCATCGTCAGCACGCGCTCGATGATGCGGTCGACCTCGACCTGATCGGGCACGAGCACGGGGGGCATGGGGGACATGAACTTCTTCGCCTGGGCTCTGAGGCGGTCGTCTTTGGATGCGTAGCCGACGGGATCACGCAGGTAGGCCTGCAGCTTGTCGTGCGTCCAATTGGACTTCTTCCCGTGCAGAGTGGGGCCGAATCCCGGCATTCCGCTGCCGTCGGGGCCGTGGCAGTTGATGCAACCGAGATCGTTCCACAGACGGTCGGCGGTGCGCGGACCGTCGTCGCCGCACGAGAGGAGCGGGAGTGCGAGGGTGATCGAGAGGGCGCAGAGGACGGATGTCGCTCGGAGAGCGGAGCGGGGGACGTTCATCGAGGCGTTGTAGCGTGGTCGAGGTGTCGGACCGCGCAGAATCCGCGAGCGGGCGGTTCCTGGAACACGTCGCACTGCCGCGCGCTTTCGCGCGACGACGGACGCAGCCTACCGCGACGGGTGCCGGGCACCGGCCGCTTTGCCGACAGTACGGGAGGAGGGCGAATCGTTCGATCGCAGATCTGCGATCCATGCGAGAGCACTGTCCGTCAGAACGTCAGACCGTCAGACCGTCAGAACGAGCGGTGGGTCGTCGGTGCCAAGCACCCATCGCGGGAATACCCACGACGGGTTCCAGGCACCCACGACCTCTCAGTCCGCGGTGACGTTCGGAACCTGCAGCGCGACCTGGTCGCGTTGACCGGTCTGCGTGTAGGCCCAGTCGCTCTGCGAGACGCGGCTCAAGTAGCGCTTGCGGCGCGAGCGGATCTCGAAGAGGTCCAAGATGATCTCCGGATGCCGGATCATCGCGAACAAGCGCTCGAACTTGCGGTGGATCTTCGGCACGAGGCCCTTCGTCGAACGCGCGTGCGCCTTCAACAAACGCTCGCGCTCCTTGTGCAACTCTTCGTGCGTGAAGTTCGGGTGCTTGAACGACTCGGTGGAGTGCCAGTAGTGGAACTCCATCTCGGCCACGTCCTTGGTGAGGTACGGCTTCAACTGCTCGTACACCTCGGTGCCCGGGATCGGCTGCAAGATCGAGCAGCACACCGCATCCGGTCGCGTCTCGGCGATCAACTCTTCCGTCAGACGGTGATCCTTCACCTGGTCCTGCGGGAAGCCGTAGAGGATGAAGAACTTGAAGTACATGCCGAGCTGACGGTTCAGCTTCGCGCCGTCGCGCACCTTCTGCGGCGTCACGCCCTTCTTCATCGTGACGAGCATCTCCGGGCTGCCGGATTCGAGCCCGTAGTAGATCTTCACGCAGCCGGCTTTGCGCATCCAGCGCAGCATCTCCCAGTCCATCGTGTCGACGCGCGACTCGCACACCCACTCGAAGAACAGGTCGCGCTTGATGATCTCCTTGCAGATCGCGATCACGCGCTTGCGCTGGATCGTGAACAGGTCGTCGAAGAGCACCAACTGCGGCGGGTTGTACTTCTTGACGATCTGCTCCATCAGATCGACGGTCTTCTCCGGGCTCATCGCGCGGTACTGGCGCGGCGTCATCTCCGCATCGCAGAACGTGCAGGCGTACGGGCAACCGCGCGACGTGATCAGCGTCACGCCCGGGTTGACCATGAGCTTCATGAACTTCGGGATGTCCCACAGGTGGTAGGCGGGATACGGCAGCTCGTCGACCTTCTTGACGAGCGCGCGGCGCGGCGTCGCGAACAGCGCACCGTCCTTGAGGAACGTGATGCCCTGGATCGACTCCCACTTCGATCGGTCGTGCAGGTTGTCGATGATCTCGGGCAGCGTGTAGTCGCCCTCGCCCTGCACGCAGATGTCCGCAGCGCCGGCGTTGAGGAAGAACTCGGGGTTCGTCGTCGGGTGCGGACCGCCGAGCACGACGATGCGCTGGATCTCGTCACGCGCGATCTTGCCGAGCTCGCGGGCGCGCCGCGCGTTCGGAGTGAGCGACGAAATGCCGACGAGCTCGGACCATTCCATCGCGCCCTTCAACGTGTCGAGCTCCTCGATCGAGTCGTCGTAGAGCCTGACCTCGTGCCCGAGCTGCTCGAGCTCCGCCGCCAGGATGCTGATGCCCAGCGGGGGATAGATCTCGTCGCGCGCCAACTCGCCCTTCTGAACGCTCTCGTCGGCGAAGACTTCGGCGGCCTTCTGGCGGATGGCCTGCGACTTGGCGTAGATCAGGACGACTTTCATGCTGCGGTTCCCAGGGTGCGAAGGAGAGAGGGTGAGAGCGGTGAGCTGGCGACGGTCCCGTCCCTGTCGGACGGAGCGTGGCAGCGCGAACGATCGGCCGTCAGGCGAGGCCGAACCGACTCCGCTCACGTGAATGCCAGCTCACGGAAGGGTCGAGTCGAGAGGAGAAGAGGAGATGAAGAGAGAGTAGGTGCTATCGGATTGTATCCCTGGCGCTGAAAAGCGGCAATCTGAGAACGCCCGGAGGTACGGTCCTATCCCGAGCCCATCGGGAAGTCGTTTCCGGTCGTCCTTCGATTCCGCCCTGTGCTTGCCCCCGCGGAGGCCGTCGTTGCGCTTGGAATGTCCCGTGTCCCGTTTTCGCCGCGAGCGACCGACCCTACACTTCGGAGCCGATTTCGGACTGCACATGACGAGCCGCCCCGCCAAAGAACCGACGCCTGCCGCCGAGCCGACCTTCGATGCGCGCCTCGCGCGCTTGGAAGCGATCGTGGGCGAGCTCGAAGGGGGAGGCTTGCCGCTCGAGAGTTCGATCGATCGTTATCAAGAGGGCGTGTCGTTGTTGCGCGAGTGCCGCGGGATCCTGGCCGGGTTCCAAAAGCGCGTCGAGGAGCTCTCGGTGGATCCCGACGGCGCGCCGACGCCCTACGCGCACGACCCGGACGCGTGATGGTGCCTGGAACCTGCCGCGGGTACTCCCGCGACGGGTGCCTGGCACCAGCACGCTCCCCCGACAGCCTCTGCCCTCCGACACCGCATTGCTCACCCGACCCGTCCTGCCCACCGAACGTCGCGCCTCGCCCCCGATCGCGCCCTCGCCTCGCATGACCCCCGCGCACACCATCGAATCGTGGCTCGCCGACTCGCGCCTGTGGTCCGACCGCGAGCTGGAGCGACTGCTCCCCGGTTCGAACGAAGCACCGCGCACCCTCCACCAAGCCATGCGCTACGCCGTCTTCGGTGGCGGCAAGCGTCTGCGTCCCGCACTCGTGCGCTTGCTCGCCGCGCATCACGGCGCTTCGGACGCAGCATCCGCACTCCCCGCCGCCGCGATCGAGTGCGTGCACACCTACTCGCTCGTTCACGACGACCTCCCGTGCATGGACGACGACGACCTGCGCCGCGGACGCGCGACCGTCCACGTCGTCTACGGCGAAGCGGTCGCCGTGCTCGTCGGTGACGCACTGCTCACGCACGCATTCGGTCTCCTGGCGCGCACCGGCGATCGAGCGGGCGACCTCGCGCTGTGCCTCGCAAACGCAGCCGGATCGAACGGCATGGTCGCCGGCCAGGCGCTCGACCTCGCGTCCGATTCCGACGTCGCGAGCGCAACGCCCGCTTCGACGCGCGCCGAAGTCGAGCGCGTGCACGCGTGGAAGACCGCCGCGTTGTTCGGTGCGTCGTGCGAGATGGGCGCGATCGTCGCCGGCGCGAGCACGCAGGACCGCGACGCAGCGCGGGCGTACGGAGTCGCACTGGGCAACTGCTTCCAAGCGATCGACGACATCCTCGACGTCACCGGCGACGCAGCGACGCTCGGCAAGACGCCGGGCAAGGACGAGCGCGCGAAGAAGTCGACGCTCGTCGCTGTTCTCGGTCTGGAGGGTGCACAGGCGGAGGCACGCTCCCTCGCCCAATCAGCCCGCGGGCGCGCGCTCGCGCTGGGCGGGATGCGGCAAGCCGACCTCGCCGTGGCGCTCGTCGACGAGCTCTTGTTGCGCCGTTCGTGAGCCTGGAAGCGAACCTGGAACCGCATCCGGTACACTGACACGTCGGACCATGACCGAGACGCAATCGACCCAACCGGCCCTGCTCCAGCGGGTAGTCTCTCCGCAGGACCTCAAGCGCCTCGCGCCCGAGGAGCTCGAGCCGTTGTGCGCGGAGGTGCGCGCGTTCTTGCTGGACTCCGTGCAGCGCACGGGCGGACACCTCGGTTCCAATCTGGGCACCGTGGAGATCACGGTCGCGCTGCACCGCGTGTTCGACTTCCGACGCGACCGGCTCGTGTTCGACGTCAGCCACCAGAGCTACACGCACAAGATCCTCACTGGCCGGCGCGAAGAGTTCGCGACGTTGCGGCAGACCGACGGCTTGTGCGGCTTCACGCATCCGGACGAGTCGGAGTACGACCTCTTCCACACGGGTCACGCGGGGACGGCGATCAGCCTCGGTCTCGGTCTCGCGTTGGCGCAGACGCGCGAAACGAACCCGCCGCACGTCGTCAGCTTGGTGGGCGATGCTGCGCTCGGCGCCGGCGTCGCCTTCGAAGGGCTCAACCACGCCGCGGCGAGCGGACAGAACTTGTTGGTGATCCTCAACGACAACGAGTGGTCGATCAGCCGCTCGGTCGGCGGGCTCGCGCGCTACCTGTCGCGCATCCGCTCGAGCCGGTTGGTGCAGCGCGCTCACCAGGAAGCGAAGAACCTGATCTCCGCGATCCCCGTGATCGGCCCCAAGGTCGACCGCGCGCTCGATCAAATCGGCGAGGTGATGCGTCACGCGGTCGTGCCCGGTCACATCTTCGAGGAGCTGGGCGTCACCTACGTCGGCCCGCTCGACGGACACGACGTGGAGCTGCTCGTCGAGCACCTCGAGCGCGCGCGGTTGCTCGAAGGCGTCGTGCTGTTGCACATCCTGACCGAGAAGGGCAAAGGCCATCCGAAGGCGCCCGAGCATCCCGAGCGCGTGCACGGCGTGAAGGCAGCCGAGAAGTCGCCTGAAAGATTGCAGTCGAAATCGTCCGCGAAGCCGGTCGACAAGGCCGCCGACTCGGGTGGCGACACGAAGAAGCTGCCGTCGCCGATTGCGGCGAGCGTGCGACCGAAGAGCGGACCGGCGTACACCAAGGCGTTCTCCGACTCGCTGATCAAGCTGGCCGAGCGCGACGTGCGCGTGCACGCGATCACGGCGGCGATGCCGAGCGGCACGGGCCTCGACGCATTCGGCGCGCGTTTCCCCAATCGCTTCCACGACACGGGTATCACGGAGCAACATGCGGTCGCGATGGCGGCGGGCATGGCGCGCGGCGGACTGCGACCGGTCGTGGCGGTCTACTCGACGTTCCTGCAGCGCGGGTACGACCAGGTGTTCCAGGAGGTCGCCCTGCAAAAGCTGCCGGTGACGTTCGCGCTCGACCGCGCGGGGCTCGTCGGCGCGGACGGTCCGACGCACAACGGCGTCTTCGACATCGCGTACTTGCGCACGATTCCGAACATGGTGTTGGCGGCGCCGCGCGACGCGAGCGATCTCGAGCGCATGCTGGAGCTTGCGACGCGCATCGACAGCCCGCTCGCGATCCGCTTCCCGCGCGACAACGCGCCCGTGAACGAGCGCATCCACCGCAGTGAGCGCCAGCCGATGGAGCCGGGCCGCGCGGAAGTGCTCGCAGAAGGGGACACCCTCGTCGTGTGGGCGTTTGGCGCGCTCGTCAACCAGGCGCTGGAGTGCGCGGAACGTCTCGCACAACGCGGCGTTCACATCGGCGTCGTCGACGCGCGCTTCGCGAAGCCGCTCGACGTGAACTTGCTTGGCGTGCACGCCAAGCGCTACGCGCACATCGTGACGGTGGAGGAGCACCAACGCGCCGGAGGTTTCGGATCGGCTGTGCTCGAAGCGTTGAACGCGCTGCCGGGTCCGAGCGCACGCGTACGGGTGATCGCAATCCCCGACCGTTTCGTCGATCACAAGACGACGCGCGAGGAGCAGCTCGCCGAGATGGGCCTCGATGCCGACGGCATCGAGCGCGCGGTGACGCAGATCCTGCAGACGGCGCGGGTGTAGACACATGGCGCGACCTCCCATGCGGCGCAGGAACTCTGCCGAATCGAGTGCGGGTGCCAAGCCCCTCGCGCCGCGTGATGGCTCGACATCGCGTGCGGAGCCTGCAACGCGCAACGAGAAACCCAGTGCGGGATCGAAGAGCGCAACGCCCACACCTCGAGGGACCGCGGGTCGTGCGTCATCCCGTACGGACCCGCGTTCCAGCGGAAAGGCCGGCGTTCGCACGGATCGGCCTGCGCCCGCACGTACGTCTGTGAATCCGAACGCGGTGCAGGCTGGACGGCCCACGCAGGCGAAGAAGCACGCGATGTTCCACGACGTGCTCGTGCTCGCCGACGGGGAGAAGGACGCGGTCAATCCGCTCGTCGCCGAGTTGCGTCCGTGGCTCGCGAAGCGCGGGTGCAGGGTCGACGTCGAGCTCGACGTGCGCGCGTTCTACCAGCGGCGCATCGAGTCGAAGTCGAGCGCGCACACGCCCGACCTCGTGATCGTGCTGGGTGGCGACGGCGCCATCCTCGCCGCGGTGCGCGCGTTCGCCGAGCACCCTGTGCCGACGATCGGCATCAACTTCGGTCGCGTGGGGTTCCTTGCGTCGGTGGAAGCCGCGAGCTGGCAGCCGCACTTGACCGAAGTGCTCGAAGGCCGCGCGCTCCTCGAGCTGCGCATGCGCCTCGAAGCCGAGCTCATCCCGCGCAAGGGGAAGTCGACGGTGACGGTCGCGCTCAACGACGCCGTGATCACGCGCGGCGCGTTCCAGGGCATGTTGTCGATCGCTCTTCAGGACGGCGGCGACTGGGTCACGAACTACCGCGCCGACGGATTGGTGGTCGCGACGCCGAGCGGATCGACCGCGTACTCGATGGCTGCCGGTGGTCCGATCCTCGCGCCGTCCATGGAAGCGTTCGTCGTGACGCCCGTGTGTCCTCAAGCGTTGTCGCATCGACCGCTGGTCGTCGACGGCAACCACGAGCTCGAGCTCTACGTCACGCGCGCGTCGGGGCTGACGACGCTGGTGGTCGACGGGCAAGGCTTCTATCCGATGCACGAAGGCGATCGCGTGAAGCTGCGCAAGCATCCGGTCCCGTTCCCGCTGCTGGCGTTGCCGGGTTTCGATTCGTACAAGCGCTTGCGCGAGCGGCTCGGTTGGCGCGGCAGCGTGGAGCCCGACGTGTTTCCGCCGGAAGGTCCGCGCGATCTGGAGCCCGAGTCGGATCACGGCACGGGCGGCGTGCTCTGAGAGCGCGGCAAGTGCTAAGTGCACGCTCGTTCGTAGTCGGATCAACGTCGCGCGCGTAAGGACCCGAGTTCCTCCGCGTCACGCAACCGAATCGTGGTCTCGGTCAGCGTCGAGCGCGAGAGAGTGTGTTGCCTTGCGATCATCGGTGCAGCGGCACGTGCAGTTTCGCCATCGGTGGTGGTCGCCTACGTGCCCGATCGGGCCGAGCGCAACTTGATTCCGCGCTGTTTCCCGGACTTTGCGGGCGCGGCCGTTTCGAGTGGAGCGAGAGGGTCAAGGAGACCTCGCTTGCGCCAACCCAACGTCGCAAGCCATGAGAGAGCGTGGGCCAGCGGTGCTTTTCGCGGTTGCTCTGTCGAATCTTCCCTCTCGTTGTTGGGTGCGGTGCGGCTGCAAGATCCCGCACCTGGATGGCCTCCTCCGACCGAGCGTTGCTGCTTCCACCCGTCGAACCAAAGCGCCGAGGAGAACGGATCGAGTCCGTCAGGCAAGTGGAGACCGTGGTGTTGCGCGTTCTTGAGCACGTACGCGAGCGCGTTGCGCACTTCGCGTGGGGACTTCAGGTGGTGAGCATGGAATCGATCCGCGAACACCTTACCCACACGCTTCCACACGCGATTGAGAGCGCGCGCGAGGCGCACGCAAACGCCCTGCATGCCGCGCGACAGCGCGCGTGCGTCGTCTGCCTCGCACACGATGTGGATGTGGTTCGTCATCGCCGAGTAGTGGACGAGCCGCATGCCGAAGCGCTCCGCTCCGGCACTCAGTGCCTCGAGCAACGCCGCGTGCGTCGGGCCGAGTCGTAAGCTCGGCAGACCCGCGCGCAGCCGCAACGTCACGTGCACCGGGACGTGTCGAGTCAGTCGCTCGCGCCGGTCGTGTCCGACGCGCGCACGCGCTGATGCGGGTTTGCGTCCCGCGCCCTTTCGCTCGCCGCCCCAGGGCCTGAAATCCAACGTCGTCTGCTTCGGTCTGCACATCGGTTCCTCCACCTACGCTGACGTTCGGCGAGGGACCCAATCCGGTTTTTCGAGCGTTCGAGTTGTGCATGCTCACGCGCGTGCGAAGGACGCTCATGATTCCGCACTGATCTTGTGCGGCTCAACGACGGTCGAGCTCAGACGTCGGCGTGATCACGCAGAGGTTCATGCGCTCGTCACAGCTCATCGACTTCGACATGAGCGCCCGCAGCGACTTGGACCTCGAGCTCGCGGGTGTTGCTCGTGCCCTCAGCTCGTCGCGAAGTCCGATACGGACCTGCTGCAGTGGCCGGTCACTCGACCCGGACGCGCACCGTCCGCGCGATGTACTCGAGCTTCTCGCGCAGGCGGTCGTAGTTCTCGTCGCGCAGGCGGAACCACGTGTTCTGGTGCCAGCCGCGATCGAGCGGTTGCGTCGGAGTGCCGGGTGCGGGCACCGCGTGCTCGATGATCGATCCGGCAAGCGTGCGCGCGATCACTTCGACCCCGTCGTGGCCGGCGTAGCGACCGTCGCGCGGCGGACGGATCTGCACGGACCCGGTCGCGTACTTGCGCGTCGGCCTGCCGAACGAAGCGCCGCGCAACACGGCTTCGGCCCACGAGCGGTAGATGTCGAACTCGTTCCCCTCCGCGTGCATGTCCCAGATGCTCTCGCCGGCGGGCCGCGCGCCGATCTCCGAGATCTTCAGGCCCTTCGGACCGAAGAACCACTCGATGTGCGCCGCCGTGTCCTTCAATTCGAACGCGTCGACGACCTTCTGCATCGTCGCGTGCAGTTCGGCGTACGTCGACTCAGCGACGCGGTTCGTGCACGCGATCTGCGGCGAGATCGCGCGGTCCGCCAGCGCTGCGAGACACGTCGGATAGTAATGACCGACGAACGCGTGCACGATTTTCCCGCCGGCCGTGATCGTGTCGTAGAAGCCCTCGTGACCTTCGATGAACTCCTCGACCAGGATCGCGCGGTCCGCCGACGGGTTCAGTCGGTCGAGCGCGCGCTCGAGATCGGCCTGTGTGTCAGCACGAAACGTGTCGAGCGTGCCAAACCCCTCGCGCGGCTTCAGCACGAGCGGATAGCCGACGCGCTCGGCGAACGTCATGACCACCGCGCGATCCGTGGCCGCCACCGACTCGGCACAGGGCAGATCGTGCGCGCGCAATGCGGCCTTCATCGCGGCCTTGTCACGGCACAAGCGCGCTTGCTCGACCGTCAGACCCGGCAGGCCGAGCTCTTGTCTCACGTGCGCGGCGGTGATGACTGCCGGCTCGTCGATCGTCTCGACGCGATCGATCGCGCGTGTGCGTGCGACGTCCCGGGCTACGCGCGCGACCTCGGTGCCGTCGAGGATCGCTTTCACCTGCACGTAATCGTCGAGCTCGCGCGCAAGCGGAGCCGACAGCGCGCTGCGCGCGGCGTGACCCACGCCCGTCACGCTCGCACCCGCGCGCTTCAGACCCTCGACGAAGCGCAGGTTGTAGGGCGCCGTCTCGGGCGCGAGGAAGAGGACGTGAACCACGGTGCTGTCAGTTCTTGGCGAAGCCATCGTCGGCAGAGCAGTTTTCGGTAAGCGGTTTCCCGGCGACACGTTTGGGTGCGGACCGATCCTACGTCGGCATCGCAAGCGGCCAGAACACCGGCACCAGGAACATCGCGATCACGAACATGATCACCGTCAGCGGGAACCCAACGCGCGCGAAGTCGGAGAACTTGTATCGTCCCGGACCGTACACGAGCAGGCACGCCGGCTCGAGCGGGGTGAGGAAGGAGCACGAAGCCGCGAACGTGACCGCGATCACGAGCGCACGCGGGTTCATGTTCAACAGGTGCGCAGTCTGCAGCGCGACCGGCAACACGACGAGCGCAGCCGCCTGGTTCGACATCGGTTGCGAGAGCACGATCGTCAGCACGAAGAACGACGCCAGAACCGCGTGCGGCCCGTACGCGCTCACGTGCTCGACGATCCCTCTCGCGATCCATTCCGCCGCACCGCTCGTCTCCATCGCGCGACCGAACGCGAACATCGCCGCGATCATCACGAGCAGGCGCCAGTCGACCGCCTCGTACGCTTCCTCCGCCGTCAAGCAGCGCGAGATGACCATTGCGAGCACGCCGGCGAGGAATGCAATTGCCAGTGGGAGCACGCCGGACGCTCCGAGCGCCATCGTCGCTGCGAAGATCAGCGCCGCGATCCAACCACGCGGGCTGCGCGGGTGGTGGCCGGACACGTCCTCGAGCACGAGCAGGCTGTCGGGCAAGTCGTCGATGTCTTCCGGTGGGCCCTGCAGGAGCAACACGTCGGTCGCGCGCAGGCGCTGATCCGAGAGCTTCTCCGACGTGCCGGGTGCGCGTGCCGAGTGGACGCCGAGCACGGTCAGCCCCGTTTCCTCGTGGAATCCTGCTTCCCGCAAACTTTTTCCAACGAGCGACGAGCGCGGCAACACCATCGCCTCGACGATGCGCTTCTGCGTCCCGGACGGCTCTTCGGCGCTCAACTTCGCCTCGGGCTTGATGTCCATCCCGGCGACGTCCTTCACGCTCAGGATGTCCTGCGCGCGGCCTTCGACGACGATCTCATCGCCTGCGCGCACTTCGTCGGTGGGAAACGGATGTCGCACACGGCTGGTGCGCCGGCGGATGTGCACGACGAAGAGGTCCATCACGTTCGCGAGGCCGAGCTGCGCGAGCGTCTTGCCGACGAGCTTCGACTCCGGCGTGACGACGACCTCCGTGCGGAACTTGCGCTGCGATCCGACGTGCTCGGCCTCCGCCGATCCGCGGTCGGGGGTCAACTTCGGCGCGAGGAACAACAGGTAGAGCATCCCCACGACCGCGATCACGGCGCCGACCGGCGTCATCTCGAAGAAGCCCAGCGGCTCGAGGCCCAGACGGTTCATCTGTCCCGCCACAACGAGGTTGGTAGAGGTGCCGATCACCGTCATCGTGCCGGTGAGGATCGACGCGAACGCGATCGGCATCAGGATCTTGGAGGCCGGGAACTTCGCGCGCTTGGATGCGCCGATCGCGAGCGGCACGAACACGGCCGTCGTCACGGTGTTCGCGACGAACGCGCTCACGAGTCCCGCGGCGAGCACGAGGAAGCGCGAGAACGCCAGCGGTCGCGTGCTCCCGATCGACGCAAGCCGCAAGCCGAGCCGCTCGACGACGCCGGTCTTGATCACGCCGGCGGTCAGCACGAACAGCGAGACGAGCACGATGATCGTCGTGCTGCCGAAGCCGGCCAGCGCCTCTTCCGGCGTCGGCAGTCCCTTGATCCAGCGCCCTGGAATCGTCAACAAAAGGATCAGGATCAGCGCGACGACGTCGACGCGCAGCGCGTCGATCGCGAACAGAGCGAGCGCCACGACGAGCAGGCACAGCACGTACATGGTTGCGGGGGTCATGCGCGTTCCGAGCCCCGTCAGGGCAGGATGCGGCCATCCGCCATGCGCACGACGCGCTGGCAGCGCGCGGCCAGCCGCTCGTCGTGTGTCACGAGCAGCAACGAAAGTCCGCGCTCGCGTTGCTCGGTCAGGAGCATCTCCAAAACCTTTTCGCCCGTCGACGTATCGAGGTTCCCGGTCGGTTCGTCGGCGATCACGATCTTGGGATCGAGTAGGAGCGCGCGCGCGATCGCGACGCGTTGACGTTCGCCACCCGACAACTGCGCGGGCTTGTGCTCGAGGCGCTTCTCGAGCCCGAACTTCACGAGCATCCCGCGCGCCCGATCGCGCAGCTCCTTGCCGTTCTTGCGCCAGCCCGCGATCGAGTTCCCGATCATGCCCGGGAGCAGCACGTTCTCGAGCGCGTTGAGTTCGGGCAGCAGATGGTAGAACTGGAAAACGAAACCGATCTCGTGGTTGCGTAGCGCGGCACGCTGTTGCGTGGGCAAAGTCCAGGCCGAACGTCCGTCGATCATGACTTCGCCGGCCGTCGGCTTGTCGAGCAGTCCGATGATCTGGATGAGCGTGGTCTTGCCCGCGCCCGACGCGCCCATGAGCGCCACGAGCTCACCGCGGCGCACGTCGAGGTCGACGCCGTGCAGGATCTCGAGCGAGCGGTCCGCGATCTGGAACGCCTTCGTGATGCCGCGCGCCGAGATCAGCGTGTCGACCGGTGCTTCCGTTCCGGGAGGAAACGGCGCTTTCGTGCGTGCGGCCCTACTCATAGCGCAACGCGTCCAGCGGATGGAGTCGCCCCGCCTTCCAGGCCGGCATGAGCGCGAAGATCAAGGCCACGACGAACGTGCACAGCACGATCACGCCGACCCACAAGGGGTTCACGATCGCCGGGATGTGATCGAACAGGTACACGTCGCGGTTGAAGATCTGGACGCCGAACGCCGAGGAGAGGAAGCGCTCGATCGGATCGATCTTGATCGCGAGCCAAATACCCAGGAGTGCGCCGACGGTCGCGCCGAGCAACGTGTCCCAGAACCCGATGAGCACGAACAACATCGTGATACCGCCCGGTGTCGCACCGAGTGCCGACAGGATGCCGATGTCGCGCCGCTTCTCCGTGACCATCATCGAGAGGATCGCGAACACCGTGAAGCCCGCGACGACGACGACGAGCGAGAGCATGATCGCCATGAGCACGCGCTCGTTCTCGATCGCGCCGAGCAGCGACTTGCGGAAGTCCTCCCACGTGCGCACGGCGCCCTTGCCCAGGATCAAGCGCTTTTGCAGCAACGATTCGGCCAGTTCGTCGCGCGTGGCGATGCCGTTCTTCTTGTAGTCGCGCAGCTTGACGAGCACCTGGCTGTACTCGACGCTCGTCGAAAGGAAATCGGCCAGCTCCGAGCGCTCCAGGTAGATGCGCTGCAGGTCCATCTCGTTTTCGCCGGAGCGGAACGTGCCTGCGACGACGAAACGTCGGTCGTTCGCGTGCACCTCGCCGGTCTGAACGTCGGGCACGCCGGTCGTGATCCAGATCTCGGATCCACGGCGCAGGTTCCAGTGGTACGCCATCTGCGCACCGACGAGACACGCCGCGAGCGGCCTGCCCTCGGGCACGTAGTTGTGCGGCAGTGCAAACGGATGATCGATGTCGGCAACGGGGATGTCGACCGTCTCGTACGCGCGACGCTTCGACTCCGGTGGCGACAGCGTGCGGCGCAGGTCCGTGGTCGCGAGCTCGTCCTTTGCATCGATGCCGTACAGGCGCACGACCGTCATGCTGAACTCTTGCGGGTCGGAGAGCACGTCGCGCGAGGCCTCGGCATGCCGGCCGCCGAGACCCAGCATTCCGCCCCAGGCGAGTTCGGCGCATGCGGCTTCGACGCGCGGGTCGGCGCGCACAGCATCGAGCAGAGGCGCCGGTGACGCGCTGAGACGCGTGCCGTCGCGCGCGGTCATCTGCGTCGTCTCGATGATGATGTCGGCGAGGCCGCCGCGCAGACCCTTCTTCGTCTCCTCGAGAAAGCCCGTCATGATCGAGAGGATCATGATCAAGGCACCGACGCCGACGCAGATGCCGATGACCCCGATCAGGTTCGTGCGACGCGCGCGCATGTAGCGCCAGGAGAGGAACGTCTTGTACATGTCGTGGAACGCGCGCGATCAGAACGCGGCGCCGCCCTCGCCCGCGTCCGGCTCAGCTTCCTGATTCTGCGGCTTCATCGCGGGGAACAAGAGCACGTCGCGGATCGAATCTTGTCCGGTGAGGACCATCACGAGGCGATCGATGCCGATGCCGAGACCGCCTGCGGGCGGCATGCCGTACTCGAGAGCCTGCACGTAGTCCCAGTCGACTTCGCCGGGTGCTTCGGGATCCTTGCTCGCGACCTGCTCTTCGAAGCGGCGGGCCTGCTCGGCGGGATCGTTGAGCTCGCTGAACGCGTTGCCGAGCTCCATGCCGGCGACGAACACTTCGAAGCGCTCGGTCAGGCGCGGATCACCGGGCTTCTGCTTGGCGAGAGGGGAGATCTGCACGGGGTAGTCGACGACGAGCACGGGGCCTTCGAGTTCGTCCTCGACCGTGGCCTCGAAGACGTCGTTCATCAACTTCCAACGATCGCCGCCGTCATGCAGCGCAAGCTCCACCGCGCGCTTCTTCACACGGACCTCGTCGTCGAAGTCGAAACCGTTCTTCGTGCGGAACAAGTCGACATACGACTGGCGCGCGAACGGAGCGTGCAGGTCGTACACCTTGCCTCGGAACGTCGTTTCGGTGGCGCCGTTGACCGCGAGAGCACTGCGCACGATCAACTGCTCGGCGATCTCCATCATGCGCCGGTAGTCGGCCTGCGCCTCGTACAGCTCGAGCATCGTGAACTCGGGGTTGTGGCGCGCCGACAACCCTTCGTTGCGAAAGTTGCGCGAGACCTCGAACACGCGCTCGAGGCCGCCGACGATCAGGCGCTTCAGGTACAGCTCCGGCGCGATGCGCAGGTAGAGCTCCATGCCGAGCGCATTGTGGTGCGTCACGAACGGCCGCGCCGCCGCACCGCCCGCGATCGGATGCAACGTCGGGGTTTCCACCTCGAGGTAACCTTCGCCTTCGAGATACCGGCGGATGGTCGAGAGGATCTTCGAGCGCTTCAAGAAGACGTCCGCGACGCCCTCGCTCGACCACAGGTCGACGTAGCGCCGGCGGTAGCGCAGTTCCTTGTCGACGAGGCCGTGCCACTTTTCGGGCGGTGCCGCGACCGCCTTCGACAAGAGCGTGACCTCCTTCGCCCACAACGTCGCTTCGCCCTTTTGCGTGAAGCCGAGCTCGCCGCTGACACCGACGATGTCGCCCGCGTCGAGCAGCTTGCGCGTCGGCCACCACTCCGTGAGCTGATCGCGCTGGAAACCGACTTGGATGCGACCCGTGCGGTCCGCGACCGGTGCAAACATGAGCTTGCCGAAGTCGCGCACGTTGAAGAGACGCCCCGCGATCGTTGCCGGCTTACCCGCGTTCGGACCGGGATCCGACGCCGCACCCATCCCCGACAAGAGCTCGCCGATCGGCCGCGCGACGACGCCGCGAGCGGGGTAGGGATCGACGCCCTGCGCGCGCAAGGTCGCGATCTTGGCGACGCGATCCGGATGGGCGAGCTCGGTCATGGGCCGCGGAGCATACAGGCCGCGCGAGTCGCGAACCACGGCGGCGGAGCGTGAGGTTCCGCGGACTTCGTTCGAGGCCTGTTCCGCGAGCCTCGCTCAGGACCGACTGTCCCCTGCGATCCCTAGTTCGCGCCGTGACTCGCCCTGCATCGAGGCTCCCATCTTCTGCAGGATCGCTTCGATCGCCGAGGGTTCGACCGGCTTGACGATGTGGTGGTCGAAACCGGCCTCGCTCGAGCGGCGGCGGTCCTCTTCCTGACCCCAACCAGTGACGGCGACGACGACGCTGTCCTTGCCGCGCGGCTGCTTGCGGATCGCTCGCGCGGCCTCGTAGCCATTCAGCCGCGGCAAGCCGATGTCGAGCAGGACGAGCTCGGGCTCGAACGCCAGCGCGACCTCCACCGCTTCCACTCCGTCGTGCGCGACGCGCACGTCGTGACCCATGATGCGCAACATCATCTGCAGGCTCGTCACGGAGTCGAGGTTGTCGTCGACGACGAGCACGCGACGTCCGGGCCTCTTCGCCGGCGCCGGGGCGGGCGATTCGACGGCGGCCGTCTGCGTGCCTGCCTTGGGCAAGGGCAGCTCCACTCGGAACTCGCTGCCTTGTCGAGGTCCCGCGCTGTGAGCCGTCACGCGACCGCCGTGCATCTCCACCATCCTCTTGACCAGCGTCAGCCCGATGCCAAGTCCGCCGGCAGAGCGCTCGATGCCTTGGTCGCCCTGCACGAACATGTCGAACACATGCGGCAGGATGTCCGCGCTGATGCCGACGCCGTTGTCGCGCACGCGCACGATCGCCAGATCGCCTTCGCGCTCGACCGACAAACGAATCGTGCCTCCGCTCGGCGTGTACTTGGCGGCGTTGTGGATCAGGTTCTGGAGGACCTGCGTGATCCGCGCGGGGTCGGCGTCGAGCACGAGCGGCGTCGCGGGCGCGTCGAAACCCAATTCCTGGCCCTTTTCGTTGGCCAGGATGCCGCTCGTCTCGATGGCGGCACGCGCGAGTGCGCCTAGATCGACGCGCTCACGGCGCAGATCGAGCTTGCCCCGGCTGATGCGCGAGAGATCGAGCAGGTCGTCGACGAGGCGCGCGAGCTGGCGCACTTGCCGCTCGATCATCTCGCGGCCCCACTGCATCGCCTGCTTGTCGTCCTCCGACAGCTTCATCACCTGCACGGCGTTGCGGATCGGCGCGAGCGGATTGCGCAGTTCGTGGCTGAGCGTCGCCAAGAACTCGTCCTTGCGCTTGTCGTTCTCGCGCAGCTCTTCGTACAGGCGCGCGTTGTCGAGCGCGATGGCACCCATGTGCGCGAGCTGTGTCAGGATCGCGCGGTCGTCGGCGCTGAACTGCGTTTCGGGCTCGGGGGTGACCTCGATGTGGCCGACCGCGCGTCCACCGCGACCGAGAAGCTGCACGACCAGGACCTTGGGATCCTGGGGCGGCGGCACGCCCTCCGATGCGACGTGCGCGCGGCGTGCTCCGAGGATGCGCCGCGCTTCCGCACCGAGCACTCCGATCACGCTCGAGCTCGTCTTCGCGCTGTTCAGGGTCGAAGAGGCGCCCGCGACTTGCACGAGCCTCGCCGATCGCTGGCGCTCGGACTCCAGCAGGTTCGTGACGCGCTCTTCGGCACGCTTGCGCTCGATGCCCAGCGCGATCTGCGTCGCGACCGAGGCCATCGAGGTGATCGTCGTATCGCTCAGCTCGTGGCAAGCGAACAGCTTGACGACGCCGACGAGACGGTCCTCGACGAGCAGCGGATAGCCTGCGAACGACACGATCTTCTCGCTTGCGGGCAACGCCGGCCGCGGGACGTTCTTGTCTTCCTGTGCGCGGTTGGTGAAGTGCGGTTTGCGTTCTTGGGCGATGCGGCCGAGTGGGCCCTGGCCCAAGCGCACGCGTCTGTGCTCGGGTTCGACGGGCGCTTCGACGCCGGCGGAAGCAGCCAATTCGAGCACTTCGTCGTCGGTGTTCCACGTCCACACTCGAGCGTGCGCGCCGTCGAGGTGCTCCACCAGCGCTCCCGCACACAGACGCAAGATCACGTCCAGCGTGTCCCCCTGCGCCAACGCGCGACCGACGTCGGCTCCCAGTGCAAGCAAATGCAGTCGCTCGGACAGATCGCTTTCGTCCTTCTTGCGCTGCGTGATGTCGCGCAGCCAGGCGGTGTAGACCGGAGGACCATCACGCTGGATGGTCGTCACCGCGAACTCGAGCGGCATCCGCGTGCCGTTCGCGCGCAAGCCGGTGCGCTCGATGCGCTGGTCGAGGATGGGGCCCTTCCCTGTCGCAGTCATCTGCGCGAAACCCGCGTGATACTGCCCGCGCAGCTCGGGCGGTATGAGTATGTCCGCCACGTCGCGCCCGAGCACGTCGGCGCGTGTCCAGCCGAACGTCCGTTCCGCCGCCGGGTTGAACTCGAGGATGCGGCCGCGGTGATCGATCGTGACGATGCAATCGAGCGCGCGCTCGAGCATCGCGGTCTTGGTGATCTCGCTCATCCGCAGCGCACGCTCGCTCGCGCGCTGAGAAGTCACGTCACGGAACACGAGCACGACGCCGACGATCTCGCCGTCCCCGTCACGGATCGGCGCAGCGCTGTCGTCGATCGCACGCTCGGCGCCGTCGCGCGCGATCAAGAGCGTGTGGTTCGCGAGGCCGACGATCTTGCCTTCACGCAGCGCACGCACCGCGGGGTTCATGACCGGTTTGCGGCGATCCTCGTCCACGATATGGAACACTTCGTCGAGCGCATGCCCGCGGGCATCCGACTCGGTCCACCCGGTCATCTGCGACGCGACCTTGTTCATGAAGGTCACGCGCTGCTCAGCGTCCGTCGAGAT
>JBBQNP010000081.1:0-19779 GCA_038330085.1 Planctomycetota bacterium | reverse complement strand
GCGCGCCAAGCTCAAGCGCTTCATCCTGCCGCCACGCAGATCCGAACGGAGCTATCCGCGCGCGGTCAAGATCAAGATGAGCAGCTACCCCAAGAAGCGTCGCCCGCCGACGGATGGAACCGCTAAGTGAACGGCATTGGGTCTAGCCCGGACTATTCATGAGCATCGGCTGCAACCACCGCAATCGCCTGGCCGGACTGCGTTGCAACCACGTGTTCGATCCTCACCGACCATGCAGGTCGCTTCCGGTCGAACACGCGGTTGCGCCTTGCCGGCCAGGCGTTGCGATGGCTTCGCTCGATGCTCATGAATAGTCCGGGCTAGTTCGAGTCGCGTGGCTCCTGCGCGAAATCGAACCGGCTCACGGAATCCACGCCACGCTCAGTCCATTCGTGAGGTTGAAAGTGTCCGCAGTGCAGAAGCTCGCGGCGTTGCGGTACCACACCTGGTACGTGCGCATTCCGGGAGCGGTCACGAGGCCCTTCACGGAAACAGGCGGATCGCCTGCGGCCGGGTACTGCGACGCGCCGCCCGCATTCGATTTCGTGCCCAGGCGCACGACGGTTCCGCCAGCGCAGCGGAGTCCGTCGCCGAAGACGCTGCCGAGACCGCCGTTGACTTGCGTCGTGCCCTGGAAGTACAGCGCCGAGCTGTTCGGCATGTTGACGCCCGAGAGGACGAACGAATCGCTCGCGAGGCTCGCGTGACCCGTGCCCGAGAGGTTCGCGCCGATCGCATTCAGCGAGTGGGCGCAACCGTTGCCGGGAGCACCATTGTTGGCGCACGGGCAAGCGCTGCCGGTTCCGTCGCCGAAGCAGTAGCTCGTGGCGACAGGTGGCGAGCCCGTCGTGACGACGACACACGCGGAGAACTCGGACGTCGAGGCACTCGCTGCGGCCATGGCCGTCGAGGTGACGGACCAGCCGGTTGCGGGGGAGGCGGCGAGGATCACGTCGAACGACGCGTTGCCGCTCGCGTTCGTGGTGACCGACGTCGAGCCCAGCCAGGCCGACCCTTCGCCGAAGCCGGACGCGTCGCACTGCGGCGAGGCGAAGAACTCGATCGTGAACGTGGATGACGCACTGCTGTTCAGGCTGCCCGCGACGCGCACGGTTGCGCCCGAGCGGACAGCGGACTGCAGCACCGGGAAGTTCTGCAACCCGTTGCCACCAGTGTCGACGTCGAGCGTGTCGTTGGACGTGACGCCGGTCAGGAACCCATCGTCGATCAGATCGATCCCCAGTCCGCCGTTGTCGTGGATCGAGTTGCGCGAGATGCGGACGCCGGACAGCGTGTTGGCCACGCTGATGGCCGTGCCCAGATGCCCCGCGATCTCGTTGCCGGCTCCCGCGGCCGATCCGCCGATGACGACGTTCTGGACCGGGCCCAGCCAGAAGTTCGACGTCCCGATCCCGGTGACGCTGCCGAGCACGGGCGCGCCGTTGGCGTCGAGGCCGATCGTGTTCCCGACGATCTCGATCCCCGAGCCGGTTCCACCGATGGAGATCGCCGTCCCGAGCACGCCGGGGTACGCGCCGATCCTGTGCCCGAGGATGCCGGCGATCCGGTTCCCGCGGATCGTCGTGTTGTGGTTCTCGTCGTCGAAGTAGATGCCCGCGGTGGTCGCTTGATGACCTTGCTGCAGGCCGTCGGGCGTGGTCCCGATCTGGTTGTTCTCGATGACCGTGCCGACCGCGTTGAAGAGTTGCACTGCGAAGCCGCTCGGCCACCCCTCGCTGTTCCAGGTGCCCAGGCCGATGATGGTGTTGCGCTCGGCCGGCGTCGGGCCGCCGATGCGGTTGTTCGTGGCGGGCTGGCCGCCGCCGATCCAGCCGAGGACGCGCACGCGCTTCACCGTGTTGCCCACGACGACGTTGTTGCTCGCGCGGTCGATCTGGATGAAGCCGCCCGTGTTGCCGTCACCGGGACTCGTGCCGCCGATGAGGTTGGACGCCGAGTCGAAGACCTCGATGCCCGTCTCGGTGTTGGCGCGGATCACGTTGCCCGAGCCGCCGCTGAGGTGGATGCTGGAGTGGTCGAAGCCGAACATCGAGCCACCCACGTTGTCGATGAGGTAGCTCTCGGCCCAGATCATCACTTCGGCGCCGCCGTCGGGGTTCGTCTCGCCCGTGAAGGCGGTCTGCGTCGTGCCGTCGATGATCGCCGTGTCGAAGACGCGGAAGCCCAGGAAGGGCGTCAGCACAACGCGCCCGGGATAGAGTGGCTGGTTGGGCCAATCGCTCAGCGGAATGTGGAACCCGATCGTCTGCACGCCCGGCGTGTTGTCGGAGGCGAGTCCGGCTTCGGGCAGCGAGATCTTGCCGTCCGGTCCGGGCAGGTCCGCGACTCGCTGGGCTCCGCCGAAGTCGACTACGTCATTGGACGTATCGACGAGGATCGTCTGAGCGCCGGCGGCACGGATTGCTCCGGTGAGCGCCAGCAGGATTAGAGAACCACGCAGTTTTGCGTACATGATCAGCCTCCAGATTCGAGTCGTTCTTCTTTGCAGCGGGCGTCGCGACGTCCCCCGGAGGGTGCGCGCGGCGGGGATCACGAGGGCTTCGTCATGAAGACTCGCACTTTGGCGTAGTGCCGATCAGGCGACATGCCGCCACACATACGTATGCGCCGTCGCCGATCCGATCCGGTCAGAAATCCAGCCTGAATTGCTCTCCGCGCCGGCCGAACCCAGGCTCGCACGCTCGGTCGTCTGCGCCCACCCGAAGTTGCCTGTCAGCGCTGCAGTGACCGCTACACCAGCCCAGCGCAATGCAGAGATCATTGGACATCCTTCCTTGTGCGTACCGGCCGGTCGACGTGCTGACGACGACCCCCTGCGCGATGCTCGCGTGGAGGTCTAGAGGGCTTCGACACGAACGTTCTGCGTGTGGCGTCGTGCCCGTCACGACATGTGTGCCTGTTCACGGATGCGCCGTCGCTGCTGCGGTCCGGTCAAGAAAACCGGCGCCTTTCGCACGAGCTCCACGGCTGCGCCGAGTGCCGCGGTATAGTGTCGCAAACGCATGGCTGCAGCCGCGCCTGCGGGAGCGGCCCTGAACCGGCGGCCGTCGGGCGCGAACGCGGGGCTTCCAGTCGATGGTCGATCTCAACCGCATACTCCGCTCGGCCCAGGAGGGTGATGCCCAGGCCGCCCAGGAGCTCGCCGCACTGCTCTACGACGAGCTGCACGAGATCGCGCGGCGCGAGATGGCGGGGGAGCGGCCCGGTCACACTCTGCAGCCGACCGCTCTGGTGAACGAGGCCTACCTGCGCCTCGTCGCGGAGAAGGACCACTCGTACGCGGATCGCGACAGCTTCTTCGCCGCCGCGGCGAGCGCGATCCGCCGGGTTCTGGTCGATCACGCACGCAGGCGTGCCCGCGAGAAGCGCGGCGGCGGTTTCGTGCGCGTGCCGCTCGATGGTCAAGAAGTCGCCGAGCCGCTCGCGGACGAAGATCTGCTCGGGCTCGACGACGCACTGGCGCGGCTGGCGCGGTTCGACCCGACCAAGGCCCGCATCGTCGAGCTGCGCTTCTTCGCGGGCCTCTCGATGGAGGAGCTCGGCAAGGCGATCGGCGCGTCCGAGTCGACGATCCGGCGCGAGTGGCGCATGGCGCGCGCGTGGTTGCGCGCCGAGATGGACGGGTCCCGTGGAAGCTGAGCGCTGGCGACGCATCCAGGGGCTCTTCCATCGCACGGTCGACCTGGGGACGGCCGAGCGAACTGCATTGCTGGACGCCGAGTGCGGCGCGGACGGCGAGCTGCGCGCCGAGCTCGAGCGCCTGCTGCATCTCGACGAGACCGGCGGCGACGCCTTCAGTCGCATGGAGGCGCACACGTGGAGGGAGCGCGAAGATCCGCTGCTGGGCCGCATGCTCGGTGCCTGGAAGCTGACTACGCGGATCGCAGCGGGCGGCATGGGCATCGTCTACCGCGCGGAGCGCGCGGACGGACTCTTCCAGCAGGAGGTCGCGATCAAGCTGATCCGCGCCGAGTGCGCGACCGAGTGGATGCTGCGACGCTTCGAGTTCGAGCGTCGCACGCTCGCCGCGCTGCAGCACCCGTGCATCGCGCGGCTCTACGACGGCGGTACGACCGAAGACGGCTGTCCCTACTTCGTCATGGAGCTCGTGCACGGCGAGACGATCGACCGCTACTGCGAGCGCGAGCGTCTGACGATCGCCGCACGCCTGCGCCTGTTCCTGCAGGTGTGCCGCGCCGTGCACTTCGCGCACCAGAGCCTGGTGGTGCACTGCGACCTGAAGCCCTCGAACATCCTGATCGACGAGCGCGGTCTTCCGCGGCTGCTCGACTTCGGCATCGCGCGCCTGCTCGAGGACGGGCCCGACGAGGCGACGCCCGCCGCCACGCGCACGATCTCGCGCGTGCTCACCCCGGAGTACGCGAGCCCCGAACAGCTCGCGGGCGGCGCCGTGACCACGTCGCTCGATGTCTATTCGCTGGGCGTGATCCTCTACGAGCTCTCGACCGGCCGTCGTCCCCTGGAGAGCCGCAGTCGCAGCCCGGCCGACTGGGAGCGCATGATCCGCGAGCAGACGCCCGAGCGTCCCAGCACACGCGTGTTCCGCTCCGAGGTCGCGCGCGATCCTGGTTCGATCGCATCCAGCTTCCGCACCACGCCCGCCGGTCTGCGGCGCGCACTGCGCGGCGATCTCGACCGCATCGTGCTGATGGCGCTGCGCAAGGAGCCCGAACGACGCTACGCCTCGGTCCAGGAGCTCGCGGACGACGTCGAGCGGCACCTCGCGGGCCAGCCTGTGCGTGCACGCGCCAGCTCACTGGCCTACAAGGGCTCGAAGTTCGTGCGGCGCAACCGCGTGGCGGTCGCAGCCGGCGTTCTCGTGCTCGCCGCCTTGCTGTTCGGTCTGTTCTCCGCGCGCAGCAGCGAGCGGGTCGCCGAGGCCGAGGCGCAGCACGCGCACATGGAAGCCGACTCGTTCCAGAGCATCGCGAGCTTCCTGATGGACGCGTTCCTGCCCGCGCAGCCCGCGCAGGACGCTGCCTGGCAGGAGCGTGCGCGCGAGGAGATCCTCGCGCAGGCCGAGCGCGTCCGGCGGCAGTACGCCGACTCGGATCACGTGCGCGCAAACCTGCTCGACACCTTGGGGCAGGTGTGCCTGCGTCTGGACCTCTTCGACGACGGCGAACGCCTGATGCGCGAGGCCTTGGCGATCCGCGAACAGGCCTTCGGCAAGCAATCCCTGGAGTACGCGCTGTCCCTACGCAGCCTGGGCCAGCTGAAGTACAAGGTCGGTGACTACGCCGCGGCCGCACAGCTGCTCGGAGAAGCTCTGCCGCTCCACCGCGCCGCCGGGTCGAGCACGCACGCCGACGTTTCCGGGGTGGCCAACGACTTGGCTGCGTGTCTGCGCAACATGGGTCGCGCAGCGGAGTCCGAGGCACTGCATCGGGAGGCGCTCGCGTTGCGGCGCGAGCAGGCCGACGGAACGCTGCCGGTCGCCGAGAGTCTCAACAACCTCGCCGGTGTCCACCTGGGAAACGGCGAGTACGAGCTCGCGATCGCGGAGCTGCGCGAGGCGCTGGCGATCCGGGATTCGATCCTGGGCGGCAGGCACTTGTTGACGCTGCAGACGATCTCGAACCTGGCCGCTTCGTTGTGGCGGCACGACGAGCAGGCCGAGGCGCTCAGCCTGATGCAGCGGGCCGAGGCCGGTTATCGCGCGCTCGGAGGTGACGGTGAGGACGGGCTCGGCCTGGTGCTCGCGAACCTCGCGACGATGCAGCTCGTAGCGAAGGACCTCGACGGCGCGGCGTCGAGCCTCGAGGAAGCGCTCGCGCTGCAGACCCGGCGCCTGGGCGGCGATCACCCCCTGCTCGCGGTGACGCTCGCCAAGCTCGCCACCCTGCACCACGCGCGCCATCATGACGACGAGGCGCGCAAGCTCTGGGAGGACGTGCTGCGCATCCGGCGCGCACCGGATGCGTCGCCGCGGGACCTCGCCGACGCGCTGCACGGCTACGGCGTGTTCCTCTCGGAGGTCGGCGAGCATGACGCGGCGGCAACGCTACTCGAGGAAGCGATCGGCTTGCACCGCTCACAGGATCTGGGTGACCCCGTGGGTCTGGGACGCGCGGAGTTCGCGCTTGGCGGTTGCCTCGCGCGCCTCGGGAAAAAGGAGGCGGCGCGTGGACACCTGAACGAGGCCGCGCGCCTGCTCGACGCGAGTCCGGGGGCGACGGCGGACGAGCGCTCGCGCGTGCGCCGGCGCCTGGAGGAACTCGACCTGCCCGCGGGGGGGTGAGTGCAAAGCCATTCCTGGTTGCCGTTCCACAGGCCGTGCGCGCATTCTCTCCGCGCACGGACTCACGCTTCCCGTGCTCGCACTCCCTGAGTGCGCGCTGATCGAGTCCGACGAGCCACGCTTCGCCGTCTCGCGCCGACGGGACCCTAGAGGCGCACGAAGGCTGCCTCGTAGGGGGCGAGCACGAGCTCGTCGGTCCAGCCGGCGATCGGCTTGCCGAGCGCGTCGACGCGCTGCAGGCGCCGCTTCACAGGTGTCCGCTCGGGCCAGTCGATGCGCAGTTTCGTCGCGCGTCCCTCGATCTCGCGAACTTGGAGCACGATGCCCTGCGCGTCGCGCTCGGGCCAGGCGCCGATCAACACCACGTTGTCGGCCGAGAACGAAAGCAACGAGCGCACTGCGCGCGATTCGTTCGCCTTCCCAGACGGCAGCACGCGCGCGAGCAGCGGCACGCGCTCGTCGAGACCGAATCGCCGTGCTGTCGCGGGCGGTTGCTTGGGCGCGCCCGACGTGAGCGCGAAGCTCCAACGCAGCTCGCCGCCCTCGCTCGCGAGGAAGTTCGTGACCCAGTAGTTGTTGACGAGCCAGGCGAAGACCGCCGGCTCCTCGACCTTCGCGACGGGTTTGAAACGGCCTACGTTCAAGTCCCCGAGCTGCACGAGCAGGTTCTCCTTGCTCGAGATCACCACGCGCGCCTTGTCGTTCTCGAGCGCGACGAAGCCAAGTGCTGCTTGCCAGTCCGCCGAGGTGCCAGGGATCTGGTCGCGCGTCGGATCGACGACGCCGCCGTTCGTCTCGTAGCTAGCAGCCGCGCCAGGCAGCGCAAAGGGGAACGCGGCGTAGAGCGACTCGGGGTCGTTCTTCTCCCGCTTTCTCACGCGGTAGTCGAACTCGATGCGCTTCTCGGTGTCGAACAAGCGGATCTCGAGGCGCATCGCGTCGTTCTCGGGACAGATCGGTCCGCTGCCGTGGAGGACCAGGCTGTGCCAGATCGGACCGCTTGCGCCGTACTCGACACGCGTGATCGGGACTGCTGTCCGTTTGACGCCCTCGAGATTCCTGCGCTCGAGCTGCGAGCGGTTCGTGAGCTCTTCGTGGACGAGCTGTCCGATCTTCCACTTCGCGCCCGGATCAGCGAGTTCGAGTGCGAGGTCCTTGTCGAAGAGGCTCGTCACGTCGCCGGTCTTCGGATCGACCCGCAGTCGGTACCAGCGGTTCTCGAGCAGATCGTTTTCGCCGCTCGTCGCGTTCTCCCCTGAGATGCCCTGAGCCACTTCGAGCCGGTACGTGCACCAGCCGAGCGGCGGCACTGCGTTTACCCACAGTCCCCAGTACGCACCCTCGGGCAGCCGCGAGAAGAGCTGCGCCGGGACGAGCGTGCCGTCCTGCGCGACGATGCGGAACGCGCGCCCGGGCGGGAGGAGCTCGCGATCGATGAACACGCGCGCCAGTCCGGAGCGCGCTTCGCTCTGCGTGTTGACGACCGTGATTGTCGGCACATCGGCCTGCGCCAGGTGCGCCTGCAGGATCCCGTGCGCCGCCTCCTCGACCAGCGCCGTCTCCTTGACTGCGTCCCAAACGTACGCCGACTTTTCGGCCCACTGCACGACGCTGTTCTCGCACGTCGGATCGCTGATCGATTCGGCGGCACCATAGGTGTGCTCGCCGTAGAGGACGATGCGCTCGCGCGTGCTGTCGATGCGCGACAAGAGCTCGCGCGGAACGCTCGCGCCGAGCAGGCGGTCCAGCGCGAGCAGCGTCTCGACCGCGGTCAAGCGCGTCTGCACGTTGCGCACCGCTGCGAGCTCGCGCGGTGCCGTCCCGAGTCCGTCGGTCCACCAGTCGGGCCACGCGCGGCGCTCGACTTGGAGCTCGCTCCCGTGTTCCTTCTCGACCCACCGCAAGTATTCGCTCACCGTCGCGGAGCGCAGGTGCGGCCACACGTAGCGCTCGTTCCACTTGGCTATGAACGCGCTCGTCGACGCGGACGGCGGCGAGTTGTCGATGAAGACACCCGAGTAGTGCACCGCGACGCGGTCGTACGGATAGCCCCGCTCCTCGAGGCCGCGCAGGTACTTGAACAGCTCCGGCTCGACGCTCTCGATGCGCCCGGTGGAAATGCCCCAGAAGTTGCCGGTCATGTAGTGGTCCGCGCGGAATGCGAGCAACCTCTTGCCGGCCGGCGACTCCCACCAGAACGGCGTCGGCACGTCGAACGGCACGAGCGCGCGGTGGCCGTGCTCACCCATCTCGAGATAGTGCACGCCGAGTTCAGGCAGGAAGTCGGCGTAACACCAGGCGATGCCGTTGACATCGTCCTGCTGCGCCGTCGCAAGCGGGATCCTCGCGGCGCGGATCCTGCGCATCGGTTCCAACGAGGCGGCGCACGAACGCTCGTCGAGCAGCTCGGAGAGGTTGGCGAACATGCCCGTGAGCTCGATGCGACCCTCCTCGACGCGTCGGCGCAGGCGCGCGATCGCTGCGTCACTACGGCTCTTCAGCCACTCGGCGACGGGATAAGCGGCCTCGCACGTGAAGCGGAAGCGCGCGTCGTCGGGCAGCGCGTCGGTCGCATCGCAGTAGTCGAGCGCGTAGTCGATGTAGCGCTGGTGCGCGGCCAGGATCTCCGTCTGCGGGAGCGTGTACCCGATGTCGGTGTGCGCGTGCTGCACCAGGTAGATGGTCCACGGCCGGACGGGTTCGATCTCGACGTCGAGCTCAAATGTAGCTGCGCCCGGGACAATCACACGCACGTGCTCGCTCGACCGCTCGTGCACGGCCGGATGCAGGAGCTCGAAGCGGTTGAAGCCGAGCGCGACGTGCTCTCGATGCGTCGGCCCGAACGAGGTTTCGATCCTGATCTCGGTCGGCGCGCCGAGGTGCACGACCTCGAGTGAAAGCGGCTGCGACTCCGCGTTCTCGCGGCGCAGGACGCCGGGCACCGACAAGATGCGCGCCGATGCGCTCGGCGCTCCGCGAAACGTCATGTACCAGATGGGGCTGCCCGTGCCGTCGCCGCGGACTTCGAGGCGCAGCGGCTTGCCCGGTGTCACGAGCGCGCGCGGAAGTTCGAGCGTGGCGAATCCGAACATGTCGCCGTGGCGGTCGAGGCGCGTCGGGCGGAGGACCAGTTGCGATCCCTGCGGCCCACTCACTGAGAAGCTTTCGAGCGACGACGCGGCCGGCGTGTCGAACGCGAGCCACTCCTTTCCGTCGAGCACGAGTTGGAATCGGTGTCGCTCGGTGTCGACGTCCATGCCGAAGAGCCAAGAGAACGCGACACGCTCCGTCGCCACGTCGAGCGGTACGGGTGCGGTCTCCCAGGCGACACTCGGTTCGGAGTTGCGCGAGCGCACGATCAGCGCCGAGTGCACTTCGGGCAGCGCCGAGTCGTACTCCATCACCGCGCCCGAGAGATCGCGCGCATAGCCCGCGATCGGGATGGCCAAATTCTGCGCGGGAGCAAGAGACGCGAGCGCGCACATGGAAGCGAGGGCCAGTGCAAGGGATCGAAGCACTCGAGTCGTCTGCATCGTGGCGATGGTAGACGTTGGACGCAGCACTCGGAGGCGGCTGCTCGTCCGCTCGATGGACTACGTCAAACCGGAAGGGGTTTCGTTACACCCAACAGTGCGGTGACAAGGACAGGATTCCGGGCGTGCGTACATTTCGGCGGGCGCTTCGTTGACGAACCAGTTAGGGGGGGGGGTAAGGTCTGCTGGCAGAGAAACCCAAAGTCTAAACAACCATGGAGTCGAACATGCAGTCCGTACGAATCTTCGCCCTGCTCCCGTTGATCTGTCTGTCTGCAAGCCTCCCCGCCCCGGTCGTTGCCACCTGCCCTGGAACCACGGTGGATAGTGTCAACCCGTGTGATGCACCCGGTTACGTCTACGAGTACTGGGGATCCGGGTCTTCCTCCGACTGTAGCGGCTGCTCCATGTCGTACACCTGGACTTTGAAGGACCCCAACGGGAACTACGTGACACTGGGCAATTCACACGACAATGCGGCATGCGGCGCAGGTGCGGCACGTCACTCGATCCCGTGCCCAAGTGGTGGTACCTGGGTTTCATTCGCACTCCATTGCGGTGCTTGCCAGTAGACTGGAACGGGTCATGACCCTTTTGCGACCTCGTGCACGTGTTGTGATCCTGCTCGCAGCCGGAACCCTGGTGTTGGTTGGTTTCGTTGCCACCAAAGTGTCGAATATACTGCCGTCCTCGATCCCCGCAGAAAAACCGGTATCGCCGACGAAGTTGCCCAGTGACCGATCGTCTCCGGCCATCCTGGACGCGCCTCCTCAGAATGAGGCTCGCAGCTCCCCAGGAAGGCCGGACGGGCCGAAAGAAGGTGAACTGAAGCCGACCGCCCCCGATGACCCCACGGATTTCGCTCTCAAGTACCACGGACGATCACCGCATGATCTTGCAGGAGCATTGGGCGAAGTTCGCTCGAGGCGCCTCGATGTACAGAAGAAGATCACCCAGCAACGCATGGAGGCGGGGGACTTCATCAAGGTCTATCGACAGCCGGGCGAGGAACTGGACTTGGGCAAGATCGCCACTCCTGCCGCTGATCGCTTGGCCTCGGGGTCGAACAAGAGGAACATCTACGTGCGAGGCGTTGGGGGGAGGGATTACGTCGAAGTATCGGGAATTCCCTCTGGAGAGTATCCCGAGTTTGATGCCCTCCAATCCGAGGAGATATGGCTGAGCCAGCAGATTGAGAGCCCGCCCTCGACATCCGCAGGCTCATCTCACTGAGTTGCAACCGTACACGGTAAGCGTCCGGCGCACGCTGTGCCCTGTTGGGCACGAGCGCCGGACGCTTACCGTCATTGCGGCGCAGGACGCCGGGTACCGACAGGATGCGCTCGGCGCGCCGCGGAACGTCATGTACCAGATGGGGCTGCCCGTGCCGTCGCCGCGGACTTCGAGGCGCAGCGACTTGCCCGGTGTCACGAGCGCGCGCGGAAGCTCGAGCGTCGCGAATCCGAACATGTCGCCGTGGCGGTCGAGTCGCGTCGGGCGCAGGACCAGTTGCGAGCCCTGCGGTCCGCTCACTGAGAAGCTCTCGAGCGACGACGCGGCCGGCGTGTCGAACATGAGCCACTCCTTTCCGTCGAGCACGAGTTGGAATCGGTGTCGCTCGGTGTCGACGTCCATCCCGAAGAGCCACGAGAGCGCGACGCGCTCCGTCGCCACGTCGAGCGGAACAGGCGCTGTCTCCCAGGCGACGCTCGGTTCGGAGTTGCGCGAGCGCACGAGCAGCGCCGAGTGCACTTCAGGCAGCGCCGAGTCGTACTCCATCACCGCGCCCGAAATGTCGCGCGCATAGCCCGGGATCTGGGTGGCCAAGTTCTGCGCGGGAGCCATGGACGCGAGCGCGCACGTTGAAGCGAGCACCAGCGCACAGGATCGGAGCACGAAAGTCGTTTGCATCGTGGCGATGGTAGACGTTGGATAGAGTGTCCGACCACGGTGGGGGATCGGATACCGTGTCGGATCATGAATCGAGTTGCTGATCGAGGTCAGCGAGCCACTTTTCGCTGTCTCGCGCCAAACAGGTGAACACGCGCTCCTCGAGTGCTTCGCTTGTCACACCGGGTCAGCCGATCGAAGCGCACTCAAGAGGAGTCTTGATCGAGTCGCGAAATGACTCAGCCGGCGCAAATGACCCGGGCGGCGTCGTCCGCTCAAGGCCAAGCCGCCTGGCTGAAGCAAGTGGGGCTGATGCTAGGGACGCCGAAAGCGGAACGGAGTGCCACCGAATGCGAGCGTCAAGATTCCATCGCGTGATAACGAATAACCCGTCCGTTCCTCCCGTGGCGCGGAAGGCTGATCGGTAATAATGGTGTCGCCCTCCACCTTGTATCTCATCAAGATGATCTGCTTCTTGGTTTCAGTCCGAACAGTGTATGTCAACCGTCCGTCTTCCTGGAACTCGATTAGAACGTCACCCAATTCAGTCAGCGCCCGAGTATCTGTCTTGTCCACGACCCACGTGCCAAGAAGGCTCATGCGCCACCACCTTGCCGCTTGGCCTTCAAGGCAGCCAATCGGTCAATCCGCTGCCTGTCGGTCAATCCTGGCGACTGGCCTGACTCCCACAAGGCCTCAACGGAATCGATGCTTAGATAACGTTGAATGTAGGGCGCGGCCTCATTCAAGACCAGATCGGCAACTTCTCCCGCCAAAGCGTCGGAATCGGTGGACGCCGTGATCTCCCACCACTTATCACGATGCTCAGGCAACAGCATGCCGATTCGCCCGCGAACATGCGCATCTATGACCCTGGCCTTTGAAAGGGTGGCCGCACCTGACTCCAACAAGTCGCCACATACTATGCCCAAGTTCACAGTGAACAATAGCTTCTCCTTTGTATTCTTCATGCTGCGCTGGAACTCGATTAGGCCACACACTCCAGGCCCCATTATCCGCAGAGCCGCCCCGCGCCGTGAGAAGCCTAGCGGATGAAGACGCTCGGCTACGGTCTTGACGACCTGGTCAAACGCTTCGCTCGGGCTCTTGTTGTTCCTCGGGTCCATCGGCGTTCCTGACTCCGGGCTGAGCCCAGGATGTGGAGGCGATGGTCGCATATCGGCTCAGCACGCGAAAGAGAAGAGACTTCCGCTGAGCATCACAATGCGGTGCGCCGGTATGCTTGCAGCATGTCGGATCCTGACGAGGACGTGCTGCGTCGGCTCGAATCGCTGTTCGCGACCCGCGACGCCGACGAACTCGATCGCGTCCTCCCCGAGGCCTGGGCGCTCCGAGTGTCAGTGCGATGGGCTCCCATATTTGCGCGGTTGCTCGGCGAGCGCTGGCACGCGCAGCAACAGGAACTCGCGGACTCACTGCAGGACATGCGCGAGCCCTCGACGATCGAGGCGCTCTACGCGGTTGCGCACGACGCCGCGCCGTACAACGAGGTCGACGATGGTCGCGCCCTCGCGCGCAAGTGCGTCTGGGCGCTGCATGACATCGGGACCCCGGCAGCGATCGCGCGCCTTCACCAGCTCGCTGCCGCAGCCGGGGATCTCGAGACACGCGGCCACGCCGCGAAGAGGCTCGCCGCGCTCGCTGCACGCGCCCCCGACGCGCCGCCAGAGCCGTATCGCATCGCACGCGATCGGAACGTGCGGCGCTGATCAGCCGCGACGCGGCAACGGCGCGGGAGTGCGGAGCTTGGGCCCAACTCAGCGGGCGGGTGCTGCGCAGCGGCCGCGCGGGCTCGAAGGAGATCGAGTACGTGCTCTCCTCCGACCCGCACCTCAGCCGGCCGGATGCGGTCGAGACGAGGGACGAGAAACACATGTCTGCAAAGTCGGTGTCGGGCTCACTTGGTCGCCTTGGCACTGCATGGGGAGGCGGTACATCGAGCGTCGCGGGGGAGTTGTTCGGTCTCGGGAGTCCAGCATCGAGGACCGCTCAGAGGATACGCGGGTCTGACGAGTTGTCTGACGCTGCGCGCGCGAACACCGCTATTCAGCAGGACAAGAGTGGCGCCGAGCCTGTATGGTCCGGTCCTGCATCTGCAGCCTGCGGCGCCCGCGCCGACGTCCCCCCGAGAGGTTTCCGCAATGAAGCAAGTCCTTCCGCTTGTCCTTGGCGCCGCCGCGATGCTGGCGGTGAGCTGTTCGACTTCGCCTGCGGAGCGCACGCCGGCCGCTCCTGCTCCAGCCGCGAACCCGTTCGCCGAGCCGAGCCCTCTACCTCTGCAAGCACCCCAGTTCGACAAGATCAAGGACAGCGATTACCAGCCTGCCTTGGAGGAGGGGATGAGGCAGCAGATCGTCGAGATCGAGGCCATCGCCAACAACCACGCGGCGCCAACATTCGAGAACACGATCGTGGCGCTGGAGAAATCAGGACGGATGCTCGACCGCGTTTCGAACACCTTCTCCGGCGTGGTCGGCGCCAACACGAACGATGCTCTGGACAAGGTGCAGTCCGACGAGGCGCCGAACCTCGCTGCCCACCAGGACGCGATCCATCTGAACCCGAAGCTGTTCGCGCGCGTCAAGAAAGTCTACGACGCCCGTGATGCGCTGAAGCTCGATCCAGAGAGCCTTCAGTTGTTGAAGATCTACTACCTGCAATTCGTTCAAGCCGGCGCCAATCTGTCGGATGCCGACAAGGACAAGCTGAGAGAGATCAACAAGCGCGACGCAACGCTCGAGACCGCGTTCCAGCAGCAACTGGTCGCGGGCACGAAGGAAGGCGCGTTCATCACCGGCGACAAGAAGGACCTCGACGGTCTTAGCGAACAGGAAATCGCTTCAGCCGACCGAGCGGCAGAGGCGCGCGAGATGAAGGGCCAGTGGCTCATCCCGCTGCAGAACACGACTCAGCAGCCGGTGTTGACCGACTTGACCAACCGCGACGTGCGCAGACGAGTGTTCGAGAATTCCTGGTCCCGCACCGAACGGGGCGACAAGAACGACACCCGCGCGATCATCATGGAGTTGGCGACCCTAAGGGCACAGAAGGCCAAGCTCCTCGGTTATCCCAACTACGCGGCCTATGTGCTTGAAGACCAGATGGCGAAGACGCCCGAAGCAGTCCAGACCTTCATCGGCCGGCTCGTGGCGCCGACCGCCGCGAAGGCCGCCGACGAGGCGCAGCAAATTCAGGCCATGATCGACGAGAGCGGCGAGCACTTCGACCTCTCGCCGTGGGACTGGGAGCGCTACTCCGACAAAGTGCGTAAGGCGAAATACGACCTCGACCAGAACGAGCTCAAGCCCTACTTCGAACTCGACAAGGTGCTGAAGGACGGCGTGTTCTACGCCGCCACTCAGCTCTACGGCATCACCTTCAAGGAGCGCCACGATCTGCCGGTCTATCAGCCCGATGTGCGCGCCTTCACCCTCTACGACAAAGACGGCTCGGTGCTGGGGCTGTTTTATTGCGACTACTTCAAGCGCGACAACAAGAACGGCGGCGCCTGGATGAGCAACTTCGTCGGCCAGTCGAAGCTCCTGGGCACCAAGCCGGTCATCTACAACGTCGCCAACTTCACCAAGCCCGCGCCGGGACAGCCGGCACTGCTGAGCTTCGACGACGTGACCACCATGTTCCACGAGTTCGGGCACGCGCTGCACGGATTCTTCGCGGACACGCAATACCCTTCGTTGTCGGGCACGAACACGGCGCGCGACTGGGTGGAGTTTCCCTCGCAGTTCAACGAGCACTGGGCGCTCTATCCCGACGTGCTCAAGCACTATGCGGTGAACTACAAGACCCACGAGCCGATCCCGCAGACCTTGGTGGACAAGATCAAGGCATCACGCAACTGGGGCGTCGGCTATGCGTTGGGCGAGCTCCTGGCTGCGTCCGAACTCGACATGGAATGGCACATGATTCCGGTCGGCACCAAGATCGGCGACGTCGATCAGTTCGAGAAAGACGCACTGACCCGATCGCACACCGCCTTCGAGAATGTCCCGCCGCGCTACCGCTCCAGCTACTTCCTGCACATCTGGGCGAACGGCTACGCTGCCGGCTATTACGCGTATCAGTGGACGGTGATGCTGGACGATGCCGCCTACGCCTGGTTCACCCAGCATGGCGGCTTGACGCGCGAGAACGGCCAACGCTTCCGCGACATGATCCTCTCGCGCGGCCATACCCAGGACTACGGCCCGATGTTCAAGGCGTTCTACGGCAAGGATCCGGACATCGAACCCATGCTGGAAGACCGCGGGTTGACGATGCCGACGAAGTAGGGGGCGTAGGACACAGAAGCGCATGACCCGCGGAAGTCCGGGGGGAGATCCTACCCCTGCGGCCCGATCCCGCGCGCCTTCGTCGTCGCCGTCGGCCCCAACTGGCCGTCGCTGGACGCGTCCCGCGGCGGAACGCAGGCCCTCCTACCCGTCGTTCCAGCATCACGATGTCGAATCGGTACGAGCGTCGACTCCATCGCATGAGGTCCTGATGGAGTCGATTTCGCCCGTTCACGTCAGGGCGTCCACGAAACCTCGAGCCCGTTGCTGAGATTGAACGTCGCACTCGTGCAGTACGCCGCCGAATTGCGATACCACGCTTGATACGTGCGAACCCCGCCTGCGACAGGAATGTTGCCGGTCACGTGAAGCGCGGGATCGTTTGGCCCTGGGTAACTCGCGATCCCGTTGACCGCGCCCACCGTGCCAAGGCGCACAATGGAGCCAGTCGCACATCGCAGCCCGTCTCCAAACGCGAGCGCCGGTGATGCGTGGCTCGTCCCTTGGAAGAAGAGGCACACCGTCGATGCCGGCATGCCCGTCACGTCAAGACGGGCCTGATCGGCGGACACTTGCGCGAGCCCGGCGTTCACGAGGCCGGCACCGACGGCGCTCACCGAGTTCCCGCAGCCGCTGTACGAGTTCGAGTTGTTGCTGCAAGGGCACGACCAGTACGCGTTGTCCGCGGCACAGACCACCGTGCCGAATGCGCTGTTGCCGGCGTTCACGATCGAGCCGCTCGTGATGGGATACGTCACGACGGAATTCGGATTGCCCAGTCCGTCATCGCGCACGAAGAACGAGTTCAAGGAGCTCACGGGTGTACCCGGCGGATCGATCGCGATCGCGGAGCTCGTCGTCGCGGTCAGCGGCGTGCTGAGCACGAACTCGAAGTTGTAGGACGTGGTCTGCGTGCTGTAGTCCCCCGCGATGCTCGAGGTCGTGATGCTCACCGGCGAAATCAACGGATTGCCGTTGATCAGTCCGCCCAGAAAACTGCAGGTCGCCCAATGATGCGTGGTGAAGTCGTAGGTGAAGATGCCGTTGAGCGGCACGCTCCCCGCATACGTGACGCCCACGAATTCGAAGGTCACGACCTGATCTGCAGTAGCGGATCGAGCCAGCGCCGTCATGCACGCGACGACGAAGAGGATTCGAAACGAAACCAACAAGCGACGCACTTCAGCGATGTTCACGGATCTACCTCGGCGAGACTGGTTTGATCTTCGGTCCGAGCACGTCGGCACCCCGAGGGTAAGGTCCGGATCCTAGCACGTTGGATCTCAGTTTGGTTCGCGAGGTCGCGGGCGCGAGGACACCGTGATAGGTCAAAAGGTGCGCTCGTGGGCGTGGAACGAGTGCCGCCAGACGTGCGCTGAAGTCGAGCGTCTCGAACACGACCGCCGACGTGCCGACCGCTTGAGCTCGATCAAGGATCCGCGCGTGGTCCGCGCGTCGGGTCTGCGGGTTGGGGCGGACACGGATGCCTCCAGAGGGTGCATCGGTGACGAGGACGGGGGGTCGGTGTGCACAGCCGATGCAAGCCGGGGCCCCGTCGCGTTCCGCGGGACGGTTACTCGGGACCTCGATCGCGGTACCCGGCGCTTGTCGATGACGTTTCTCCTCGCGCTCTCCCTGACCCTCGCCGCCGCAGCCCAGGACGGGGAGCCCAAGATCCCTCGATGTCGTGCCGCCGCGCGAGCGCGAGTCGTTCCTCGATCTCGTCGACATGAACGGCAAGCCCTTCGAAGCGGCGGAACTCAAGTCCGGCAGCCGCCGCGGCAAGGTGCGTCGGCCGGCGTGGATCCATCCGCGCGTCAAGACCGAGGAGGACGGCTCGCAGACGAGCACGGACTTCGACGGCGGATTCACCGAGAGCAGGAGCGACAATTTCTACGGGAAGGTCGTGCGCGGACCGCGCGGCTTCGCGCTCGGACGCGATCTCGAAGACAGCCAACTGTTCGAGAGCAGCCGCTCGTTCTATCTGCGCGTCCCCGAACACGGCGGGTTCTCGGGCAGTCTGTCGTGTGATGGGCCGGAGGCTCTGTACCTCCGGGCGCTCCTCGTCGAGAAGGGAAGGTTCGAGGGCCTGTTCAAGATGCCGGACGAAAGCCCGCTCGACCTCGAGGATCTGTTCGTCTCGACACCTCTCGAACCGGACGTCCAGCCGCGGCCCTCGAAGTGGTGGCTCGACGTTCCCGTCACGGTCTCGATCCGGGCTCCCGACTGCAAGCCGCTGAAGATCGAGTTCCGGCTGCGCGATGGACTGCCGAAGCCGCAACGGCTCGAGCGGGCACAGTGAGCGTGAATGGGTCGAGATCAAGAGCTCCGCCGAGGATGAAGCGCTCGGCGTTCGTCGTGCTGCTGCTGAGCCTGTAGTTGCACGGGCCGAAGTGCCGGCACCGGCCGTCTCCGGGACGGTGAGACGGAGAAGCCCGCGCGCCTGAGAATCGCGCACTCCCGCTGCCGAGCCCGCGATGTCAGGATCGTCCGCGATGCAGGAGCTTCACCAACTGTTCGGCGCCGTATTGGGCACGATCCAGGCCGAACTCGATTGGGAGCGGCTCGGGCGGGCGTACTGCGAGGGTGACGGCACGGATTTCTTCGACGCAGAGCTGCGCGAGCGTTGGCTCGACGTCGGGCTGCAGATCGCGGATGGGATCGCGCGCGAACTGCGGGGTGCGCTCGGGCGCAGTCTGTACGTCGGCGCGGCGCTGGCCGAAGTGCCGACGATGCTGGTCGAGAGCATCGTGCTGGGTCGCGACATCGTCTGGATCAACTTAGCCAACGACGAAATCGACGAGCTGGCGCGCGTGATGCAACTCGTGAGCGAACAGTTCGACGTCGCGTTGCCGCTGCCGAGATTCGATGCGCTCGAGACCTTGCCGCGCGCGTCGTTCGATCACGTGTGGATGGTCAGCGTGCTGACCGACCCCGATCACTTCCCGGCGCTGCACGACGAGTTGTACGAGCGGCACGGAACCGACCTCGCGACGGGTCGCGGTTCGCTAGGCGACAATCGAGCGCGGGCTGAAGAGTTGGCAGGCCGCGTGCTCGATGCCGCATCGCCGAACGCGCTCGTCACGACGAGCGACGAGGAGCTCGAAGTGTTGCGACCGCTCGCGCGCTCACGGCAACTCGAACTCCGCCCGATCGACAGCGGTCGTCTGTCAGCGCTGGTCGGCGACAACGTGCGCTCGTGCCGATTCGTCGGCCTTGGCGCCGAGAAATGACATCGCTACCCACGCCCGAACCAGGTGGCTCGCTGTTCAGGCCGAGAGGGTCGAGGATCTTGCGCACGACGAAGACGTCGGTGAGGAACGCGATCACGTCGCGCTTGCCTTCGCAGTGCGGACAGACGAGCACGTCGATCTCGAACACGCGCTTCATGAGCTCGGCCCAGGGGCGGCGCGTTGGTCGGCAGGTCTTGCAGGCTGGTTGCGCGTCCGACTCCGCGCCCGAGTCACCGGAGCCGCCGGAGCGAGGGTCCACACAGGAGCTCGCCCTGGGCGACCTCTTCAGGCCCTCACCCGCGCCGCTCTCACCCGGCACGATGAGGTCGCGCCACGCAGCGGCGGGCGCGAGGACGCCGTGATAGGTCAAAAGGTGCGCTCGTGGTCGGGGAACGAGTGCCGCCAGACGTGCGATGAAGTCGAGCGGCTCGAACACGACCGCTGACGTGCCGTCACGCCAGGGGCGGCGCAGCGCGTAGACCACGCGGCCGGCCTCGTCGAGCGTGAGCCGCTCGGCCTTGAATGGGGGA
>JBBQNP010000080.1:0-19987 GCA_038330085.1 Planctomycetota bacterium | reverse complement strand
ATGCAGCTCGGCGAGACGAAGAGTCGGGCCCGCGTGGAGCACAAGAAATCGATCCTGATCCTGGGCATCAACGGGTTCATCGGTCGCGCGCTGAGCGAACGTCTGCTCCAAGGTGGACGTTTCGAAGTCCACGGGATGGACATCCGCACCGACAACCTGGGCGACCTCCTCGGCAGGCCCGGATTCCACTTTCACGAAGGCGACATCTCCATCCACCGCGAGTGGGTCGAGTTCCACGTCCGCAAGTGCGACGTGGTCCTGCCGCTCGTCGCCATCGCGACGCCGATCGAGTACATGCGCAACCCGATCCGCGTGTTCGAGCTCGACTTCGAGGAGAACCTCAAGGTCATCCGCTACTGCGTCAAATACAAGAAGCGCGTCATCTTCCCCTCGACATCCGAGGTGTACGGCATGTGCACCGACGAAGAGTTCGACGAGGACGAATCCAACCTGGTGCTCGGCCCGATCAACCGCCAGCGCTGGATCTATTCCTGCTCGAAGCAACTGCTCGATCGCGTGATCTGGGCCTACGGCAAATCACAGGGCCTGAAGTTCACGCTCTTTCGCCCGTTCAACTGGATCGGGCCGCGCCTCGACAGCCTGGATGCGGCGCGCATCGGCAGCTCGCGCGCGATCACGCAACTGATCCTCAACCTCGTCGAGGGCTCGCCGATCCAGCTCGTCGACGGAGGGGAACAGAAGCGCTGCTTCACCGACTTGCGCGACGGGATCGAGTGCCTCTACCGCATCGTCGAGGACGAGGAGGGGAACTGCAACGAGCGGATCTTCAACATCGGCAACCCCGACAACGACCTCTCGATCCGCGAGTTGGCGGAGCTTCTCGTCGAGAACTTCGACGCGCATCCCTTGCGCGATCGGTTCCCACCCTTCGCGGGGTTCAAGAAGCTCGAGAGCCACTCCTATTACGGCGACGGCTACCAGGACGTCCTGTTCCGCAAGCCCAAGACAGAAAACGCACGGAAGTATCTGCACTGGGTGCCGACGATCGAAAGCCGCGAAGCGGTCGCATCGACGCTCGACTTCTTCCTGCGCGACTTCGTGGCCCGACTGCCCGAGGACGGTGTACTCAAGCCCGTGCGCCGGCCGCAACGCCGGCCCACGCACCACCCTACATGAAAGCCGGGCTGCGCATCGACGTCGACACATGGCGCGGCACGCGGCTGGGAGTGCCGGATCTCCTCGCGCGCCTGGAGCGACACGACATCCGCGCGAGCTTCTTCTTCACGGTCGGTCCCGACAACATGGGCCGACATCTGTGGCGACTGCTCCGGCCCGCGTTCCTGGTGAAGATGCTGCGCAGCCGTGCTGCGAGCCTGTACGGCTGGGACATCCTGTTGCGCGGCACCCTCTGGCCGGGACCCGAGATCGGGCGTGGCCTCGGCGACACCATCCGCGCTGCGAGCGAAGCCGGGCACGAGATCGGCTTCCACGCCTGGGATCACCATGCGTGGCAACGAAACCTGGAGCGGATGAGCGAGGATGACGTGTGCACCGCTGCGCGCGCGGGCGTCGAGCGCCTGACGGAGATCACGGGTACCGCGCCGATCAGCTCCGCCTGCGCCGGCTGGCGGTGCAACGATCTCGTGCTGCGGACTTTGAAGAGGTTCCCGTTCAGCTACCAGAGCGATTGTCGCGGTGATTCGATCTTCCTCCCCGAAGTCGACGGTGAAGTCCTGGATCGGCCGCAGGTTCCGGTGACGTTGCCCACGTACGACGAGCTGATCGGACGCGATGGCGTCGACGACAGCAACTACAACGCGCGGCTTCTCGACATGTTCGATCCGGCGCGCCTGAACGTGCTGACCATCCATGCCGAGGTGGAGGGCGTGGCCCGGCGCGATCTGTTCGAGGAATTTCTCGTGCAGGCCCGCGTGCGCGACATCGGCTTCGTGCCGTTGGGTGACCTCGTGCACGGTCAAGCCGATCTGCCCATCGCTCGTCTGGTCCCGGGGCAGGCTCCTGGCCGTGAAGGTCTCGTCGCCTGCCAAGGTCCGACGATCGGACGCCGGGATCGAGCGGTGGTATGAGTCTCGTGCCGCACGCGAACCGGCCGCACCCTGCCAAGCTCAAGCGCATCGGCGTCGGTGCGATGTATGTCTTCGGCGCGTTGTGCCTGGCATTCGCGATCTACGCTGCGACCGGCGTGTTCGGCGACAACCTGCGGGCGGTCGTGCCGGGCAAGGTGTACCGCAGCGCGCAGCTCTCCGAAGCGAGCCTGGATGCACTGATCCGCGAGCATCACATCGCGAGCGTCCTGAGCATGCGCAAGTCGGATCCGTTCGCGCCGGAGATGGTGCTCGAGCTGGATCTGCTCGACCGGCTCGGAATTTCGCACCACAACGTGGCGCTCAGCCCGCAGAAGCTGCCGCACCCCGAAGAGCTGGTCGAGATCCTCCAGTTCTTCGACGCCGGGCGCTATCCGATGCTCATCCATTGCAGGCGGGGCTCGGATCGCACCGGTCTGGCGAGCGCGATCTGGTTGGTTCTCTACGGCGGGCGCTCGGTCGCGGATGCGAGCGCCAGCGAACTCACGTGGCGGGACGGCCACTTCGCGATCGGGCAGACGCGGGCGATGGACGAGTTCTTCGATCTGTACACGCGCACCGCGAACGGGGCCGACTTGCGCACGTGGATCCTCGATGCATATCCGCGCATCTACGCAGAGCGCAAAGCCAAGCCGGCGGTCGGGTCCGGCGCGCGAGCGGGGGTGGACCAGGAGCAGGGCCAGGCGTCAGTCATGCCCAGCCCGAGCCCTCGGACGGACGGGTCGAGCCGACCCTGAGACACTCGGAGCGGACTGCACCTGGTGTCTGCTTTTGCTGGTCGCGGTCGTGCACAGTTCCCGTCGCACGTGCGCGAACGGCATGGGCGCGATTACTTCTGCATCATCACGATCGTGATCTGTCCACGCTGGGCGGCCGACTTCCCAGCGAACGGCTGCAGCGGATCCGACACGCAGTGCCAGCCCGGCCATTCGACCTGCAGCGTGGTCGGCTCCGATGCCGCTCTCACGACGAGCATTCCGTCGACACCCGTCGCACCGACGACGTGACCGTCGACACTGACGCGCGCACCGGCGACCTGATGCGCAACCGGATCGCGAGCCAATACGAGCAACTTCGTGCTCCATCCGCGTTGAAGCCTCACATCCGCCACGCGCTTGTCCCCGGTGCGCACGAACGCTGTCTCGTCGCCAAACGCCGGCGCGTATCCGTCCGCCCACAAGGACCACTGGAACCGCCCGTCGACCGTGAACGCGTTCACGTCGAGCGGCCCGGTTTGGAGGAACACGCCGTTGTCGTCGCTCGGCGTGAGCTGCACGTTGCGCGTCTGGAACGCTTCGATCTTGTCGCCGGTGGTCGCGTCGCTGACGTCGAACTCGAGCGGCAGGCGCGGGTCCTTGTCGTAGCGCGTGAACGTGATGCCCGATGCCGGGGGTGTGACGTGGACGGAGACGGGTGCCCAGCGTCGGCTGCCCAGCGCCGACAACGTGAGCACGTACTCGCCCTCCTCGAGATCCTTGAACTCGAACTCGAGCGTGAAGGCCCCGTTCACATCGGGCCGCGGTTCGATGTTCGCGCGCTGATTCTCACGCGGCCTGCCGTTGGGCACGAGGTCGATCATCACCGTGTTCGTTTGCGGCAGCGTCTCGCGCGTCCACGGTCCGCCCTCGCGCACGAGCAATCCGCGGATCGATCCGGCGATGCGTGGAGTCAGGCGTGCAGACTGCGCATCACCCGCGGAGGCAGGGCTCGATGCAGCCAGTTCCTCAACTGAGGAATCCGCGCCACCCATCTCCGTAACTCGCTTGCGCGTCGGCTTCGTCCGCGAGTCCTCATCGTTCAAAGGTGGGGGACTCGGATCGAGAGGATGTCCCCGGCTCGAGTCATGTGGCCCTTGCTGTTCCTCGCCGGAATTGGTCTTGGCTGCGAGCTGAATCTCCTTCATTCCGACGTTTTCCGCGTGCCCCCCAACGATCCACGCTGCTGCTACCACGATCAACAGGATCGGGAGCGCAAGCAGCCACGCGAGTGAGATCTTCCGCTGCCTCATCGCGGTAGTCCCAGGCACCCGTCACGGGACACGAGCTTCCTCCCTCCGAAGACGTGCAGGCCCGCCCGACGAGTTGCCCGAACGTACTGCTCGCTGCTGACGACTGCGCGATGAGGACGCAAGACTATCGACCCGGCGGATGCCATGTGACGGTCGCGTACATGACGCGCGACGAGGACGTCGTGAATTGGAGCTCGACGAAGCGCTTGGGGTCCCATGGGCGCACGTCGTAGTGGAGGACGACCTCGCCCTGACTCCCCTCAGCGCTCGTCGGCCGACCATAGGCGGCGAGAACATCGTCGATGGTCCACAGCAGGTGCTGCGACGTGAGATCGTCAGTGCGCGCGTTGATCCACTCGATGAGCACATCCGACGGGTCGTCGCCGGGTGGCGGCTCGTGACTCAGTCGATCGAGCTCCTGGCCCAATCGCGCTACCAGCGCCGGATCGTCGGCTCGGATCGGGGAGCGGCTCTTGGAGCCCTCGAGGCGCGCAACGGAGAGCTCGAGACGTTCGATCGCGGCGAGCAGCGTTGCATCGTTCACGTTCGTGGGGTGCGCGGGAGTGCGCACGTCGCGGACAGAGACTGAGTGTTGCAGGTCTTCGCGCAGACCGCGCAGTTCCGCCTGCAGGTCTGCGATGTCGCGTCCGTATTCCGCGGGCGATCTCGGCGTCGCCTCGGGGACGAGCACACGATCCGGCTTCGAAGGCGACGAACCGGTCAAGTAACCAACGACACCAGCTGCGATGAGCGACGCGAACCCGAGTACGAATACCCACGGTCGTTGGCGGGAGTCCGTGTCGGACGCAGCGGTCGACATCACGTTCACTCCGGGCAGGCGGGCAACCGGCCCATCGCCTCGAGCTTACTGCGAAACATCGCGGCGATGGTCTGTGCCCTCATTTTCGCCAATTGCGCGCGCTCGCCCACGAACATCGCGTCCAGGCTCGACTCGAAGTGGCCAAGCCAGATCGCGAAGTGATGGTGCTCGATCGCGAGCGGTACGTGTTTCTGGAACGCATTGCGTTTGTACGAGCTCTCGCCCAGCAGCACCATCGCCCAGAAATCCACGAGGATCGGCAGGTGAATGTCGAGGTCGAGCGTCACGAACAAAGGGGCGATGCGCGCATCGGCGAGCAAGCGCGCGTAGAACGCGTCGATGAACGCGCGCAGGTCGACGCGGGTTTCGATGTCGCGCGCGGGTTTCATCACGAGATGACCGTCACTCGAAATCGCCGGTCGGCGCGATCGCGCTCGCGCGCACGGGGCTCGGCACGATCACGGCGGTCGCGGGGCCTTCGCCGACGCGGAACTCGGTGCCGGGCTTCTGGTGTCGGCGCTTCACGTACGCGAGCACGAGGCCGGCGTCGAGCGCGAACGAGTAGGCCCACGTCGTGATCACGCCGAGATCGCGCCACTCGCCATCGTCGAGGCGATAGAGACGTGTCCTTCGCGCGACCGGGTCGTCGTGCGACACGCGCAACGCGACGAGGCGTTTGTTGAGTCCGCCGTACGTGTCGATCTTCGCAACGACCTCTTGTCCGATGTAGCAGCCCTTCTCCAGCGAGTAGGCACTCTCGAGGCGGGCTTCCTGCGGATAGACGTTCTCGTCGATGTCGATGAGCGGTTCGGCGCTCAGGGCTTCGGTGCGCAGGCTGTCATGCGCGATCACGCCGGCGGGACGCGCACCGGCTTCGACGAGCGCGCGCCAGAGTGATTCGGCTCGAGCGGGGCCGGCGTCGAGGCGCAGCCCGGGTGAGCCGGCGACAGGCAGGCGCGTGATCACGAGCGGACCTTGCCACTCTGCGTTCACGAAGGTGCGGGCGGCCATGGGCACCGTCGCACTCGTCGCCTTGCGCACGATCTCGTCGGCGCGCGGACCGACGACCTCGAGCGGCGCGTGCGACGTGGTGATGTCGGCGATCTTCACCTTCTCTGCGAAAAGGTACATGTCGAGCGCCGCAGCAAGGGCTTTTGCGCGGCCCGGAGCGGTCGAGATCGTGAAGCGCGCGCCTTCGCCGCGGTCGTCGCGCGCCAGATCGAAGTCGAACAGCACCTTGCCCTTGGCCGACAGCAGCAGGTTGCGTTGCGACTGCCCGCTCTCGAGCTTGCGCACGTCGTTCGCGAGCAGACGGTGCAGGAATACGGCCGCTTCGGGGCCCGTGATCTGAAGCGATTCGCGGTCCGTGGTGTCGAACAGCGCTGCGCCCTCGACCCCGGCGCCGTACTCGGCCGGCACATCGCCAAAGGTGAGCACGCGCGGCGGATCGCCCGCGAGAGCGGCGCCCTGTGCGCGGAGTGCTTCGAGGAGTGCGGAACCGTTCATGTCGCGTGAGCGCACCCTCGTCCGGAATACGTCTGCCCGGAAAGTGCGGGCGAACAGGATATCCGATCGCGGGGCGTGTCGCGTTGCGGCGCCTTGACACCCGCACCTGCACCGTCACACTGGCCGTCTTCACCGCGCTCACGCGACCGATCCGAGCGCACGCAGCGCATGTCCCGAATACCAGGCCGACGCACACGAGCGCGCGGAGTATCGCTAGCGCGCTTGCTCGAGGGCTCGCTGGCGGCGTGGGTGCTCGTCGTCGGGCTCGGTGCGTGCGATTTCGAGCCCGGTGCGGCGCCGATGCGCTACGACCTCGCGCCGTCGACGGTGGAGGCGACCAAGTCCGCGGGCAAGGTGCGCGAACAGATGGAGACATCGCTCGCTGCGGGGTTCGGCACGCCGGGCGATCCGCGCTACGGCCCGGATCCAACGTGGCAGGGCATCGACCTCGACCATCCTGAGCGCGCAGTGCCCGAGGGATCCGGCGAGATCGACGCTGCCCACCGTGACGCGTTGCGCAAGTCCAACATCACCGCGTTCGCGCGTGCCTTGTCGGACCTGAAGAGCGGCGACCTCGCCGGCGCGGGTTCGAGCGTGAAGCACCGCGCTCCGGATCTTGGACGCGCTCTTGCACCAGGCGTTGCACCCGACGCTGCGCGTGCGCTCGTCGAGGGCTGGTATCCGAGCTTGCGCGAATCGGCCGAGCTCTACCGACAAGAGTGCCTGCAGTGTCACGGCGTCGAAGGCGGCGGCGACGGGCCCATGTCGTGGAGCTTGAAGCCCAGGCCGCGCGACTTTCGCAACGGCATCTTCAAGTACACGGCGCTCGAGGCTCAATCGCGTCCGCGCCGCGACGACTTGTTGCGCACGCTCGAGGAAGGCGTGCCCGCCACGTCGATGCCGAACTTCCAGCGCTTGTCGGCAACCGAGCGTGAGGGCCTCGTCGACTACGTGCGCCTCCTTTCGATCCGCGGCGAGGTCGAGCGTGCGCTCGTGGCCCGCTGGAAGGAGGAGGATGACCTCACTCCGGCTGCCTTCAGCGAAGAACTTGGCCTCGTGTGGGATCGCTGGAAGCGCGCGCCCGAGAAGCTCGTCGCGTTCGACGGGCCCGTTCCGCCGTCGACGCCCGAACGCATCGCGCGCGGGGATGCGCTCTTCCACGATCCTCTGAAGGCGAACTGCGCGAGCTGTCACGGTGCCGCCGGCCTGGGTGACGGCTTCGCGTCGTTCAAGATCGACGTGCACGGCAAGCGCGAGCCCGCGTATATCGACGCGTGGGGTCGGCCGATCGCACCGCGCAACCTGCGCGACGGCTTGTTCCGCGGCGGATCTCGACCGATCGACGTGTACCGGCGCATCTACGCGGGCATTCCCGGTGGTCCGATGCCGGCGATGGGGCACACGAAGGACGCGCAGGGTGTCTCGATGTTGTCGGACGAAGACATGTGGTGCCTCGTGCACTACGTGCGACATCTCGCGCATCTGCCCGAGGCGCCGTGATGCGCTTCGTCGTCGCGCTCCTGATCGTCGCGCTCGTCGCGGCGGGAGCGTGGAGCTTCGCCGTCGCGTCGGCACACGGATGGTGGATGCCCAGACAAGTGTCGAGCTACGGCGGCGAGGTCGATCGGTTGTTCGGCGTGATCGGGTGGATCATCGCGTTCTTTTTCGTGGTTGTGCTCGGTGCGCTGGCGTGGATCGTCGTGCGCGGGAGCGCGAAGCGGGCGGACCGGGCGCGCTTCGTCCACGGTGACGCGCGCATCGAGATGGCCTGGACGCTCGTGCCGTTTGCGATCCTGGTCACGATCGCGTTCATGCAGTTGTCGACGTGGAACACGATCCAGGCCGAACGCGCGCACAACGGCCCGCCACTCGCGCGCGTGCTCGCGGCGCAGTTCGATTGGCGTTTCCAATATCCAGGCCGCGACGGACGGTTCGATACGGCCGACGATTTCGAAGTGCCGTACCGTCTCGTCGTGCCCGTGAACGAACGCGTCGTGCTCGCGCTGCAGTCGCGCGACGTGATCCACGGGTTCTTCGTGCCGGCGTTCCGCTTGAAGCAGGACGTCGTGCCCGGAACGGTGCTCACGACTTGGTTCGAAGCGACCGAGCCGGGCGACTACGACCTCGTATGCACGCAGCTGTGCGGCTTCGGCCACTACCGCATGAGCGGCAAGATCAAGGTTGTGGCGCGCGCGGATTACGACGCTTGGATCGAACAGCAGGAGCGCGACCTGGAGAGCAACGGACGCGAGGCGCAGCGGTGAACGCGACAGACCGTTCGGCTCCCACGTCGGCGATTCGACGCATCTTTTCGGCCGATCACGAGACGATCGGCAAGCAGTATTTCGCGTTGAGCGCGCTGATGCTGCTCGTCGGCGGGCTGATGGCGCTCGCGATGCGCTGGCAACTGGCCTGGCCGTGGACCGAGATGCCGATCGTCGGACGCATTTTATTTCCCGACACAGGCCGCGTGATCAGCCCCGGTTTCTACACGGTGCTCTTCACGATGCACGGCACGATCATGATCTTCTTCGTGATCATCCCGCTGCTCACGGGCGCGTTCGGGAACTGCCTCATCCCAGCGATGATCGGCGCGCGCGAGATGGCGTTCCCGCGGCTCAACATGTGGAGCTTCTGGGTGATGATCCCCGCGATCGCGTGCCTCGTCGCGGGGTTTTTCGTCGAAGGCGGAGCGGCTTCGTCGGGCTGGACGGGTTACGCACCGTTGTCGACCGTCGCAGAGGCGGCGCCCGGCAGCCTGCACGGTCAGACGCTGTGGTTGATGGCGCTCACGTTGAGCGGAGTGAGCTCGATGCTCGGCTCGATCAACTACGTGACGACGATCGCGACCTTGCGCGTGAGCGGCATGACGATGATGCGCTTGCCGCTGACGGTCTGGGGACTGCTCACCGCAGCGTCGTTGCAAGTTCTCGCACTGCCTGTGTTGACTGCCGGCGGACTGCTGCAGTTGAGCGACCGCATCGTGCACACGGGCTTCTTCACGCCTTCGAACCTCGTCATCGGCGGCGCGTATCCCGACATCACCGGATCCACGGGCGGATCACCGCTCCTGTGGCAGCACCTGTTCTGGTTCTACAGCCATCCGGCGGTGTACGTGATGATCCTGCCGGCGATGGGCATGGTGTCGGACGTCCTGTCGGTGCACGCGCGCAAGCCCGTGTTCGGATACCGGCCGATGGTGTGGGCGCTCGCGGCGATCTGCGTGCTCGGGTTCCTCGTGTGGGGTCACCACATGTTCGTGTCGGGCATGAGCCCGGCGGCGGGCACGGCGTTCATGTTGTCGACGTTCCTCATCGCGCTGCCTTCGTCGGTGAAGGTGTTCAACTGGCTCGCGACGTTGTGGGGGGGGCGGATCCATCTGACGTCGGCGATGTTGTTCGCGATCGGGTTCGTCGCACTCTTCGTCGTCGGCGGGTTGTCGGGCATCGCGCTCGCAGCGACGCCGGTCGACGTGTACGTGCACGACACGTACGTCGTCGTCGCGCACTTCCACTACATCGTGGCGGGGGGAACGCTGCTCGCGATCTTCGCCGGGACGTACCACTGGTTCCCGCGCATCTTCGGGCGGCGGCTGGACGAGCGGCTCGGGCGCATTCACTTCGTCGGGACGTTCGTGCTCACGAACTGCGTGTTCTTGATGATGCACCAGCTCGGCCTCGCGGGCTTGATGCGGCGCACGGCGGATCCGTACGCGGTCGATCTGTTCGCGCACTTGCGTCCGGTCAACGTCTTCATCACGTGGAGTGCGATCGGTCTCTTCGTGTGGCAGTTCTTCTTCGTGGCGAACCTGATTGTGACGTGGCGGAGGGCGCGCACGTCGGCTGAGAACGATCCCAATCCGTGGCGAGCGGCGAGCTTGGAGTGGTCCGCTTTCGACCCCGCGATGCGCGTCGTGCGCGGGCCGTACGAGTACGCGGATCCCGGCGCGCCGGAGGATTGGAAACCGCAGTCGGAACCCGGAGTGAACGCGGGCGCCGGCGTGGTGCATCGAGTATCTTCTCCGCCCTCGAAATGAACCAAGCCACCACGAGCCCGTGGCCCCGGCGCACGGCGATGTGCGCTGCGATCCTCACGTTCCCGCTGCTCCTTTTGGGGGGCACCGTGACGACCCTGCGCGTCGGCATGTCCGTGCCCGACTGGCCAACCACGTTCGGGCACAACATGTTCACGTACCCGCTGCGCGACATGCTCGCGAACGACGCGGTGTTCTGGGAGCACACGCACAGGCTGTTCGGCTCGCTCGTCGGGCTCGCGGCGATCGCGATGGTCGTCGCGCACTTGCGGTTCGAAAAGCGCTGCGGGGTGCGCTGGCTCGCGGTCGCGGCGCTGGTGGCGGTCATCGGCCAGGGCATCCTCGGTGGGTTGCGCGTGCTCGACAACAGCGAAGGGCTCGCGTTTCTGCACGGATCGATCGCGCAAGCGGTGTTCGCGCTGATCGGCGCTGTCGCAGTGGTTCAGTCACGTGCTTGGATGACTCCGACGACTTCGATGACTTCGTCGAGCGCGCGTGCGGCGTCGTTGCGCCGGCTTGCTCTGGCGACGACGGTGCTCGTCTACGCGCAAATCGTGATCGGTGCGTGGCTGCGTCACAGCGGCAACATGAACGCGCTCGGTCTGCACATCGTCGTCGCGGCGGCTTCGACGGCCGCGGTCATGATCCTCGTACGCGATCTGCGGCGCACGGCGGAAGAAGGGGGCGGTCACGATCGCTCGCACCTCCTCGTCCTGCGGCGCCGGCTCCTGGTCGTGCTGTCGGTGCAACTCGTGCTCGGACTGCTCGCCGCAGTGTGGGTGTACCTCGTCACCGGCCCGCACAACCCGGTGTCGATCGGCGAAGCGATCTTCGCGACGGCCCACGTCGGCGTCGGCGCGCTCTTGTTGCTCGCCTGCGTGGCCGCGACGCTCTGGTCACATCACACGGTGTCCAACAGCAGCGTCGCGCTGCCCGGCTCGATCGAAGCCGGAAGAAGCGATGCCACGCGTGGCCCGAACGACATCCCGCGCGCTTCGCCGCTTGGAGGAGCGCGATGAACACCACCGTCCGTGAAACCGCAGGCGCCCTCGGCGTCGTCGGTGACTTCGCCTCGCTGCTCAAGCTGCGCATCGCCTCGTTCATCGGCCTCGCCGCGTTCGTCGGCGGTCTTCTGGCCGCCGGCCCCGAAGTGCCGCTTGCGCACATCGCAGAAGCCGCTGTGTGGGTCGCGCTCGCGGCCGGCGCGGCGAGTGTCTTCAACCAGGTGCTCGAGCGCGACAGCGACCGACTGATGGAGCGCACGCGAGATCGCCCGCTGCCCGCAGGACGCATCAGCCTGCGCGACGCTGTCCTCTTCGGCACTGCGATCGGCGTCACCTCGGTAGCGGCCCTCGGCTGGCGCTTCAACGTGCTCGCCGCTGCGCTCACGCTCGCCACGATGTTCGCCTACGTGGCCGTCTACACGCCGCTGAAGCGCGTGAGCACGCTCAACACGATCATCGGCGCACTGCCCGGTGCCGCGCCGCCGCTCCTCGGCTATGCGGCACTTGCAGGTGACGTGCGCGGCTGGGCTTGGGCGCTCTTCGCGATCCTGTTCGTGTGGCAGTTCCCGCACTTCATGGCGATCGCGTGGCTCTATCGTCACGACTACGCGCGCGCCGGGTTGCGCATGTTGCCCGCCGAGATCGGCGGCGAGCGCATCGCGGGCAAGACTGCATTCTGGTACGGACTCGTGCTGCTGCCCGTGTCGCAGATCCCGGCGGTGTGGGGCGACGCAGGCGTCGTGTTCTGCGCGGGATCGATGTTGCTCGGGCTCGTCTACTGCGCCGCCGCTCTGCGCTTCGCGTTGAAGCAGGACCGGGCCGGCGCGCGGATGTTGCTTTTCGTTTCGCTCGCGTACTTGCCGCTCGTCTTGCTGCTCGTCGTGCTCGACCCCGTCACGGGCGTCGCGGCCGCGCACATCTCCCGATGAGGGCGCACACGGCTGCGCACTTGCCCGTCGCTCGCGCGTCGCGCCTCGTGCCGGCGCGTTTCGGCGTGTGGTTGTTCCTCGTGAGCGAGGCGATGTTCTTTGCCGCACTGATCTCGGCGTACCTCGTTTTGCGCGCCGGGTCGGGCAATTTCGGCGGACCAGGCCGAGCACTCGGCCTCGTGCAAGGCGGATGTGCGACGCTGGCGCTCGTCACGTCCTCCGTTTTCGCCTGGCGAGCGCTCCTGGTCGCGCGAAACGGAGCGAAGCACCGTGCCGTGTCGACGTGGCTCCTGGGCACGCTCGCGTTCGGCGCCGCGTTTGTGATGCTTCAGGGCCTCGAGTACCGCGCCCTTTTCGCCGGCGGATTGTCGCCACGGTCGAGCCTCTACTGGTCTTGCTTCTTCCTGCTCACGTCGCTGCACGCATTGCACGTCCTCGGCGGCCTCGTGTGGCTCGCCGTCGTGCGGCATGGTGTGGTGGGGCATGGTGTGGTGGGGCACAGTGTGGTGGGGCACAGTGTCGACGCCACCGATCGCGGCACGAGCGCACTGCGGATCGAGCTCGCGGTCCTCTACTGGCAGCTCGTCGACCTCGTCTGGCTAGCGCTGTTCGCGCTGCTCTACCTCTGAGATCCGGCACATGAACTCGCGACGCAGGAACCTGTCGACCACCCAGCGCTACGTCGTTCTCGGGCTCCTCTCGCTGTGCCTGGGAACGGTCTACGCCTTCGTCTTGTGGCGCACGCACTCGAGCGCTGCGTCCAGCGGCAACGACTCGGAGACCTCCGCAGCGCCCGATTCGCCCACGGCGTTCAACACGGTGGCGCCGTTCACGCTCACCGACAGCACGGGCAAGACGGTCACGCTCGACGCACTCCTCGGCAAACCCTGGATCGTCGACTTCGTGTTCACGCGCTGCACTGGTCCGTGCCCGGTCGTCACGAGCTTCATGGTGAAGGCTCAGCAGATGTCGAAGGCTGACGACGTGCGCCTCGTCACCATCACCGTCGATCCGGAGTACGACACACCGGAAGTCCTCTCTCAGTACGCGCAACTGATCCACGCCGACACGCAGCGCTGGATGTTCCTGACCGGACCGCTCGACGTAATCACTGAGCTCTTGAACAAGAGCTTCATGGTGCCGATCGTGAAGGAAACCGGCCTGCCGGTCGGGCAGAGCATCGTGCACCGCACGAACCTCAGCGTCGTCGATGCTCACGGCGTCGTGCGCGGCTACTACGACGGCGAGCACATCGAGGGCGTCGAGCAGGCGGTCGCGCGCGCGCGCTGGCTCGCGCAGCATCCCGACGCGAGCACCCCGCGTTGAACCTGCCGCTGCAGAACGCGTGGCTGAACGGCACGTCAGCCGTCCTGCTCGTCGCGGGCCTCGTCGCGATCAAGGCCGATCGTCGCATCCTGCACGAGTGGCTCATGAAGGCCGCCTTCGTCGCCAGCGCCGCCTTCCTCGCGGGTTACCTCTACTACCACTTCGTCGTGCAACGGACGATGCCGTTCAACCGCACCGGCCTCGTGCACACGGCGTACCTCGTGATGCTCGCGTCGCACGTGCTGCTCGCGGTCGTGAACCTGCCGCTCGTCCTCCGCGTCCTGTGGCTGGCGCACAAGGAGCGTTGGATCGAGCACAAGAAGCTGGCGAAGATCACGTTCCCGATCTGGCTCTACGTTTCGGTCACGGGCGTGCTCGTGTACCTCGCGCTGTACACCTGGAACCCGCCGGCGGCGTAGGATGAGCGTCGTGAAGCAATCCCCTCGACTTCCGATCCGCGCAACCGGGCGCGCGCTCGCCCATCGGACTCCGGTGTTCGTGCTCGTGATCACGGCCCTGACCACCGTCGCCGATGCGTGCCCGACCTGTCGCAGCGCACTCGCCGAAGGAGGTGCGCACTGGGCGCACGGCTTCGCGCTGAGCATCGCCGTCTTGCTCGGTGTCATGCTCCTCGCGGGCGGCACGTTCGGTTTCGCCGTCTGGCGCGCCACGCGCGGCCCGGACTGACACCGTGCTCCGCGAATCGCGCCTGCGCCACACCAGCGCGATTTCTTCGATTTCACCTGCAACCGATCGACCGACCGAACGTCGTCGAAGGTGTGGAGCACACAGCCGCACAAGCAGGGGACATCACCCATTCCCCCGAGCACGATTCCGCGCGGCGTTCGCCGATCGCGCGCCAATTCGGCTGGTTCGGCGTCGGTGCTGCGCTCGCACTCCTGCTCACCCTGATGCGTGACATGCAGGCGGGCCCCGCGCCGCCCGGCCCCGTCGCACTGTGGACCGCCGATCGCGACGCCCAACGCGTCTTCGGGCTCGACGCCAACCTCATTGTCGCAAGTCGCATCTTCGTCGACTGGCCGCTCCAACTCGAGCCGACGCGCGACGGCGGGCTCTGGGTTCTGCGCAGCGACGACGGCCACGCCGCGTCCTCCTCGCGGCTCGACCGTTTCGATTCCAACGGCGCCCTGCTCACCGAGCTCTTCCTCGAGAGTTGCGCCGACCTCTCCATCCTCGACGGCGACGAAGCGCTCGTGCTCGAGCACGTGAACAACTCCATCCGCCTCTCCCGCGTGCGCACCGAAGGCAGCCTTTTCCCGCTGCTCGATCGACCCGATCTCCTCTGCGTCACCGGCTCGCGCGCCAGCGCACTCGTCGGCACGAGCACCGGCGCCCTTCTCCGCGTCGATCCACACACCGGCGCCATACTCAACCAAGTCCACCTCGATGGAACCATCGGCGACCTTGCACCGGGACCCACGCCCGGCAGCGCCTTCGCGCTCGACACACAAGGCCGACTCTTCCTCCTCGACGACAGCCTCACGATCCGTTGGGCCGCCGGCGTCCCGTTTCCCTGCGCGCACCTCGGCCCCGTTCCCGACACAGAACGTGTTTGGATCGCGGACACGACCTCGCCGCGCATCCGACGTTACGGACCGAACGGTGTCGTCGAACTCGACATCTCCAACCTGCCGTCTCCCGGTCTCGACCGCACGATCGCGTGGAGCAACCACGGCGTGCTCCTGCTCACCCCCGGCGCGATCCTTCACATCGACGAGCTCGGCGCGCTCGCACCCGGACAAGGCGGGTTTGCTTGGATCTCTGACGCAGCGCGCATCCGCTGAAGCGCCCGCGACTCGGCATAGTGCTGGAAACATCGCCGCTAGCAGCTCGGCCTCGTCACATCTGACACTCGACCGTCATCGAGCGTCATGGAGCTCATCGGCGAGCCGAGCTAGGCGCCACCCGCGCTCTTGATTCCAAACTTCGCGCGAGAAGCGCCGCTACGCAGGAGGCCGTGCATTGCACAATGTCGATCGAGGTTGCGGTGCCAGGCACCCTCCGCGGGAATACCCACGGCGGGTTCCAGGCACCACAACCTGCACCTATCTAGCCGACCGGCGCGGACCGTGACCGGTACTCCGGTCGCGATCCGCGTCGGCCGGAACCGCGCCGTAGGCGCGGAACATCTGGCCGGGCTTGAGCACTTGCTCACCGCGCCCCAGCCTCCTTGCCGTCACCCCCCGCGCATCAACAACGCCGCCGCAATCAACGTCTTCGCATCCCTCACATCCCCGTCAAACATCCTCCCCGGCAACCTTCTCATCACATCCATCTCCTCATCCACATCCCTCTCCCTCTTCCCCGCCAAAACCTCCACCAGATCCCGCGCGACAAACAGCGTCAGCAGCTCACTACAAAATCCCGGTGCCGCGAAGAACTCCCTCAGCACCGCCCAGCTCCGCGCGCGAAATCCCGTCTCCTCCTCCAGCTCCCTCATCGCCGCCGTCAACCGGTCCTCTCCCGCCTCGACCCTCCCCGCCGGCACTTCCAACAACCAATCTCCGCAAGCATGCCGGTACTGCCGTACCAGCAACACTTCACCCCCCGCATCTACCGCCGCAATCGCAACGGCTCCCGGATGATCGACGAGGGTCAGATCCTGCTCCATTCCCGATGGCAGCACGATCTTCTCTCGCACGACGTCGAACACCCTCCCCGAGTGCACGACGCTCGACGACACCACCCGCACCGCCAGATTCCGCTGCAGCGCCATCGCCGTGCGTCACGAATCGTCGTCGTCGCTCGCAGCCCGCCGCCGTCCGCGTGCACCTTCACCCGCCGGTGACAACGAACGCATCGAGCGCTCCAACCCTGCCAAGAACGCTTCGGCCGACAACGACAAGTCGGTGCGCCCGTTCTCGGCCGCGGCTTGGATGAACTTGCGCAGGGACTTTTGTGCTTTCGTCCATTCGCGCAGGAGCGGTGACTCCTTCTGCTTCTTGTTCTCGAGCCGGTCCTTCACCTTCCGGATCTGGGCTTCGAGTTGGGCAATTTGTTCGTCTTCGGATCGGCGCGTGTACGTCCGCTTGGTCATGGTCGTCATGGTTTTTGGATTCGGCGTGTCAGGCCGACTGCATCCCGTGCACGCATTCGATCGAGCAGAGCAGCAAAGCTCGAGCAGATCGGGACCGGATCACCCGACTCGGGCCCGGTCATTGGGTGGTGCGCAGGAGAATCGAAAGCTCGTCGGGACTTGTCGGATGCGGCGAACGGAACACATCCGGTGACCCGTGAGCGAATCGCTTGGATCGGGATCCGTGCAATAGGCCTGTGGGAATTCGGGAGGAAATCAGAGTGGTTCAGGTTCCTTCCGGTGGAGTCGAGCTCGATCGGAAACAGCCTGCTGTCGCGAAAGATGGGCCCTGGTGAATCGGCTGAGTTGAATGGGCTCAGTCGACTCGCTGGATTCTGTCCGCAGAGCGAGAAACGCAGTGCGGTTCGCGGACCTTTGCACGATAGCATTGCGTCTACAGGGAACAAGCCCGTCCGCGGGAACTTTCCATCCACACCTGCGCGCTTGACCTCGGTGGATCCGACCCCGATCTTCTGCCGTCCGCCGCCGCTCCCATGAGCCTCAACAACGACATCGAGCGGGTGCTCTACAGCGAGCCCGAGATCGTGGCCGGCATCGATCGCGTCGCACGCGAAGTGACCGAGGTGTACACCGGCCGCGATTTCACCGTCGTGTGCGTGTTGAAGGGTTCGTGCGTCTTCGCGTCGGATCTCATCCGCCGCATTCCGATCCCGCTCGAGCTGGCCTTTCTCGCCGCTTCGAGCTACGGCGACGGGACGACCGCGGGGCAGCTCGAGATCAATTTCTTTCCGACGGGGAACGAGATCGAAGGGCGCAACCTGCTGCTCGTCGACGACATCCTCGACACGGGGAAGACGCTGCACCGTCTGAAGGCCGAGCTCACGCGCCGCGGTGCTGCCGAAGTGAGGACCTGCGTGTTCCTCGACAAGCCCTCGCGCCGCGAAGCGCCGATCGCCCCCGACTTCCGCGGCTTCGAAGTCGAGAACCTGTTCGTCGTCGGGTACGGGCTCGACTACGCAGGCCGCTACCGCAACCTTCCGTTCGTCGGCGCACTCAAGCCCAGGGTGTACGCTGCGCCCGCGCCGAAGCGCACATGAACACGCTGCGCCCTAGCGCACATGAACCACGCTGCGCCGAAGCGCACATGAACCGACTCGCGCGCAAGCGCGCTTGAACCTGGCCGTGCGCCCGATCCGATGTACCACCTTCCGATTCCCCCCGAGCGCAGCGGCATGGAGCTCGACGAGTTCCTGTGCTTGTCGTTTCCGCTGCTCACGAAGGGTTTCCTGCGCCGGCAGGTGCGCGAGGGCAAGGTGCTGCTCGACGGACAGCGCACCGTGCCCGGTCATCGCCTGCGCTGGAACGAAGTGATTCTCGTCGATTTCGAGGAAGACGAAGAGTTGCCCACAGCGCCGGTCGCGCCGTCCGTCGAGATCCCGGTCTTGTACGAGGACGAAAACGTGATCGCCGTCGACAAGCCCGCCGATCTCGCCGCGGAGCCCGAGCGTTGGGCGCGCGGCAACGCGTCGTTGTCGGGTGCGTTGTTGTCGCTCGCGCTGGAACGATCGGACGTGAACGTGGACGATCCGCTCGTGCCCACTCAAGGCCTCGAGTTTCGCCCGCGCTTGCTGCACCGGCTCGACAAAGACACGACCGGCGTCGTGCTCGTGGCGAAGACGCTCGAGGCCGAGCGCGAGCTGCGCACCGCGTTCGAGCAGGGCACCGTGCACAAGACGTATCTCGCGCTGGTAGAGGGCGAGTACCCGCTCGCCGACGGCGAGACGGAGATCATCGACCTCCCGATCGGTCCCGACGAGCGCAAGAGCGGTCGCATGCGCGTCGACAAGGACCACGGCAAACCCTCGCAGACGCGCGTAGCTGTCGAGCAGCGCTTCAGCGGCTACACGCTGATGCGCTGCGAGCCCCTCACCGGGCGCACGCACCAGATCCGCGTGCACCTGCGCGAGGTCGGGTTCCCGCTCGTCGTCGATCCGGTGTACGGGCGTCACAAGACGTTGTCGCTGTCGGAGTTCAAGCGCGACTACCGCAAGAAGCGCGGTCACACCGAGTTGCCGCTGATCGACAGGCTCACGTTGCACGCTGCACGCATCGAGTTCCCGCGCGTGGGCGGCGACGGAACGATCAGCGTCGAATCACCCTTGCCGCGCGACTTCGCGCGTGTCCTCAAGCAGATGTCGAAAGTGCGCGCGCGATGAAGCTCAAACAGAAGGCCCAGGACTTCCGCGTGCGCGAGCTGCTCTCGCCGGAGTACTTCAAGGAACGCGGGCGCTTCCGCGTGTACTGCGTGACCAAGAAGAAGCTCACTTCGATGGAGGCCGCCGCGCAGCTCGCGGACATGGCCGGCGTGCCGCCCGCGGAGATCGGCATTGCGGGTTTGAAGGACCGCCAGGGCGTCACCGTGCAGTTCATGAGCGTCAAGGGCGGCAAGCCCGTGTTCTTGAAGACGCCCGAGCTGCGGATCGAACCCGCCGGTTTCGCTGCGCAGGAATTGTCGAGCAGCTCGAGCCTCGGCAACGCGTTCGAGATCACGGTGCGCGGGCTCACGCACCAGGAGCGCGACCAGCTCGTGCGCGGCACGGCCGAGGTCAAGGCGTACGGTTTGCCCAACTACTTCGGCGAGCAGCGCTTCGGAAACTTGCGCCACGGACAAGGTTGGATCGCACGCGACCTCGCGCGCGGTCGGCACGAGATCGCGCTGCGCATGTTGATCGCGGGCCATTCCGAGAACGACGACGCGCGCAACTCGCGCTTCAAGCGCGGCATCGACGAGAGCTGGGGCGACTGGCGCGCGTGTCGCGAGACCGCGGGGCGTTTCGGCCAGTACATCTCGGTGTTCCAGCACCTCGCGCGGCACGACGGCGACTTCGCGGGCGCGTTCCGCTACGTGAAGTCGCAGTTGCGGCTGATCCACCTGTACGCATGGCAGTCGCACTTGTGGAATCGCGCGGTCGCGGCATACGTCGACGAGGTCACGCCGGCGAAGGAGCGCTTCGTCGTGCCGTCGCCCGAGGGACGACTGATCTTCGCGCGCGGTGAGCTGAACTTCGATCCGAAGATGGACGGCACATTCCGACTTCCGGGTCCGGGGCTCGACGACGTGAAGCACGCGCACCAACGCGACCTGCTCACGCTCGCGTTGCGTGAACAAGGTCTGCAGCCGCACGAGTTCCGCATCGAGGGCGTCAGCGGTTTCCAGCTCAAGGGCGAGGACCGTCC
>JBBQNP010000079.1:0-20175 GCA_038330085.1 Planctomycetota bacterium | reverse complement strand
CGTCGTCCTGACTTGACCGCACGGTCAGGTCAGGACGACGTCGAAGTGTGAAAAATCGGGACTGGCACCGTATTTCTGCGAGCCTCACACGTCTTGACCGAACGCGACGCGCTTCGCTGACGTGAGCGGTTTGTCGCCGACTTCGTCGAGAATCTCGAGCACGTCGAGCTCCTGACAGTGACACTGCACGCCGAGCAACTCCGACAACGACGGGACGGTCGCCCCGCCTTCGCCGTGAATCGCTTCCTTGACGTACGTGCCGTGCTCGGTGCGCAGGCGCACGCGCAGATCGTTCGAGCCCTCGATGCGATCGATGGCAACGAGCTCGATCCAGCGCTCGCGTGCCTTGTCGGCGCGCCGGTGCGCGACGCGGACGGGCGTCTGCTGCACGACCTGCAAACGCCGGCCGACGAGCGCGTCGATCTTCTCCTGCGCCACTTCGCCGTCGACCACGACGAGAGCCGCGTACTCCTTCGCGTGCGGTGTCTCCTTGATCACGCGCACGCGATCCTTCTCGGTCCAATGCAGGCCCTCGATCTCCAAGCGCCCTTCGTTGCGACGGTTGATCTCGGCTTCGGTCGCGGCGAGATCGACGTCGAGCACTTTGGGGTTCAACACCTCCATCACGAACGGACGTCCGCGTCCGAGCATGCGCACGTCGACGTCCTCGCGACCGGCACCGTGGAACTTGTTCTTGCGCGTCTTGAAGAACGCGCCGACGACCCAACCGACGAGCTCCTGCACCGAATCGCGCGTGAGCTTGCCGAAGCCTTCGCAGCGCGTGCAGCGTTGTCGCCGACGCGGATGACCTTTGCACTCCGGGCAGAAGAACACCGTCTGCGGCAGGTCGCGCGTGAGCTTGCGATAGCGGCCTTCGATGAAGACCTTCACCTGCGGCACGTCGCGGCCCTGTTGTCCGCCCCCTCCGCCGTGTCCGCCACGACCACCATTTCCACCGCGGCGAGGTCCCGTGTCGGAACGCTCCCGCTCCAGATCGGAAGGGCTGCGCTGCGCCTCGATCCCGGAGCCAGCGCTCGACGGGCCGGCATCGGAGTCGCCGCGTTCGGGGTTGCCCTGCTCGGGGTTTCCGTGCTCCGGGTTTCCGCGCTCGCCGGTTCCGTGCTTGCCGGTTCCGTGCTCGTGCGCCGGACGATCCGACTGCGAACGTCGCGGCTCTTCACGAACGCCGTCTTGGGCCTGATTTTCCAACGCGATCCTCCTGCAAGCCTCGTGGGCCCCTGACGGAGCGCGCGCGCTCCGGAACGACTCGGACGTCCTCGACACGAGGCGCATGCCCCGCGTTTGCGCTTCGCGAGCGCGATCGAGGCCGAAGAGGATAGCGGTGAGCGAACCCGGGGCAAGTGTCGAGTGCGAGGTCCCCTGCCGCTAGACTCCGCGCGCATGCATCCGATCGTGTTCCACGTCTTCGGCTTCCCGATCCGCGCGTTCGGGTTGATGGTCGCGATCGCGTTCCTCGTCGGATCGCACATCCTCACGCGCCTCGCCGCGCGCTTCGGCGACGATCCCAAGGGCGATCCCGCGCGCTACTCGCAGATCACAGTGTGGGTCGTCGTCGGCATCATCCTCGGCGCGCGCGCCATGTACGTGATCGTCGAAGTCTCGCGCGGCAGCGAGACGGGACACGAGTTCCTCGCGCACCCGTGGTTGATGCTCGCGATCTGGAAGGGCGGGCTCGTCATGTACGGCGGGCTCATCGGCGGCGTCGCGGGCGGCATGTGGTGCGCGAAGAGGCTCGGCGTGAGAGCCGTGCACGCGCTCGATCTCGGCCTCGTCGCGGGCTTCATCGGACAAGCAATCGGTCGCGTCGGTTGTCTGCTCGTCGGCGACGACTTCGGCAAGCAAGTGCCCGAGCGCTTCCAGCACTTGCCCTTCCCGATCACGCTGCACGTGCCGAATCCGCTGCCGCCCGAGAGCCTGTTCGGAGCGGAAAACGCCGGCAAGATCCTGTGGGCGACCGAACCGATGATGAGCATCAAGGCCCTGATCGTGGCCTTCATCGGTTGGCAGATCCTGAAGCACCGTCGCTACGCCGGACAAGCTGCGCTGTCGATGATCCTCTCGTACGCGATCCTGCGCTCGAGCGTCGAGATGCTGCGCGGCGACACGGTGCGCGGCGTGTGGTTCGGCGGAGCGGTCTCGACGTCGCAGTTGATCTCGGGCGTGGTCGGGCTGATCGCGATCGCGCTCATGATCAAGAACCGCAACACGCGGAACTACCTGCCGGACACGCATCGCAAGGGCGAAACTCCGGGAACGAGCGCCCCCCTCGCGACGTCGACGTCGACGTCGACCCAGACGCTGACGACGACGCCGGAGAAACCGACGGGCGGTCCGAAGAAGAAGTCATGACGCACTACCGAGGGCGTTCGCGGAGGAGCCGCGGTCCGTCGCTGTTCGACGACGACGTCGACGAGAGCGAGCCGCCCTTCGAAGCGCACGTCGTCGCCGGCATCGACGAAGCCGGGTTGGGTCCGCTGCTCGGTCCCCTCTCGATCGGGATGAGTGCCTTCCGTGTCCCGCCCGGGTTCGAGTTGTGGGACGGGTTGAAGAAGGTCGTCGCGCGCGACATCGAGAAAGCCAAGGCGCGCCTGGTCGTCGCCGACTCGAAGGTCGTTTTCGCGCGCACATCCGTCGGCGCGCGGCGCTTGGAGAGCACCGTGCTCGCCTTCGAGGCGCTCTTCGCCCGGCGCGCTCGCCCGTGCGAGCACACGCGCGCGTTCCTCGAATCGACGCCCGAGCCGCTGCGCGCCGGAGCACTGTCGCGCGAGCCGTGGTACCCGCATCTGCCCGAGCGCTTGTCGCCGGAGTGCGCGGGCGAGGCACTCGACGAGACGATCGTCGGGCTGTCGAATGCCGCGGAGTCGGCCGGGGTGCACGTTGTCGCTGTGTGCGTGCGCGCGATCCCACCGTGCGAGCTGAACACGTCGTTCACGAAGACCGAGAACAAGGCGACGACGCACTGGGAAGCGTGCGTCCCGTTCCTATTGAAGCTCTGGAACGAGTTCGCGTGCGAGGGCCTGGAGCTGGTCGTGGATCGACACGGCGGGCGGCAGTACTACTCCGCGTTGTTGCAGCAGACGTTCCCGCGCGCGCGCGTGCGCATCGTGCGCGAGGAGCCTCAGGTATCGCAGTACACCTTGCGCGACGACGAAGGCCGCATGATGCGCCTCGCGTTCGCCGAGCGCGGCGAGACGTTCTCGTTCGCCGTTGCGCTCGCGTCGTGTTGCGCCAAGTACGCGCGCGAAGCCTGCATGGACGCGTTCAACGCCTACTTCCGCACGTTCCAGCCCGACCTGCGCGCGACCGCGGGATACCGCAACGACGCGTGGAGATGGCTCGACGACGCTGGCGCCGCCATCGAGCGATCAGGTCTGGGACGCGACGTGATCGTGCGGGCTCGATAGCTAACCGGCGAATCGGGAATACCTGTAGCGATGCCGCTCGCCGGGCGGAGCGTGCGCCGGGAGCCTCTTCACATGATCCGATTCACGGTCCTCGTCCCTGCGCTCATCGCCCTGTGCACCGCGTACGCTCGCGCGCAGGGAGTCGTCCTGTCCGAGAATTTCGAGTCGGGCGCTCCCGGCTGGACGTTCCAGGGTTTCTGCCACATCGAGCCGGACACAACGGCGTGCGGAGCGCTCGTCGCGCCGTTCCCCTCTCCTGGTCACTGCGTTTGGTTCGGCACTCCGGCGACGTGCGACTACTCGGGTCCTCCGGGCTATGGAGAACTCGATCCGCCAAACCCGATTGCACTGCCTCTCGGACAAGGGCAACTCGTGTTGCGCTGGAGGCGATTCCGCGACACGGAGCCGTGCGGTGCCGGATACGACGTCACGTCGATTCTCATCACGGGACCCGCGGGCCAGGTGCAGTACCTGTACACCTACGATTGCAGCTTGGAACCGGGCTGGTCCGACCGGCGGCTGGATCTGGGACCGTGGGCCGGCACGTCCATCGCCTTGCACATGAACTTCGACACAGGCGACCCCATCGAAAACGAAACGCTCGGCTACTGGGTCGACGACGTCGAGATCGTGCGCGAGCCGGGGACGGTGACGTGCACTGCCGATACGAGCTGTCCGTGCGCAGGCCAGTCGCACATGGGCTACGTCGGATTCCAGGGTCCCGCGGACTCGGGAGGCTGCAAGCACTCCGCCGGCAAGGAGGCGCGCTTGTTCGGCAACGGCGTGCAGAGCGTCGCGAGCGACACGGTCGAGCTCGTGGCGCACGATCTGCCGAGTTCAACGGCACTGATCTACGTGCAAGGCACGACACAGCAGTCGGTGCCGTTCGGAGACGGCCGGCGTTGCTTCGGCGGAACGGCGGCGCGTCTCGCCGTGCGCAGTGTGTCGGGCGGCGGGGACACGTACCCGCACGTGGGTGAGCTCGGGGTGGCGTTGAAAGGCATGGTCCCCGCAGGCGGCGCGACGCGCACGTATCAGGTCGTGTACCGCGACGCCGCGATGTTCTGCACGAGCTCGACCTTCAACACGAGCAACGCCTACACGATCGCCTGGCGTCCATGAACGCGAACGTCAGGCACGCCCGAAGACCGACGTTGCCGCGCTCGATCTGGTGCCTCATGCGCGCAAAGGTCGTGCAGTTGGGCGGATGAGATAGGTATCCTCTTTCGTCCCCGCTCCGCCGCCCTTCCTGCCCGGCATCTCCGCCTCACGCACCTCTCCGCCACTTGAAGATCGCGATCCTCGGCGCCGGCGTCTCCGGCCTTTCGCTCGCTCGGTTCCTCGTCGAAGGCGGGCATCCCGCGAGCGACGTGCACGTCTTCGAGGCATCCGACACGCCGGGAGGATTGTGCAAGTCGAAGACCGTCGAGGGCTTCACGTACGACGTCGCCGGCGGCCACATCCTCTACAGCAAGGACAAGCCGGCGATGGATTGGATGAAGGCCTGCGCCGGCGGCGACGCGGCCTTCGTGGAGAAGGATCGGCACACGCGCATCCGCTACGGACAGCGCTGGGTCAACTACCCCTTCGAGAACGGGCTCGGTGATCTGCCGCCCGAGGCGACGTTCGAGTGCCTGCGCGGTTACGTGCTCGCGTGGCACGAGCGCGCACTGACGAAGTCGCAGGCACCGCCGGAGTTCGGCAAGTGGGTGCGCTGGCGTTTCGGCGACGGCATCGCCGAGCACTTCATGGACCCCTACAACGCCAAGGTGTGGAAGCGCGAGCTCGACGCGTTGACGAGCGACTGGGTCGCGGGCAGGGTGCCGGATGCGCCGGTCGACGACGTGTTGCGATCGGCGGTGGGAATTCGCACCGAGGGCTACACGCACCAGTCGATCTTCTACTACCCGCTGAAGGGCGGATTCCAGGCGATCACCGACGGGATCGCGCGCGGGTTGACGGCCAAGGTGAGGCTGTCGACGCCCGTGAAGGAGCTCGCGAAAAAAGCGGGCGGTTGGAGGGTGAACGGAGAGGAGTTCGACGTCGTCGTGTCGACATTGAGCTTGACGCACATGCCCGGGATCGTGGCCGGGATGCCGAGCGAGGTGGCAGAGGCGTGCCGGGCGCTCGAGTACAACGGCATCGTGTGCGTGTTGCTCGCGCTCGAACGTGCGCAGCATCCAAATCTGTCGTGGATCTACCTGCCGCATGCGGCGCAAGGTCCGGCCAATCGGATCACGTACATGTCGAACTACTCGAGCACGTTGGCGCCGACGGGAAAGAGCTCGTTCCTGTGCGAGGTCACCGTGCAAGGCGGGCAGAAGTTCCCGGGCAGCGAGCTGGAGCGCGAGGTGATTGCCGGGATGGTGCACACGGGGTTGGTGCGCGATGACGAGGTGATGTTCGACGACAGAACCGAGATCGAGCAGGCCTATGTGGTCTTCGATCACGGGTACGCGGCGAGGCGGAAGGCGGCGCTGTCGTGGTTCGAGTCGGTGGGAGTCGTTCAGTTGGGGAGGTTCGGGAGGTTCGAGTACGACAACTCGGATCAGTGCGTGATCAAGGCGCGGGCGTTGGCGCAGGATCTGCTCGAGAAGGCACGCGTCGGGGCGTGAGGTTGCCTGACGCCGAGCTGCGGCTTGGTGGACGCAGCGGGGTGGACGCAGCGGATTCGTCGATGGCTCGTGCGGGTGACGAGTCTGAGTCTGCGCCGTGCGCTGGAACGTGAAGGAAGTTCCACGCGTCGACTTGCGCCGGCCTTTTCGCACCGGCTGGTGCCTGCGGGATGCGTTCGCGGCCACTGCCCGAAGGGGAGGTTGGAAAGAGTTGCGGGCTCGGGCCAGATCGCTTCGTCTGCGCACGCGAGTAGGTGCTCGCGATTTCCCCTTGCCCGACTATCGTGGGGTAGGCTTTTTTCGAGAAGCAGATCCCCCGGGCAGGCAGAAGCAGGAAACCGCCGGGACGAATTTCACGTCCTAACTCGCACTCCGATCGGCGTGCCCTCTCCGCAGAGGGGGCGACCGCGCGCCGCAAGGTTCAGAGACTCAGGATCGACTTCATGAAAACTCCGCAGAACTCTCGCGCTCTCGTCACTGTGTTTGGACTCTCGCTCGCCGGCCTCGCCGGTTGTGGCGGAGGAGGAGGAGGAGGTGGTGGTGGTGGCGGCGGTGGTCCGTTGCCGACCGCACCTTCGAACCTCGTCTACTCGTCGACGGAAAGGCTGGAAGTCAGCCAGGTCGCGATCGATCCGATCGCGGCGACCTTCGACGGGATGGTCGACCAATTCACGGCGGTTCCGCCGTTGCCCGCAGGCTTGGTCTTCGACCCGGCGACGGGCGGGATCTCGGGCACGCCGACGGCGCCTTCGGCGCTGCGTGCGTACGACATCGCGGCCAGCAACGGCGGCGGAGCTGCGCACTTCACGTTGACGCTGCAGGTCGTACCTGCGCCGCGCTTCGTGTACGCGACGAGCGGCGTCGACCACTCGTTCTCGCTGTTCGCCGACGACGTGGCGACGGGTCAGCTCACGCGTGCGGGACAGTCGGTGGCAGGCGCTGTGGACGCACCCGAAAACCTGGTGTTCCATCCGAACGGACGCTTCGCGTACTCGACCGACAGCGTCACGGGCACGCTGACCGTGCTCGCGATCGATCCTGACACGGGCTGGCTCGCGCAACAGGGCAGCGCGTCCGTCGCCGCCGGACCGCACGCGATCGCGATCGACCCGGCTGGGCACTTCGCGTACGTGACGAGCATGGGCTCGGACGTGCTGCACGTGTTCGCGATCAACTCGACCACGGGTGCGCTGACGCCCGTCGGCACGCCGATCGGCACGAGCTTCGAGCCGAGCGCGATCACCATCGATCCGACCGGACATCTCTTGTTCATCACGCTCAAGGGCCGCGACAGCGATGGTCTGGGCAGCGGCGTGCAGGCCTTCACGATCAACCCGGCCACGGGATATCTGGACGCGCTCTGGCCGTCGTTGCGACTGTTGGGCGGCCGTCCGATCAGCATGTGCATCGATCCGGTTCGCCCGGTGCTGTACGTGACGCTCGAGTACTTCGAGAGCGCGCTGCCGATCCGCTACAACGCCACCGGACAGTTGTTCCCGGTCGCGCTGCGTCACTCGGGCGTGCTGCCGGTCTCGATCGGCGTGCACATCTCGGGCAAGTACACGTTCGTCGCCAACAAGGGCGACAACACGGTGACGGTCTTCGGGGTCGCGACCGGCAACTTCGCGTTGCAGTCGATCGCAACGTACCCGACCGGCGCGGCGCCGACGAGCTTGACGATGGACCCGAGCGGTCGCTTCGTCTACGTCGTCGCGCAGGATTCGGCCGAGCTGATCACGTACTCGATCAACCCCGCGACGGGTGCCTTGGTCGAAGCGGGCCGCCAGCGCACGCGCGGTGCGCCGTGCAACGTGGCGATCGGTTCCAGCGATCATCCGATCAACCGCCAGGCGCGCTTCGTGCACGTCGCAGGCCGTTCGTCGGGTGACGTGACGAGCTACACGATCGATCCGGGCACGGGCGCGCTCACGCAGACCTCCGTCGCGTTGACCGGTGCCTCTCCCGCTTCGATCGCGATCGATCCGCGCCGCCGCTTCGCGTGGGTCGCGAACGAGGACTCGAGCACGATCTCGATCCACACGCTCGACGCGACGACCGGTGCTCTCGGCGGCTTGGTGCCGGCGCAGAGCGTCACCGGCAAGCCGACGCACCTCGCCGTCGATCCGACCGCGCGCTTCTTGTTCTCCGTCGCTCATGACGTCGTGACGAGCGAAGACGGCTGGATCACGGCCTGGAGCATCGACGGTGCGAGCGGTGCCTTGACGCAGATCGGCACGCAGGAAGTCGGCCCGAACCCCGCCTCGGTCGTGATCGATCCGACCGGGCAGTTCGTCTACACCGCCAACCGCGGCACGCTCACGCCGGGCACGTCGAGCATCTCGGTCTTCGCGATCGATCCGGCGACGGGCGCGATCACGCTCGCCGGACCTCCGGCGGCCGCGGACGGTGTCGTGGACGTCGTCTTCCATCCGGCCGGATACGAAGCGTGCGCGGTGCTGCCCGATTCGGACACGCTCGCGCGCTTCACGGTCGATCACGTCGACGGTCACCTCGTCGCAGTGCTCCCGGGCACGAGCGCGGGTCCGGAGCCCTTCGGTCTCTCGTTCTCGCCGAACGGTCGCTTCGCGTACGTCGCTTCGCGCGGAGCAGGCGGAGCGGGCAACCTCGCGCTGCACCCGGTGTCGAGCGCGTTCGACATCGGCTCTGCGACGCAGACGCTCGCCGACGGCACGCGGCCGACGGCGGTGACGGTCGATCCGACCGGTGCGTTCGTGTACGCGGTCAACTCGGGTTCGGACACGATCACGATCGGCCGCATCGATCCGACGACGGGCGCGCTGACGCTGTCGATCCCGGTTGCGACGGGCGTGGCACCGGGCGCGATCGCGGTGACGGGCATCACCCAGTGAGGTAGATCCCGCGAAGCTCGCGCGAGCGAGGAGACTCAGGCGCCGGCCGGACATGCGATGTCCGGCCGGCGTCGTTTCGTCGGGGCGAACACGGTGTTGTCTCGAGCGCCGTCGAAGTGTGAACACAGAGGACTGTCAGCGTATTTCTGCCCCGACTATCGGCGAGCAGCGTCCAGTGCCAGACTGCGCGCATGCAGCCCCTCCTCTTGCTCCTCGCGCCGTTCCTCGTCACGCCGGGTGATCGCATCACGGGCCGCATGTTCGCGACGCGGTCGGAGATCATCGCGCAGCACGGCATGGCGGCGACGTCGATACCGCTCGCGACGCAGAGCGCGCTCGAGATCCTGCGTGCCGGCGGCAGCGCCGTCGACGCGGCGATCGCGGCGAACGCGGTGCAGGCGCTGCTCGAGCCGGTGAGCTCGGGACCGGGCGGAGATCTCTTCGCGATCGTTTGGGATCCGAAGGCGAAGAAGCTCGTCGGTCTCAACGGCAGCGGACGTTCGCCCGCGTCGCTCACGATCGAGGAGTTCCAAAAGCGCGGGTTGAAGCACATTCCGCCGAACGGTCCGCTGCCCGTCTCCGTGCCGGGATGCGTCAAGGCCTGGTGCGACCTGCACGATCGCTTCGGCAAGCTCACCCTCGCGCAGGATCTCGCGCCCGCGATCCGCTACGCGACGGAGGGTGCGCCGATCACCGAGCTCGTCGCGTACTACTGGTCGCGCTCCGTGCCGGTCCTCTCGAAGTACGAGAACTTCAAAGCGACGTTCACGATCGACGGCCGCGCGCCGGCCAAGGGCGAAGTCTGGAAGAACCCCGCTCTCGCGCACACGCTCGAAGCGATCGCGACCGGCGGCGCCGACGCGTTCTACAAGGGGGACATCGCGCACGTGATCGGCGACTACATGAAGCGCAACGGCGGCTATCTCTCGTACGAGGACCTCGCCGCGCACGAGAGCGAATGGGTCGAGCCCGTTTCGGTGAACTACCGCGGCTACGACGTGTGGGAGTTGCCGCCGAACGGACAGGGCATCGCGACGTTGCAGATGCTCAACATCCTCGAGAAGTTCGACGTGCACGCGCTGGGCTTCGGCACGACGCAGTGGGTTCACACGTTCGTCGAAGCCAAGAAGCTCGCGTTCGAGGACCGTGCGCACTTCTACGATGACCCCGCCTTCGTGAAGGTGCCGATCCAAGGTCTCTTGTCGAAGGACTACGCCGCCGAGCGCGCGAAGCTCATCACCGAGCGCGCCGCGAAGACGGTCGCTCCCGGCAACCCCGCCGTCGACCAGGGCGACACGATCTACCTCACGACGGCCGACGAAAGCGGGATGATGGTGTCGTGGATCCAGAGCAACTACCGCGGCATGGGCTCAGGCATGTGTCCCGACGGACTCGGGTTCGGCTTGCAGGATCGCGGCGAGCTCTTCGACGTCGAGGCCGGCCACGCCAACTCCTACGCGCCGAAGAAGCGCCCCTTTCACACGATCATCCCCGCGTTCGTGACGAAGGACGGAGCACCCTTCCTCTCGTTCGGCGTGATGGGCGGCGCAACGCAGCCGCAGGGTCAGGTGCAGATCCTCGTGAACCTGATCGACTTCGGGATGAACCTGCAGGAAGCCGGTGACGCGCCGCGCATCCTGCACGACGGCTCGTCGGAGCCGACGGGCGAGAAGATGACGGACGGCGGGAAGGTGTATCTCGAGTCCGGCTTTGATCCCGAGGTATCGCGCGAGCTGGTGAAGCGCGGTCACGTCGTCGGCTTCGGCGTCGGTGACTACGGCGGCTATCAGGCGATCGAGTGGGACGCGAAGAACAAGGTGTTCATCGGCGCGTCGGAGTCACGCAAGGACGGACAGGCAGCCGGCTACTGAGGCGGAAGGTGCGTGGCTTCGCTGGCCGGTACCCCCCCGGTCTCAGGTTGGTTGCCACCTCCCGAGCAGCCGTTCCCATGCGATCCGCACAACGGATCGGTGGGCTGCTCGGGCACGCCTCGTCCCGCTTGGCCGATCGATCGCGAGGATCCACGTGGGATGCACGACGGACGGTCGGATCGGACCTTGGCCGTCGTGTCGTCTCGAAGGATCCGCGATCCGACCATCAAGTCAGGGCAGCGGCACGGCCTGCAGCGCTGCCGCCGTGACGTCGAGCGGGATCGTGCGGCTCGTTCCGTGGAGCACGTCGACGATGAGGATCTCGGGCAGGATTCCGACGGGCGGCCCGACGCCGACGTTGGAGACCCACAGCTCGTGGTTCCATGCGTCGCGCACGACCTCGGCGTCGGAAGGACCGTACGTCCAAGCGTAGGGATACGTCGTCCACGCGTGGGTCGAGACGTCGAGTCGGAACAGGGATCTTTGCCCGTCCCAAGTGCGGTCGGCGACGATCCAGGCCGACGCTCCGTCGGGCTCGATGTCGTGCACGTAGAACTCGTAGGAGAGTTGAGGCGGCCTGAGCGTCGTCGGTTGACCGATCGACCCGAACGGGATCTCACAAGGGAGGAAGTACGGGCCGACGTCCGTCGCGCCGATGCCGCCGATCAACCGGTCCGCGGCCGGAACGGCTTCGAGTCGATGGATGAGCCTCGTTCCGAGCGGAGTGACCAGCGTGGTCATGCCCGCGGGCCCGGGCACGATGCGCGTCAGGCTGCCAAGCATGCTCGACCCGGCACTGCCCGACGTCGAGATGTACACCTCGCCGCCGACTTGCAGCATCGGCAGCGCGACGAACTGCGTTCCGTTGTAGCTGCGGAAGTTGTCGGACTGCGCGAGGCCGACGGCCACGGATCCGCGGTCGACCAGCGGCTCGAGCCCGATGCGGCGCACGGCTGTACGGCCGCCCGGCTCGTGTTCGGCGACGAAGACGTCTGCACCAGAGCGCCCTTGGCACCAGATCGGCTCGGCGGCGTTCAAGAGATCGAGCGATGCGATCTGCGTACCCGTGGACAGGCGGAGGGCGTGCACGCGCGCGGGGGACGACGGTCCCGCGAGCTCGAGCACGTAGACCGTCGTGCGGGACGGGTTGGTGAAGACCGTGCGCGCGCACGCCCTGTTGAACGGGATTCGTGCAACCGTCGCGCCGAAGTACGGATCGAAGAGCAGGAGATCGCGGTCCGTGATCATGGCGGCGCCGCGCGAGAAGACGGCGTCGAACACGGGCTTGCCCTCTCGGGGGAAGCCGAAGTCAGGATGGTCGACGCGGCAGTCGACGCGCGCGACGATCGCGTCGGTGAGCGCGCTCACGGCGAGCATGCCGGCGCTGCCGGCCGACCCGTAGACGGCGTACACCCGCGGTCCGAGGAGGCGCGCGTGCACGGCCGCCGAGAGCACGTTTCCGCCCGGAGCCGCCGGGTCAGCGACCACGGCCTGGAAGTGTGCGCCCGTTTCCGCGAGCTGCGTCGCGAGCGGAATCGGAATCGCGAACGACCACGTCCCGGCCGCGGTCGTGATCCCCGACGCCATCCATACCGCCGCGTCGCGGCGCAGCTCGAGCTGTCCGAATGGAGTCGCGGTCGAATCGGCCTCGGTGGAGAAAAGGAGCTGGATCGAAGTGCCGGGGAGGGCACCGTCGAGCTCGAGGTGCAGGGTCTGCCCGACGAAGGGCGGCGTCGTGAGGACGAGACGGGGCGTGCTCGTCTGCGACGCTCCCGGCACGGACATGGACAAAAGACAGCCGGCGAGCGCGAGGGTGCGCAGCGCGGCACGCGTGGAGCGGTTCATAATTTCATCCTCCTGGCCCCCACTCTCATCCGGATCGTGCGCCGCTGCCATGCGCACGAAGGAGCATCCGCGCAGGGTCGTGTGCGTAGGCGCGCAGAGAAGTGCCTCGCGAGGCTCGCCCGAACGGGGCAGGTGAGGTCTACGGTGTGCGCAGACCGCGCGACCGGCGCCTACCGCACGAGGTCGCGCCAGTCCTTGCCGCTCGCGTACGCAACCCGGCGTTTCTCCACGCGCTCCGCATAACCGCTCTGATCAACTGGAATGAGCTTCGCTGCACGCTCCGCTGTCTTCACGGCTTCTTCGAACCGTCCCGTCGCAGCTTCGGCCGCCGCCAGCGTGTCGAGGAACCGCGCACTCGGCACCTTCTCCACCGACTGCGCGTGTACCGCGAGCGACATCGCCTCCGTCGGTTTGCGCAACGCCTCATCCGGTGCCGTCGCCAACAACCACGCCAAGTCGATTTCCGCATCAGGCCAGCCGGCCTTCGTCTTCAACACATTCCTCAACTGTTCGATCGCACCCTTCGCATCGCCACTGATCGTCAGCGCCTGCGCCAGATTCTTGCGCAGCTCCGCGCTATCGCGCGTCTTCAACGCTTCCTGAAACTCCTTGGCCGCCTCCTCGTTCTTGCCTTCCGCGAGCAACGCCGTCGCGAGCCACTCACGCACGTCTCCCCGACTCGGATCCACCTCGAGCACGTGACGGAACGGCCCCTCGGCCGCCTCGTATTTGCCCAACTGCAGCCGCACCGACCCCAGCATCGCTTCGATGCCCACGTTGTCCGCGCGCAACTCCAGCGACTTCATGAAGTGCTCTTCGGCCCCCGCGTAATCCCCCTTCTGCGCGTGAGCCAGACCCAACATCTGCTCCGGCAACCACCTCGGTGGGCCGAACTGCAACGCACGCTCATAATGCCCAATCGCTTCATCCCAGCGCTTCGCGCCATAAGCGATCATCCCCAAATTGCCCTCGGCTTTGAAGCTCTTCGGGTTGATGGACTGCACATGCGTGAACAACGCTGCGTTGCTGCTCCACGTCGCCGCTTGCGTCGACGACATCGTCCCCAACCCCGCGCCGAGCACCAATGCTGCAACCCACTGCAACTCGCCCGGCACCCTCTCCACCAACAACGCAACACCGAACGCAACACCCGCCATCGCCGGATACGCGTAACGATCGGCCACCGTTGAAATGTCCTGGAACACGAAGCTCACGAGTCCGAGCACGGGCAAGAGCGCGATCGCGAACCACGCGTACGCACCAACCCCTTTCCACCCCCGCCGCATCCCGACCAGCACGCCGAACACCACCACCGGCACCACCGCAGGCCAAGCGCGCCCAATCGACTCGATCAGCCACCCCGGCGTTCTTCCATAGTCCGTCGTCAACCCGACCGGCATCACGACCTTGCACGTATAGAAGCCCAACGCATCCAAGGCCACCACCGGCCGCGCCCACAACGGCGCAACAAAATGCAGCATCTCCTCGCCCTGGTTCAGCTTCGTCACCACGACGACGCACGCCGCAAGAACAACCCACGCACCCACCAACACCGCACTCTTCTTCCACTCCCTCCGCAGCACGCACACATCGATCGCGATCACCACGAACGGCAACACCACCGCTTGCGGCTTCGCCAACATCGCCGCGACGAAGCACAACGTGGCGAGCCCCAACCTCCACCCGGATCCACCCAACAATCCACCCAATCCCCCGCCACGCACACCTTCATCCACACGCCCACTCAGATCCCCGCCATCCTCCCCGCCCAACTCCACCCCGCTCCTGTCCACGTGTCCCCCAACTAAACGGCCGGCGCGAGCCGACCGTGTACTCACGGGCGTATCGCGTCGGTCGGAACCGCGCCGTAGGCGCGGAACACCTTGCCGTTGCTCCTCATCTCCCCCTCGCGTCCGCACCGCCTCCAACCACAGATCCAACGCAACCAACGCAAACGCCGCGCTCAACAACCCCCTCGCCTCCGTCACCCAAGCCACCGACTCCGCAACCAACGGATGCACCGCAAACACCAACGCCCCGACAAACGCCGCGCGTTGCGACATGACCAGCTTCGACACGACCCGATACACCATCCACGTGCACACCACATGCAGCACTAGATTCCCCGCGTGGAAGAGCACCGGATCGACACCCTTCCCACCAGCTGTGAGCTTCGATGCGCACGCCAGCAGCCAAAACCACGTGTACGCCACCGGCACATACAAGCTCGCGTACGCATGACGCCACAACTGCCACAGACCCTCGCCGCTCGCCGACGACACCAGCGGATTGCCCGTGACGTTGATGTCGTCATCCCACGACAAGAACGGGAACGACACGACCGAGTGGAAGAAGACGAGGATCGCGACGCACAAGAGCAACACGTGGAGGCGTCGTTCTTTCACGTCGTGCTCTTTGTCACTGGGATCTCGGCTGTTTCTTGAACTCGAGGGCGTGCGACGTCATGCGGCTTGTTCGGGAATGGACTGGGCGGGCGGTGCCAGGCACCGGTTGCGCGAATACGCGCAACCGGAGCCAGGCACCCGCCGTCACTCGCTCTTGCGCTCGGGTCGTTTCCAATCGCGCACCGCTTGCGCGATCCACGCATTCAGCTCACTGACCTTCACGCGATCCTGCGTCATCGTGTCGCGGTGCCTCACCGTCACCGTGTCCTGCGCCAACGTCTCACCATCGATCGTCACGCAAAACGGCGTCCCCACCTCATCCAACCGCCGATACCTGCGCCCGATCGCAGCACTCTCGTCGTAATACGTGCTGAACCTCGCGCGCCTCAACTCCTTCTCGATCTCGTGGGCCTTCTCCGGCATCCCTTCCTTCTTCACCAGCGGCAACACCCCGACCGTCACCGGCGCAATCTCCGGGTGCAAGTGCAACACCACCCGCTTCTCCCCTTCGACCTCTTCCTCGTCATACGCGTCGATCAAGAACGTCAACGCCGTGCGATCGATCCCGGCAGCCGGCTCGATCACCCACGGGAAGTACTTCTCCTTCGTCTCCGGATCGAAGTACCTCAAATCCTTGCCCGACGCTTCGCTGTGTCGCCTCAGATCGAAGTCCGTCCGACACGCAATCCCCTCCAACTCGCCCCACCCGAACGGATACTCGTACTCGACGTCCGTGCAACCCGTCGAGTAGTGCGCCAGCTCATCCTTGGCGTGCTCGCGCATCCGCAGCTTCGCCGGATTGATTCCGAAGTCCGTGTACCAGCTCTCGCGCTCCTTGCGCCAGTACTCGTACCACCGGTCGTTCTGCGCGGGCGGGATGAAGAACTCCATCTCGCCCTGCTCGAACTCCCGCGTCCTGAACACGAAGTTCCCCGGCGTGATCTCGTTGCGGAAGCTCTTGCCGATCTGCGCAATTCCAAACGGCGGCTTCTGGCGCGAGCTCTCGAGCACGCTCTTGAAGTCCAAGAAAATTCCCTGCGCCGTCTCGGGGCGCAAGTACGCAACGGACCCCGCACCTTCCACCGGTCCGACGTTCGTCTTGAACATCAGGTTGAACGCGCGCGCTTCGGTCAGCTCGCCGCCGCACTCGCCCGGGCGCTTGCTCGGACGCTCGGGACACTGCGTGTCACCCAACTTGTCGGCGCGAAACCGGCCCTTGCACTTCTTGCAGTCGATCATCGGGTCGGTGAACCCCGCCACGTGACCCGACGTCTCCCACGTCTTCGGATGCTGGATGATCGCGCTGTCGAGCCCGACGACGTCGTCGCGCAACGTCACCATCCTCGTCCACCACGCGTCCTTCACGCGCCGCTTGAGCTCGACGCCGAGCGGTCCGTAGTCGTACGTGTTGCCGATCCCGCCGTAGATCTCCGAGGCCTGGAACACGAACCCGCGCCGCTTGCACAGCGACACGATCGTCTCCATGAACTGCACATTCTTCATGTGCGAAGCCTTGCTCTGTGCGTCTTTGCTCTGCGTGTCGTTGGTCATGTGTTGCAGCGCTATTTCGGAGCGGGGGAGTCGCCGCCCGTTTTGGTTTGGGGCTCGGCCAGGATCTTCGTGATCAGGCCCGACAGCGCATCCTGGTTCGTGAGCGTGTCCCCGCGCACGTCGAGCGCGCGAACCACGCCCTTCTGATCGAGCACGAACACCGACGGGAAGGCGATGATGCCCCACGCCTCCGGCCATGGACCTTGTCGGTTGCCTTGCCAGGAGTTCTTCCACGTGAGCTTCGCCTGATCGGCCACGCGCTTGTAGTCGTCCTTGCTCATGTCGGTGTTCACGCCGACGATCGCGAAAGGCTTGTCCTTGAAGCGTTCGACCAACGCCTGCTCGGTCCCGATCAGCGCGCGGGATTCCTTGGACCAGAAACCCCAGAACACGACCACCGTCACCTTGCCGCGGAAGTCCGACAGCTTGAACGCAGCACCGTCGGTGTCGACGGTCGAAACGTCGGGCGCCGTCATGCCGACCTGCAGATGATCCGCCTGGAACACGAGGCCGGCCGCGCGGCGCGACTGAGGCGTGTTCGGGCACTTGGCGACGATCTCCTTCCAGACCGCGGTCGCGCGCGCTTGTTCCTCGGGCTTCTTGCTGTCGAAGAAGAGCGAACCCTCGGTCCACAGAGCGTTGGCGCGGGTCTGCGCGTTCGACGTGGCCTTGGCGATGTCGGCCAGGAACCCCGTCCCGCGCTCGACGCCGACGCCGGTCGGCCCGCCTTCGTTGCGGAGGAACTGGATGATGTCGTCGATCCAGTGCGAGGCCGCGTGCGCCTTGACCATGTGCTCGTAGAGCACGAGCTTGCGCGCGATCGCCTCGTCCATCGAAAACCCGATCGACCCCGCGATGCCGATGCACCAGCGCAGTGCGTCCGGTTGGTCCTGCAGGGCGAGCTGCTCGAAGCGGTCGTAGAAACCGGGTGTCGGCGAGGGCGGCCACTGATCTTGCGGCAGACCTTGTTTGCTCGCGGCCTGGCGCTGCACGGAGTACTCCTCGATCGCGGCTTTCAGCTCCTCCTCGAGGGAGTGGAAGGCCTGGTCGAGCAGGGCGCGCTGGTTGTCTTTGTCGGTCGACTTGTCTTTGTCGGTCGACGCTGGCGGGCTCTGGATCGAGGTCGCACGTGCCGCGACGGGCGCGCACAGGAGGATCAACGCGGCAAAGGCGGCGTGGGCGGAGTTCGTGCGGGTGTTCATGGCAATTCGTTCATCGAGCTGTCGACGCGTGGCCCTGGAAAGTGTGGAGGATATCGGCTGCGATGCGTTCCATATACTGTCCGGTCATGATCTCGGGACCTGAAGCTCTGGGAAGCGATCCGACGAGGCACGAACGGACCGTGAAGTCTGCCCCGTCAGAGAACTCTTTGGATGCAAGGGACGGCGCCCATTCAAGGAACGCCGCCCATTCAAGCGACGCCGCCGATCCCCGTCGTGGGGGCACCGCTCCGTTCGCGAGCCGCACGTGGAGCGGTCCTTTCGGACGCGATCTCGAGCGCATCGTGCGCACGGTCGAAGAGGGCCGGCGCATCGACGTCGATGACGCACTCGTGCTCCACGACCGCGCCGACATCCTGACGCTCGGCCGGCTCGCCGACCTCGTGCGCGCGCGCAAACATCCGGGCGACGTCGTCACGTACATCGTCGACCGCAACCTGAACCCGACGAACGTGTGCATCACCGACTGCGGGTTCTGCGCGTTCTACCGCCGGCCCAAACACGCCGAGTCGTACGTCCTCACGCGCGAGGAGATCCACCAGAAGCTGGACGAGCTCGCGGCGCTCGACGGGCGCCAGGTGCTGATGCAAGGCGGCCACCATCCCTACATCAAGTCGGACTGGTGGTGCGAGCTCTTCGCCGACCTGCGCCCGCGGTATCCGAACATCAACCTGCACGCGCTCTCCGCGCCCGAGATCGATCACTTCTCGCGCATCGAGAAGCGCCCCGTGGAGGAGGTGATCCAAGACCTCGTCGAAGCGGGCCTGGGCAGCGTCCCCGGTGCCGGCGCCGAGATCCTCGTCGAGCGCGTGCGCAAGATCATCGCGCCCAAGAAGACGACGACGGACCGCTGGCTCGAGGTGCACCGGCGCGTGCACGAAGCCGGCTTGCGCAGCTCCGCGACGATGATGTTCGGCCACGTCGAGACCGGAGCCGAGCGCGTCGAGCACCTCGCGCGCATCCGCGACCTGCAGGACGAAACGGGCGGCTTCACCGCGTTCGCGTGCTGGACGATGCAGCCCGAGGGCGTGCCCGAGCAGGAGCTTTATCCCACGAAGGCGACGCCGGGCGTGTACCTGCGCGTGCAGGCGCTCTCGCGGATCTTCCTCGACAACGTCCTGAACATCCAGACGAGCTACGTCACGCAGGGCTTGAAGATGGCGCAGGTCACGCTGCGCCACGGCTGCAACGATTTCGGCGGAACGATGATGGAGGAGAACGTCGTGTCGGCGGCGGGCTGCTTCAACCTGTCCCCCATCGACGGAATCGAGAAGCAGATCGTGCGCGCCGGGTTCAAGCCGCGTCGACGCAACTCGTGGTACGGGATCGTCGACGAACGTCATGCGGGCGCGTGTCATCCCGCAACTCGCGCAGAGGCCGCGGTGCATCGCGCAGCGAGGGGTGCTTCGTGAGCTCGGGTGACGGCTACATCCCGGTACGCGACATCCGCACACGCCACATCCCAACACGCGACACCGCCATGCGCGAGCTTGCCGCGCGCGCGAAGATCGGCGACATCGCCGACAAGGTGCTCGCAGAGGAGCGCTTGACGATCGACGACGGCGTGCGCCTGTATGCCGCGGACCTGCACGCCGTGGGTGCGCTCGCCAACCACGTGCGCGAGCGCATGCACGGCGACCTCTCGTACTTCAACGTCAACCAGCACGTCAACTACACGAACATCTGCAACAAGCTCTGCCGGTTCTGCGCGTTCCAACGCCTGCCGAACCAGCCGGGTGCGTACTGGATGACGCCCGAGGAAGTGGCGGCGAAGATCACGGCGCAGCTGTCTGAGCCGGTGACGGAAGTGCACATGGTCGCGGGCATCCACCCGCGCCTCGAGTACTCCTACTACCTCGACATCCTGCGCGCCGCCAAGCGCGCGCGCCCTTCGATCCACGTCAAGGCGTTCACGATGGTCGAGCTCGACCAGATCGCGAAGAAGGCGAAGAAGCCTCTCGCGGACGTGCTGCCCGAGCTCATCGAAGCCGGTCTGGGTTCCGTGCCCGGCGGCGGCGCAGAGGTGTTCGCCGACCGCGTGCACAAGCTCTCGTACCACCTGAAGATCAGCGGCGATCAGTGGCTCGACATCGCGCGCACCGTCCATCGCTCCGGGTTGAAGAGCAACTGCACGATGCTGCACGGACACATCGAGACCGTGGAAGAGCGCGTCGATCACCTCGATCGGTTGCGGCGTTTGCAGGACGAGACGCACGGCTTCCAGACGTACATTCCCCTCTCGTTCCACCCCGACAACAGCGAGATGGCGCACGTGCCCGGTCCGACGGCGGTCGACGAGCTGCGCGAGATCGCGCTCGGGCGGTTGATGCTCGACAACATTCCGCACATCAAGGCCTACTGGATCCTGATGGA
>JBBQNP010000078.1:0-20408 GCA_038330085.1 Planctomycetota bacterium | reverse complement strand
CGCGAAGATGTCGCGCTACCTGGACGTGCCGCAGGACTTCGACGACGAGATGGGCGGCGTGTTCTACCGCGGCGAGCTCGAGTCGCTGTCGCGCGAGCTCGAGCGGCGGGGCGCGCGCGCGTACGACGCCGAGCACCTGCGTAGCTCGATCCGCACGTACAACCTGAACCGCAAGCTCGTGCGCGACCTGTACGCGCTGCGCCGCGACGAGCCGTGGCGCGTGCCGACGTCCGAGCTGTACTTGATCCTGCGTGCCGGCATGTCGATCCCGGTCGAGGAGCACAACGTGATGCTGCGCGACTACCGCGCTTGCGTCGTCGACGAGGAGGATCGTCTGCCCCTCGACCAGGCGCGCGTCGTGCTCACCGGGTCCTTCTGCGAGCAGCCGCCGCTGGGCTTGATCAAGACGCTCGAACGCGCCGGGTGCTACATCGTCGACGACGACTTCGTGCAGATCCTGCGCTGGATCCGGGGTGACGTCAGCGATACCGGCGACCCGCTCGAGGCGCTGACCCGCGCGTTCCTCGAGGACTCGACCGACAGCCCGATCCGGTACGACGGCAGCGACACGAAGGGCCGTGAGATCGTGCGTCGCGTCGAGGAGAACAAGGGCGAGGGCGTCCTGTTCTGCGCACCGAGCTTCTGCGATCCGGCGCTGCTCGATCAGCCCATGGCGCAGAGCGCGCTCGACGCCGCGGGCATCCCCTGGACGAGCCTCAAGTACGCGGAGAACACCGGCCAGTTCCAGGTGATCCGTGAGCAGGCCGGCACGTTCGCCGATTCCATCAAGCTGTGGAGCGAAGCATGAGCACGACCAACACGAGGCGCACTGCCGTGGATCCCGCGCTGCCCGTCGCGAAGGACAGGAGCCAGGAGCGGCAGAAGCGCATGATCGCCGACCACTTCACGCGGCTCGCGCGTTCGCCCGAGACCGGCGAGAAGTGCGTGTACACGTTCGTGCCCGGCAACCTGACCGAGCTCCTCTTGAGCTTCGATCTCAACCCGGTGCTGCCCGAGATCAACGCGCTCCAGTCGGGCATGCGCGGCAAGTCGCGCGAGTACATCACGCTGGCCGAGAAGCTCGGCCACTCCGAGGACGTGTGCACGTACGTCAAGTGCGACATCGGCATGATGAAGTCGGGCAACGTCGGTCCGACCGGCGAGCGCCTGCCTCCGCCCGACCTCTTGTTGCTCTCGTACACGGGCTGCTTCACGTTCATGAAGTGGTTCGAGCTCCTCAAGCAGGAGTACCACTGTCCGACCGTGATGCTGCACGTCCCCTATCAGGGCGACGGACGCATCGACGACTCGATGCGCGCGTACGTCGCGGCGCAGATCCGAAAGAAGCTGATCCCGGCGCTCGAGAAGATCTCGGGGCGTCGCTACGACGAGGACCGCCTCAAGGAGCTCCTGGCGCGCTCGGCGCGCGCCGAGGATGACCTCGTGTGGGTGCTGCAGTCGGCGAAGAACAAGCCCTCGCCGATCGACGCGTGGTTCGGCGCCGTCTACTACATCGGGCCGATCTTCAGCGCGTTCCGCGGGACGAGCGAGGCCGTCGAGTACTACCGCGAGCTGCGCGAAGAGATCGCAGAGCGTGTCGCGCTCGGCCTCGGTCCGATCACGCCCGACGGTCCGCTCGCCGAAGAGCGCTATCGCCTGGTCGTCGAGGGGCCGCCGAACTGGACCAGCTTCCGCGAGTTCTGGCGCATGTTCAGCGAGGAGGGCGCGGTCTCCGTGGCGTCGACGTACACGAAGGTCGGGGGCACCTACGACTTCGGCTTCCGGCACGATCCCGCCCGACCGATCGACTCGCTGGCCGAGTACTGCATGGGCTGCTACACGAACCTGGACCTGCCGACGCGCGTCGGGATCCTGGAGCGCTACATGCGCGAGTACGAGGCCGACGGCCTGCTCGTGAACTCGGTCAAGAGCTGCAACTCGTTCAGCGCGGGACAGCTCGCGATGCTGCGTGAAATCGAGTCGCGCACCGGGAAGCCGGCCGGGTTCATCGAGAGCGACCTCGTGGACCCGCGCTACTTCTCGGCCGCGAACATCAAGAACCGGCTCGAGTCGTTCCTGCAGATGATCGCGCAGAAGCGCGGAGGTGCTGTGTGAAGTACTGCGTGGGCATCGACCTCGGATCGACGACCACGAAGGCGGTCATGCTCGACCGCGAAGGGCGCGTGATCGGTCGCGGGATCACGAACAGCCGCAGCAACTACGACGCGGCGTGCGTCGTCGCGGTGGCCGAGGCATTGCACAACGCGCGCTTCGCCGGGATCGACAAGGAGCTCGAGAGCGCCGGGGTCGAGAGCGACGTGCGCGTGCGCTGGCTCGACGATCTCGGGCGCGGTTTCCGCGAGCAGCAGTACCGCGCCCAGCTCGCCCTCTTGCGCGCGGCGATCGAACGCGCGTTCCAAGCGCGCACCGGCGATGGCGGCGACGAGGACGCGCGGCTGGGCGCCGCCGTCGCGAAGATCCAGGACCGCATGAGCGCGGAATGCGGCACCTTGTTCGCGCCCGGTGCGAGCCGCAAGAGCGACTTCTTCCGCGACCTCGCCGGCAGCCGCTTCCTCCAGCACGCCGAGAACGCGGCGCGCAAGCGCGACCTGCCGTTCGACGCGCTCGTCGGCCTGTTCGACAAGGCCGTGCTCGAGGTCGAGAGCACCGTGTCTGGAGCCGAGTGCTTCGCCGAGCACGCGCTCGCCGCCGCGGCCGCGCTGCCCGAGCGCGCGCCGGAGCTCGAACGTGCCGTCGAACGCGCCGCCGCTGTCTCGATGGAGGAAACTTCGAGCGTCGGCACGGGCTACGGCCGGCAACGGCTGCCGTTCCCGAAGGAGCGCATCCGCTCCGAGATTCTGTGCCACGGACTCGGCGCGCACGCCATGTTCCCCTCTACGCGCACCGTGCTCGACATCGGCGGCCAGGACACGAAGGCGATCCAGGTCGACGCGCAGGGCATCGTCACGTCGTTCCAGATGAACGATCGCTGCGCGGCGGGATGCGGGCGCTACCTGGGCTACATCGCGGACGAGATGAACCTGGGCTTGAGCGAGCTCGGTCCGATGGCGTGCTCGTCCAAGCGCACGGTGCGCATCAACTCGACGTGCACGGTGTTCGCGGGAGCCGAGCTGCGCGAGCGACTGTCGCTGGGCGAGAAGCGCGAGGACATTTTGGCCGGTCTGCACCGTGCGATCGTGCTGCGCGCGATGTCGCTGCTCGCGCGTTCGGGCGGCGTGTCGAGCGAGTTCACGTTCACCGGCGGCGTCGCGCGCAACCCGGCCGCGGTCCGCGCGCTGGAGGATCTCGTGCGCGAGAACTACGGCGAGATCAAGATCAACATCTCCCCCGAGTCCATCTACACCGGAGCCCTGGGCGCCGCGCTCTTCGCGCAGCGCGAGTGGCTCGCACAGGAGGCGGCGGAGCGCGTTCCCGCCGGATCGGCCGCATGAGCGACACACGCAACGAGACGCTGACCACGGCCGGCATCGACGTGGGATCCTCGGCGATCAAGATCGCGCTCGTGCGCGACCGCCCTGACGCGGGTGCCGAGCTCGTGTGGACGCACGTCGAGCGCATCCGCCGGCGCGACCCGCGAGCGATGGCCGCCACGCTGTTCGAGGCTGCGCTCGAGGGGACCGGCCTCACCGTCGGCGACCTCGCCTACGTCGCGACGACCGGCGAAGGCGAGGAGATCCCCTTCCACACCGGTCACTTCTACGGGATGACGACGCACGCTCGCGGTGCCTTGTTCCTCGATCCGAAAGTGCGCGCCGTCGTCGACATCGGCGCCTTGCACGCGCGCGGCGTGATCGTCGACGAGCGGGCCAAGGTCCTGGGTTCGCGCATGACGAGCCAGTGCGCGTCGGGTTCGGGTCAGTTCCTCGAGAACATCTGCCGCTACCTCGGCATCACGATGGAGGAGATCGGTCCGCTCTCGCTGCAATCGACGAAGCCGGAGACGTGCTCGTCGATCTGCGCCGTGCTGGCCGAGACCGACGTGATCAACATGGTGTCGCGCGGGATCCCAGCACCCGACATCATCAAGGGCATCCACCTGTCGATGGCGGGGCGCTACCTGAAGCTGCTCACGTCGCTCGGCGTCAGTGGCCCGGCGCTCGTGACAGGCGGCCTCGCATCCGACGTCGGGTTGATGGCCGCGCTGCGCGAAGTTGCCCAGGCCGCGGGCGGGAAGATCGAGCTGCGGTCGAATCCGCAGTCGGTGCTGGCCGGCGCGATCGGCGCCGGGCTGTGGGGTGCGTTCCGCGCGCGCAAGCTGTCCCGCAAGGGTATCGCGCTGACGGCGGGAGCTCGCGCGTGATCCGCGCCGCCGACATCCTGCCGCTCGTGACGCTCGACGGGCGCACGGCGCTCGTCGCAGGCGGCAGCGGCGGGATCGGCGCGCACGTCGTCGGTCTGCTCCACGCCGCGGGAGCGCGCGTGTTGAGCGTCGACCGTCCCGGGATCACCCCGCCCGACGGCGCGATCGGCATCGAGTGCGATCTCGCGGACGCGGGTGCGAGCGCGAGCTTGTTCGACGCGGTCGCGCGCCACACGGATGCGCTCGACGTCGTCGTGCACTGCGCCGGCATCACGCGCGACGCCGTCGTGTGGAAGCTCACCGACGAGGACTGGTCGCGCGTGCTCGCGGTCAACCTCGACTCCGCGTTCCGCATCCTGCGCGGCGCTGCCCCGCTGTTGCGGTTGCGCGGAGGAGGCGCGGTCGTGCTCGTCTCCTCGATCAACGGCGAGCGCGGCAAGTTCGGCCAGGCGAACTACGCCGCCAGCAAGGCCGGCCTGATCGGTCTCGCGCGCAGCTGCGCGCGCGAGCTCGGCCGGTTCGGCGTGCGCGTCAACGTGATCGCACCGGGCCTGGTCCGCACGCCGATGACCGCCGCGCTCGCCGACGAGCACGTGCAGAAAGCAATCGAGGAGAGCGCGCTCGGCCGTGTCGCCGAACCCGCCGACGTCGCACGGGCCGTGCTGTTCTTGTGCACGGATCTCTCGCGCCACGTCACGGGACAGGTGTTGCGCGTCGACGGAGGCCAGCTGACCGCATGAGCCGCAGCGCGACGACGTATCCGGCAAGACGACGCACCCTGCAACACGAAAGACGATCGAGGAGACGACGATGGAAACCATGGAAGAACTCGAAGCATCCAGCACAGTACGCCGCCTGCGCGCGTCCGATCTCGAGCGCGTCGTCGCTCTGGACGCCCTCGTCACGGGTCGCGCGCGGCACGGCTACTTCCTCTACAAGCTGAAGACGAACCTGCTCGACACGAGCGTCGAGGTCTCCCTCGGCGCCGAGTTCGACGGGATCCTCGTCGGCTTCCTCCTCGCCCGCGTGTGGACCGGCGAGTTCGGCCTCACCGAACCCGTCGCCGTGCTCGACACCATCGGGGTGCATCCCGACTTCCAGCGGCGTCACATCGGCGAAGCGTTGGTCGACCAGCTCCGGACCAACCTGAAGGCCCTGAACGTCGCGACGTTGCGCACCGAGGTCGGTTGGGACGAGGTCGACCTCCTGCGCTTCTTCCAGCACCACGGCTTCCGTCCCGCGCCGCGGTTGTGCCTGGACCTGGACCTGACGCAGCACGGCAACTCGTGAGCGACGCCGGCGCGGTACGGCGCGGTTCGGTGGCAGCCTCCGTTGTCGACTCCGGCGGAAGGACAACTCCGCAGGTTCAGCAAGCGGCGGCACTGAAGTTCAGCGCGGGGCGTGCTCGAGCCGGCGCCATTCGAGCGTCGAGCCAACGTTCGGATCGTAGCCCCCCTCGTTCGAGAGCACGTACTCGCCCGACGAGTTGACCCACACGTCGTTGTAGCCGGACGGCAGCTCGACCGGGCGCTCGTCAAACGTGTTCTGGTAGGTCTCGATGCCGCGAATGGACTCGCTGAACTGCTGGTAGACGTGGTCTTCGGACTTCTGACGCGCTTCCCACGAGGAACGCATCGAAGCGATCATCGAGTCGTTGTTGCGCGAGATCTGGCGCGAGAGCTCGCCGGCGGCGCGGATCTGGTCCATCTGACCTTTGTTGCGCAAAGCAACGACCTGCGAGTAGCCGGCGTACCACTTCAGGTCGATGCTGACGGAGGAGACCATCGCCTGGAGCAGCGGCGCGAGAGCATCGAGCTTGCCCTTCTCGGCACGAAAAGCGTACTGGTGCTCGCAGTTCCAGATGACCATGCCGGGCACTGCCTGCGAACGCGACTGGACGATCGTGATGTACACGTCCTCTTCCATCGGTTTGCCCTTGGACGTGTATTCGAGGCGCACCTTGCCCGACTCGACGCGCTTGGCGACGCCTGCCTCCTGCACGTTCTTCTCGACGGCGCGCGCAACGGCGGGCAGCGGAGTGAGCGCGCCCGCGCGCACGTTCTCGACGTCCTTGCGGAAGAGCGGGACGACGATCGCCTCGACGTACTGTTTGACGTCGCGCGGCGGCGCGATCACGTAGCTGCCCATGTAGTTCGCGCCCGGCTGCATGAACATCTTGCCTGACTCGTCGAAGCACGCGGGCGTGACGGGCAGGATCTCGAGCACGGCGGCGGACTTTGGATCCGAAATGCGCATGTTGCCGGTGGCGAGGTTGGTCCACTGGAACTGCCACTGCACGCCGCCGTCGGTCTTCCATCCGTCGGGGATCAGCATCGTGAACGCGTCGCAGCCGATCATCGGATCGGGCACGGAGATCTTCTTCAGGTGCAGCGCGGAGCCTGACTGCGCAGGAACGGGTGTCCCGCTCTTGCCTTGGAGTCGCGCGGGCCCATCGTCCTGCGCGCCGCAAGCAACGGGGACGAGGAGGCAAACGGACACGACGCCGGCGAGCAGCTCACGCATGGTTTCAATCCTCCTTGCACGGACAACAGGGTCGGTCGATCCGCGTGCCGTGCAGAATAACCTGGGCCCGAGCGGCTCGGTTTGATCGGGCAGACAAATGCGCCGCCGGGGGAATCGGAGCGCACGCGGTGGGTCCTGGATGGAAACACGTCGAAGGCTCGGACGAGTCTCCTGTGTCGGGGATAGCGCGAGGCGCGGCATGGAACTGTCACCGCTCGTGTTCGCTGCTTGGCTCGCGGTGACGAGCTCGCGCGTCGCCGAATCCAGTCGTGCCCCTGGATCGAGGGGGCCGAGATGGATCGCAACTTGATTGAGCGACGCACGCTTCCGTCAGTCGACGGAATGGCCTGGGTAGAAGCTCGCCGAAGACTCGGACAAGTCTTGTGTGTCGGGGGTCGCGCGCGGCGCGGTGTGCAATTGGCACCGGATTTCGATCCAGACATCCGCGCAATCAAGTGCTGAGCGTAGGAGGCAGCCTCCGTTGTCGACTCCGGGGCTCGGAGGTCCGGCGCGCTTGGATAGGGCTGAGCGGTGAGCAGCGAGCGGCCTCGAGTGCAGCCGATGCGTCCTGGCGGCAGCCCTCGATCCAAATGTCCGCGCAATCAAGTCGAGCAGTTCACTCCCCTGCACCGTTACGATCCGCGCATGGCGCAAGCATTGGATCTGGAGCTCGCACTCGACGCAGTGCGACGCGCAGCTGAAGCGGCAGCGCGCGTGTCGATGCCGCACTTCGAGCGCGGCGTCGCCGTCGAGACGAAGAGCGACGACTCTCCGGTCACCGCCGCCGATCGCGAGTCGGAGACGGCGATCCTCGCGATCCTGAAGCAGGCCCTGCCGCAGGCTTCGATCCTGTCCGAGGAAACGGGCGCGCAACCGGGTGATCCGCGCACGCGCTGGATCGTCGATCCCCTCGACGGCACGCGCGGGTTCGCGCGCGGCGGGACGTTCTGGGGTCCGCTGATCGCGCTCGAGCACGAGGGCGAAGTGGTCGCCGGTGCGCTCGGCCTGCCGGCGCTCGGCGAGCTCTATTGGGGCGCGCGCGGGATGGGCACGTTCAAGAACGGATCGCGCGTGTGCGTGTCCGCGATCGCGAAGTGGGGCGAGTCAACGCTCTCCCTGGGCGAGCTCCGACGCATGCTGGCGATGCGCGAATCAACCGGTATCCAGGAGTTGATCCGCACCAGCGCTTCGTCACGTTCGTTCGGCGACGTGGCCGCGACGGCGATGGTCCTATCCGGTCGTGCGGAAGCGTGGCTCGAAGCCGGAGTGCAGACGTGGGACATCGCGCCCGCGAAGATCCTCATCGAAGAGGCCGGCGGGAAGTTCACGAGCTTCGACGGCGCATCGACGATCGAGACCGGCACGGCAGTCGGCACGAACGGCCTCGTCCACGCTCACATCCTCGCCGCGCTCGCGCGCTGACTGTGGCTCCGCCGACGGCCGCGATCACGGGCAACACCGGAACGACGACGCAACGGTGCCCGGTTTTCAGTCAGCAATAAACGGGCGAAGCGCTTGGTTCAGGGATGGTGGACACCACCGATCCGGGCACTAGCGGTGCCAGGCACCCATCGCGGGACTACCCGCGACGGGTTCCAGGCACCCTAGTGCCCCTGCGATTCGAGCCAGCGCTCGCAGTCGATCGCGGCCATGCAACCCGAACCCGCGGCGGTCACCGCTTGGCGATACGTCTTGTCCTGCACGTCGCCGCACGCGAACACGCCCGGCAGGTTCGTGTACGTGCTGCCCGGACGCACCTTGATGTAGCCGACTTCGTCCGTGTCGACCTGCCCCATGAACACGGCGGAGTTCGGCTCGTGGCCGATCGCGATGAAGATGCCGTCGGTAGGCACTTCGCTGACCTCGCCGCTCCGCGTGTCGCGCACGCTGACCGCGCGCACCTTCTTCTTGTCGGAGTGCGAAAGGATGTCGACGACCTCCTTGTTGAGCAGCCAGTCGATCTTCGGGTTGGCGCGCGCGCGATCGAGCATGATCTTGCTCGCGCGGAACGTCTCCTTCCGGTGCACGACCGTGACGCGGTCGGCGTGACGCGTGAGGAACGTGGCCTCCTCCATCGCGGTGTCACCGCCGCCGACGATGAGCACGCTCTTCTTCTTGAAGAACGCTCCGTCGCACGTCGCGCACGCCGACACGCCGTGCCCCATCAAGTCGGTCTCGCTCGGCAGCCCGAGCAGCTTCGCCGACGCACCCGTCGCGATGATGATCGAGCGCGCTTGGAACGAGTCGAACTCGGTCTTGATCTCGAACGGCTGCTTCTTCAGATCGACTTCGACGATCTCTTCGAAGCGAATGTCGGTGCCGAAGCGCTCCGCCTGCGCCTGGAAATCCTCCATCATCTTCGGGCCCATCACCCCGTCCCGATAACCCGGGTAGTTCTCGACGTCGGTCGTGATCGTGAGCTGGCCGCCGGGCTGGTGACCCTGGAACAGCATGGGCTTCAGGTTCGCGCGCGCGGCGTAGATGGCGGCCGTGTAACCGGCCGGACCCGAACCGATGATGATGACTTCGCGGACGTCGGACATGGTGTCGTGCGGATTCGCTTTGCGGATGAACTGGAAAGGGACGAGTCTAGTCGGCGCTCAGGGCGATTCCACCCGCAGCAGCCTGGAGAGGGACCTTTCGAATGTCGCTGCCGATCGCCGCGAGAGCCCTTCCCGATGGCCCCTGAACCAGGAATGGTGCCCGCTCGAAAAACCAGCGGAACAGCGTGATTTCCCTGCACCGAATCGCCCGGCCGGGCCGGATTCGGGCTCCGTGATACAGTCCTCTCCCCCTCCGTCGCCCCCCCCGATGCGCACGGCGAGGACCTCATCAGGAGCCTCATCATGCCCGGTCCGCGCGTCTACACGATCGCCGAAGTCCGTGAGCTCGTCCCGAGTTTGAGCTCGACCTTCGTGAAGATCGAAGCGATCAAGAAGAAGCTGCGCATGGCGAACATCCGCGCCAACGCGCTCGAGCTGATCTGGGGCACGCGCGTGCACGAGCCCGATTGCCCGGATCACCTGGAGTTCCTGCATCACCTCGAGGAGATGAAAGAGCTCGAGGACGACGTCGAGTCGTTCACGCGCCGCATCAGCCGGTTGGGCGGACAAGTGCGCAGCGTCCATCCCGCGCGCGTCGATTTCTACGGCGTGCGCGAGGGGCGCCTCGTGCAATGGTGCTGGACGTGCGGCGAGAAGACGATCGAGCACTGGCATCAAGTGGACGAGGGCTTCACCGGCCGACAGAAAGTGTGAGCGTGCGCTTCGAGAGTTCGCGCTGGGTCCACGGACCCCTGCACGACCTGGCCACGCGCATCCGCACCGCCACACACGACGCGCTGCTCGACGCGGTCGCGCGCGGCGATCTCGAGTCGATGGCCCGCGCGCACGGCGAAGGAGCGGGTGACGTGACCTACGGCATCGACGTGCCGGCGGAGCAGGTGCTCGAGCGCTGGTTCGACGAGATCGCGCGGCACGAGCCGATCTCGCTGTTGACGGAGGACACCGGTTGGCGCCATCGCGGTCCGGGCAAGAACGGCGGCGTGCGCGAACTCGACGGCTTCGATCACGGCGGCGTGCGCGTCGCAGTGGATCCCGTCGACGGCACGCGCAACCTGATGGCAGACTTGCGGCCGGCCTGGACGGTGATCGCGCTCTGCGGTCCCGGTCCGTCGGTGCCGCATTTGTCCGATGCGACCGGCGCCGTGCTGTCCGAGATCCCCGACTCGCGCGGAGCGGAAGCGCGCATGTTCCGCGCCACGTCGGACGGTCGTGTGCGGCTCTCGCGCGAAAGCGCAAAGGGCGGCAGCGTGCGCGCCGACGGCATCTGGCAAGTCGACACGGACGGCCGCGTCGACAACGGCTACTTCCCCTTCTTCCGCTACATGGCGGACATGCGCCCCGAAATCGCGCGGATCGAAGCGGATTTCTTCGCACGCGTGGAGAAGCACGAGAAGGCGAACGTGCGCACGTGCTTCGACGACCAGTACATCAGCAACGGCGGACAGCTCGCGCTCCTTTCGCTGGGGACGTACCGCATGATCGCCGACCTGCGTGCGTTCCTCGCGGCACGCCGCGGACAAGCGACGTTGACGTGCAAACCGTACGACTGCGCGGGCGCGATTGTCGTCGCGCGCGCGGCGGGATGCGTCGTGACGGCAGTCGGCGGCGGCGAACTCGACTTCGAGATCGACACGTCGACGCCGGTGAGCTTCGTGGGGTGGGTCAATGCGGGGACACGGGCGCGGCTCGAGCCGCATTTGTCCGCTGCAATCGGTTGACGCCGAGGGTCACGCGCCCTTGTCGCGCGCAACGTCGAACCGCTCGAGCATGACCCCGCCAAGCCAAACAAGCCCCGCACCCACTCCGAGCATCCCCACCCACGCAACGACCCCCGCGATCCACGTCGCAGCCGTGGTGGCAGCCTCGACACCTTCGAAGTACGCCGAGCCGGGTTCGACTCCCTCGGACAGTTCAGCCGGGCTGAGCGCGCCTCGCGCCACGAACCACACGACGATCGCCGGCAGGATCGCGACCGCGAAAACGATGGCGCCCATCACGACGCGCAGGATCATGAGCAGCATCGAGCGCCCCATGTTCTGCAACGCGCCCTCCTCGCCCGGCGTGTAGCGCACGGGGGAGAACAGGTACACGGCGTTGTCGAGCGCGACCCACGTCAGAACGACCAGCGGCTGGAACGCGATGATGCCGAGGATGGCTGGTTCGAAGACTCCGAGCCACGCGGTGCGAACGATGACGGCGAGCGCGAGCAGCCCGGCGACGAGGAGCACCTCGGGCAGGAGCGTCGCGAGGAACAGCATCGACGGACGCAGCGGCCACGTCTTGATGCGGTCCATGATCTCGAGATCGCCGCGGAAGTCGAAGCGCAAGACGGCGCACAAGTACAGCGTCCCCGCGACCGCGATGATCGCAGCGGAAGCGCGCGCGGCTTCGTGCGAATCCTGCACGCCCTTCGTGAACACGATCGTCAGGAGCGTCAGAAGCCCGATGATCAACGCAGAAAGGGTCACCGTTCCTCGCGCCTTGCGCACGATCGAGGCCGTCTTGTGCCAGGCCACGGCGCCGAACGGGCCGCGTCCGAGGATCCACGGCACGCGCCAGCCGATCGTGGCGCGCGTCACCTGGCTCTGGCCGACGTGGAACGTGCCGCGACGCAGGCGGTTGATGCGCTTGGCGACGTCGGCCGAAGTTGCCAGCGACAGCTCGCGGAAATCGATCGGAACACGCACCGTCCACTCGAACACGAGCAGCCAGAATCCGGCGGCGAACAGGAACCAAGGCGTGAACTGCGTGAACGTCTCGGCCGTGATCATGCGCGCCCAGGGCGTGAACGGCCACAGCAGTCCGCGCACCCAGGGTAGGTCCTCGAGATGCTTCAGCACACCGGTCCCGCTGCGATCGAGCCCGCTGAACATGTGGACCGACATGTTGCCACCGAAGAACAGTGCGGCCACGCCGAGGGCCAGAGCGATCGCGAAGAAGATGCTCAGGAAGCGCAGGGGCAACTTCTTCGCGAGACGCCCGAGACGGTTCTCCGCATCGCCCAGGTACAGCGCGACGCATTGTCCGAGCACCGGGATCGTCAGCATCGTCACGAACACGCCGACGAACGCGAACATGTGCCCGCGCAAACGCATCGCCGCCGCCACGCCGAAAAGAAGCGCTGCGATCAACGACTTCATCAGGTTGACGGCCAGGCGGTAACGGACGAGATCACCGCGCGAGACGGGCGAGGAGAACGCGAGCTCGACTTCTTCCTTCGGCAGATAGAGCCCGCGATGGTTGAACGAGCCCAGCACGGTGAGCACGACCAGCACGAACACCCCCGCTTGCGCGGCGAGCAGCGCGACCTCCGGCGGCGGAGGCTGCACTGCGCCCTGGAGGAGGGTGTTCAAGACGAGCGACGCGATCCACGCGCACGCCGCCAGCGAACCGACGATCAGGAACACCCAGTGCTTGGGTTGCTTCAGCCGCCGCGCCTGCGCACGAAATCCGCCCTTCAGCTTCAGCTTGAAGAGGATGCCCAGTCCGGGATTGCCGAAGTAGCTCGCCACGCGTTCGCCGGTGTGTCAGCGCCCCTGAAGCCCAGCGACCCGCGGTGAAGCAGGTTGCACGGACATGGCTGACGGCAGGTACATGTGAGCGTGTCTCACGTCGAACGCGGCTCGGTGATCGAAAGGAAGATCTCTTCGAGCGAGCCGCTGTCGTCGCCGCGAAACTTCGCGCGCAGCTCGGAAAGAGTGCCCAAGAACACGGTCTCGCCGCGGTGCACGATCAGGAGACGGTCGGCGAGCTCTTCGATCAGCTCGAGCAAGTGCGACGACAACACGACGGCGCTGCCGCGCGCAGCCAGGTCGCGCACGGCGTTCTTCGCCGAACGTATGCCGCGCGGATCGAGGCCCGACAACGGCTCGTCCATCAACACCAACCCCGGCTGGTGCAACCACGCACAACAGAACGCGAGCTTCTGTCGCATGCCGCGCGACAGTTCCCCACCGAGCGCGTCGCGCTTTTCGACGAGCTCGAAGATGCGCAAGAGCTCCTCCGAACGCGCTTCGAAGTGCTCGACTCCGTACAAGGCCGCCGTGAACCGCAGGTGCTCGTCGACGGTGAGGCTGTCGAACGGCTGAGGGTCGTCGGGGATCCACGCGAGCTGTCGTTTCGCCGCGAGGTCGGCCTCGACGAGATCGTGGCCGCAGATCTCCACGCGCCCCTGCTGCAACGGAAGGATCCCCGCGATCGAACGCAACGTCGTCGTCTTGCCCGCGCCGTTCGCGCCGACGAGGCCCAGAATTTCCCCTGCGAACACGCGGAAGGAGAGGTCCTTGACGGCGACCGTGTCGTCGTACGTCTTGGACAATCCCTCGACGCGCAACGCGATCGCCCGCTCGACCGGGATAGCGGGGCTGACAGCGCCGGCCTGCGCGGAAGCGGTGGAGGGCATCCCGTCCGGGTCGGCCCACGGTGACTGCGGTGCAGCGTCACTCATGCGCGCTCGCGTGGTTCGGTCTCTTGGCTGTCGTCTTCATTCCCGTCTCGTCCACGTCGTTGGTCTGGTCGTCGACCCCTCTCGCCGCGTACCCCTCCGACGCCGTGGGCCAAGGAGGGTTCCAAAGCGGCGCAGCCGGGATCGTTCGCGCCAGGGGGCACAATCCTAGTGGAGTGAGCCGCGAGTTCGTTGCAGAAGTCGGCCTGGATGCGGCTTCCTGACTCCACTAGTATCCTGCAGCGACCACGACAGGCTTTCAGGAGACAACACAGATGGCCACACCCGCACAAGCACAAAAGACCGGACCGTTCACGCTTCCGCCGCTGCCCTACAAGGACAACGCGCTCGAGCCGTCGATCAGCGCCAACACGCTGTCGTTCCACTACGGCAAGCACCACAAGGCGTACGTCGACAACCTCAACAAGCTCACCGAGGGGAAGAAGTACGCGACGATGTCCCTCGAGGACGTCGTCAAGGCGAGCGCGAAGGAGTCGGCCGACGCCGGCATCTTCAACAACGCGGCGCAGGTGTGGAACCACACGTTCTACTGGAACAGCATGAAGTCCGGCGGCGGCGGTGCTCCGAGCGGCAAGCTCGCCGACCGCATCAAGGCCGACTTCGGCGACTTCGACACGTTCAAGACGCAGTTCGCCGACGCGGCCAAGACGCAGTTCGGCAGCGGCTGGGCCTGGCTCGTGCTCGACGGCGCGAAGCTCAAGGTGATCAAGACCGGCAACGCCGACACGCCGCTCGCGCACGGACAGAAGGCGATCCTGACGTGCGACGTGTGGGAGCACGCCTACTACCTCGACTTCCAAAACCGCCGTCCCGATTACGTGGCCGCGTTCCTCGACAAGCTCGTCAACTGGGAGTTCGCCGCCGCGAACCTCTGAACGTCGGGGGGGTCCTTGGCGCCGATAGCCGAGAGCTTCGGCGATCGGTGCCTGCCTTCTCATCCAATCCGGCATCGCACGCCACACCGGCAGTTCCACGCTCGACAACGCGGAGTCCCCCGCTAGCGAGCTCCGCCGCACCTCAGCGGCAAAGCCGCCGCATCACGCCGCTCACAACGACGTCGTGTGCATCGCCAACTTCTGCACGACGCGCGCGAGCCCGCTCGTCATCCGCGCCATGCGTGCGAAATCGAGCTTGTCCGCCGTGTCGAGCGCCGTCCCGATGTTCGCATTCCGCAGCTTCCCCGTGTCGGTGACGACGATGGCCGGGAAGCCCTGCATCCTGAACCCTTCGCTGTCCGACAACGCGAGCGACGACATGAACCCCGGCTCCACCAGGCCTTCAGCCGGGAAGCGCGCCGTCTTGCGGAATTCCTCCGTGCTGTAGCGCACGACGTCGCGCGCAGCCAGGTCGCCCGCGAAGAGAACGAAGTTCCCGGTCTCCGGATACACCAGACTCAACGGGAACGGAAGCTTCTGAGACCCCGGCGCGTCGCGGTACACGCCTAGTGAATCGAGCGAGACCATCGCCAGCACCTTGTCGCCGCGCTTGTGCATGTCGCGTGCGTAGCGCGCGGCCGCCGACTTCTCGTCGCCCGCGATCGGACCTGCGCCGGTGACAAAGAACACGAGCTTGATGGTCCGTTCGCCGCCGTGTCCCTCCAGGATGCGCGCGAGCTCGAGGAGCACCGCGCAACCGGATGCGTTGCCGTCAGCTCCCGGCGAGCCCGGCATGCTGTCGTAGTGCGCGCCGACGACGATGATGTCCCCCCCGTTGCGCTGGCCGGGGATCGTCACGTCGACATCGGTGAGTTGAAGGCCGTGCTCGTCGAATTCCGAGATGACCACTTCGTAGCCGAAGTGCCGCAGCTGCGACTTGATGTAGTCGCCGGCGTCGTTCAACGCGGTCGGATTGTGCGTGCCACGCGAGCCGGCGTCGCTCGCAATCGCATCGACGTGGCGCGAGAGCGTCTCGGCCGAATCCTGCTCGGACTCGGAGAGCTCGGGCAGCTTGCCGCGGAACGAGGCGCCGGGCATCTGCGTCATGTACGCGCCTGCGCTCAAGCCGAAGAGCGCGACGACGATCAACCAGAAGAGAAGTACTTTCACGGACCCGATCCTCAGGATCGGAGTTCATCGGCGGTGCGTACCCCTCACTTGAGGGAATCCGACACGGGGCCGCGCCGACTCGGCCTCGAAATCCTAGGATCGCCGTCATGAAGCCCGATCTGGTCGCCCACCGCGGGTACGCGCTGCGCTATCCGGAGAACACGCTCCCGGCGTTCGAGGCCGCGATCACGGCGGGCGCGCGCTTCGTCGAGTGCGACGTGCAACTCTCCGTCGACGGCCTGCCGGTGCTGATGCACGACCGCACGCTCGAGCGCATGTGCGGCATGAAAGCGGGCGTGCACGAACTCTCGTTCGCCGAGTTGCGCTCGCTCGCATGCAGCGAGCCGACCAAGTTCGGCAACACGTTCGTCGCTGAACGCATCGCGACGCTCGAGGGACTGGTCGAGCTCTTGCGCAAGCATCCCGCCGTGCACGCCTTCGTCGAGATCAAGCGCATCGCGATCGAGCACTTCGGTCGTGAGCGCATCCTCGAGAGCGTCCTGCCCGTGCTCGAGCCGGTGATCCACCAGTGCGCGTTGATCTCGTTCAGCCTCGACTTCCTCGCCGCCGCGCGCGCCGCTCATCCGATTCCCCTCGGCGCTGTGTTCGACCGTTTCGAGGAAGCCGGTCAAGCGCGCGTGGCGGAGATCGATCCCGAGTTCGTGTTCTGCGACATCGACGGCCTGCCGCCCGCGGGCAATCTCGAGCACGGTCGCGCACGGATCGCCGTGTACGAGGTCGCCGATCCGGACATGGCGCGCGCGCTCGGTGAGCGCGGTGTCCACTTGGTCGAGACGTTCGCGATCGCCGAGATGATCGCGCGGGTCTGAGGGCGCGGTGGCGGTGTCTGGAACCCGCCGCACGGTCACGCGCTCTCGCGCGCTTCGACTCGACGAGAGGCGCAGGCTCCCCCAACGGCTGCTGGGCACCGACACCGCCCCGACAGACACAAGTTCGGCCGCTCGAACACCGCCCAATCAAGTCGACACAGCGCGCTCGATCTCCGCGCGGAACTGCGCGAAGCGCGCTGCGAGTGCCGAATCCGCACGCGGCTCGAAGGAGACCGTCGCCCTGTCCGCGAACACCGCACGCTCGTGCAACAACCACGCGAGACCGCGCGCTGTCGCCTCGGGGTCGTCCGCTCGCTCGACGCGGATGTCCGACAGGTTCGCCATCCTTCGGCACAGTCCGTCGAGCCGCGACAAGCCTCCGCTCACGCGAATCCGCGCGGGCTTCGGCAGCACCGTCGCCATTTCGACGAGCACACTCTCGACCAGGAACACGATGCTCTCGATCACCGCGACCAGACGCGCTTCACGCGTCCCCTCCCCGACGAAGCGCGTCGGAAAGTCGGCCATCCAATACGGAGCACCAAGCCCAGAGACCCCGTTCAGGTAGAGCGGCGGGTTCGCCTCTGTCCCCATCCACGCATCGAGATCCGGTGCCTCGTCGCGCAGACCGAGCTCTTCGATCGAAAGATGCAGGGCACTCCCCGCTCCGTTGACCGTGCCCTCGAGCGCGAGCGTCGTGCGCTCAGCATCCGCGAACACGACGCTCCTCAACAACCGCGGCGCGTCGAGCACAGCGTCGGTGAACGTGCGCTGCACGAAGGCACCCGTGCCGAAGTTGACGTAGGCACTCTGTGGATCCGGCTCCCCCCCAGCGAAGATCGCCGCCGATTGGTCGCCGGTGATCACGTTCATCGGCACCTTGCGGCCGCGCACGTCGAGCGTGCCATGGAGCGCGCGCGTGGGCACGCAAGTGGGCAAAGCGCCGATCGGCACGCCGAACAGATCGCACAGCTCTGGGTCGAAGCAGCGTGTCGCGATGTTCCACAAGAGCGTCCGCGACGCGTTGGCCGGATCGGCGATCAGCGGCTTCTCGTCGAGCAGTCGGAACGCGAGAAACGACGACAGCGGGCCGAACGCGAGCCGCCCCTCGCGCAGAGCCGCGGTCGCAGCCGGCACGTTGGCGAGGATCCACGACAGCTTCGATGCGCCGTAGTGCGGTGAGAGACGCAAACCGGTCTTCGCTCGCACCAGCGACGCGTGCTCGCCGAACTCCGTGATGCGATCGCGCGCGCGCCGGTCCTGCCACGAGATCACGGGCGTCAGCGCGGCGCCGGTCACCTTGTCCCACGCGACGACGCTCGAGCGCTGCGTCGCGAGCCCGGCGGAGACGACGTCGGCATCGCGCTTGCCCAGGTGCTTGAACGCGTCCTTCGCCGCGCGCCGCAGCGAGCGCACGAGATCCTCGGGATCCTGCTCGACACGATCCTCGGCCGGACGCGTTTCGGCGACGTCGCACGAGCCGCTCGCGACGTTGCGACCGCTCGCGTCGAACACGATCGCGCGCGAAGCGTGACCACCCTGGTCGAGCGCGAGCACGAGTCGCGAGGAATCAGGCGCTGAGGTCGGCGTCGATGCGGGCTTTGGCGTCGACTCGGGCTGCGGCACGCGCGCAGGATACAGGGACGTCCGCTCGAAAAGTGTCTTCCGAAAACGAGCCCGCCCCGGCGCGAAGCGTGCGTCGAGGCGTGCTCACCAGGGAAGTGCGCCTGGCTCCGTCGCCCGAGGGCGGCGTTTGAAGTTCTCCGTTCGTGCCGGTCACCCCGGCAAGAATTTCATCGTCGCATCCCCACACCGCCTTGAGACTCTTGCGGCGCTGCTCCCGCAAAAGGGAACGAAAACCGGTGCTCCTGCATTCGCCGCCCCTCACCGAGCCATGCGCAACAACGCCGTGACCGCCTTGTCGATGCCGGTCGCGACCTCTGAAATGCGCGCGTCGAACATGTAGGCAGGCGTCGTCACGATGCGGTTCTCCTCGTCGATGCGGATGTCGTCGACGGGACAGACGAGGTGCTTTGCGCCCATCGACTCGAGGGCTTTCGCCGTAGCTTCGTCGTTGCCGATCGTCAGCTTCACATGCACGTGCTCGTCGCGCAGCGATGCAGCGAGAGCGGCGGGAGCGATGCACCAGGCGCCGATCGGTTTCTTGGCGCGATGCGCCTCGCGCAGGAAGCGCGCGACGTCCGGATCGACCCGCGCTGCGGCGCCCGCACTGGCGAAGTTGCACAGGTTCTTGGCGGCACCAAAGCCGCCGGGCATCACGATCGCGTCGAAGTCGGTGGCCTTGGCCTGCGCGAGGTCGTCGATCTTGCCGCGTGCGATCCGTGCGGACTCGACGAGCACGTTGCGCGTTTCCTCGGCGGCGGTTTTCAGCTTGTGGTCGACGACGCTCGACTGGTCGATGTCGGGCGCGAGGCAGGTGATCTGTGCGCCGGCGCGATCGAGCGCGAGCAGCGTCAGAACGGCTTCGTGGATTTCACTGCCGTCGAGGAACCCGCAACCGGAGAGCACGACGCCGACTTTGACCATGGTTCAGCCTCTTTGGGGAGATCAGGCTCTTTGGAGAGATCGGCTCCGTGTCAGCGGAAGCGCGACTCCGTGCTGCTCATTCTAGGTGCAACTGCCGACTCGGCTTGATTGCATCTGCGAAGGGTTGCCTGCGAAGTCTCTGGCGGACGTGCGCGGGCGGCAGGGAGCGGCTCGGACGAGCGGTGCCAGGCACCTTCCGCCACCACGCGCTGGGTCAGCGTTCGATCTGCAGGATCGCGATGTCGCCGTTGATCACGAGCTGACAACCCAAGCGCGCGCCCTTCACGTCGGTGCACATCTCGAGCGTGTCGATCTCGTCGCGCGAAGGCGGGTTCACGTTCTCTGCGCCGGACGGCATCGTGAGCACGCACGTCCCGCAGCTCGCGACTCGACAACCGAAGTCGTGCAGCTCCGGATGATCCTCGCAGAAATCGACGAAGTGGGTTCCGGACTCGACCTCGAAGGTCTTGTTGTGCTTGACGAAGGTCAGCTTGGGCATGGGCTCGTCCTGGGTTTCAGGGGGAGGGAATGTACGGGGACGAGCGCATTTGTGGAAGCGCCCACGTCCTCCGACTGCGCCTGAATCTTGAATCGGCAGTGTTTTCGAGCGTGCCTGCAACTCGAATCGACCCGCATGATCGAGCCTGAATGCTCCCGAGTCCTAATGTCCATCGATGTCGGTTGATCCGCGCGCCGCGACAGACGACAGTGCGCGAAATGCGCGTCCCCATCGCTTCGCCCGAGCTCGACGCCGACTCCAAGGCACCTCGTCCTCCGCCCGCCCGCTCGTTCGGAACCGGAGCGCGCGTGTGGCTCGTGCGTCACGCCGACGTGCACGACGACTTCCAGCAGTGCGCGTACGGGTGCATGGACGTGCCGCTCTCCGACCATGGAATGACGCAGACAAGCACGATGGCCGAGCGTTTCGCGGAGATCTCGGTCGCACTCGTCGCGGCCTCGAACCTCTCGCGCGCGCTCGCGATGGGCAACGGCATCGCGTCGAGCACGCATGCTCCGCTCGCGATCGATCCGCGCTTGCGCGAGGTGTCGCGCGGCGAGTGGCAGGGTCTTTCGACGGTTGAGTTCCGCGACCGCTGGCACGCCGACGCGCAC
>JBBQNP010000077.1:0-20519 GCA_038330085.1 Planctomycetota bacterium | reverse complement strand
GACGATGCCGGTCGAGATGCAGGCGGTGACGCGCGCGATCGTCGCGGGCGACATGCCCGCGGCGCTGGCCGCGCTCTACGCGCTGCTCGATCGCGTCCACGAGTTCCCGCCCGCGCTGAACATGATGGGCGTCGTGTACTTCCGCCTGCAGCGCTACGGCGACTCGGCGGTCGTTCTCGCGCGCTATGCCGAGCTCGTTCCGCAGCGCATCGGCGACACGCGCGTGCTCGGTCACGATCTGTACTCGCTCGGACGCTACGCGGAAGCGCGCGCGCACTACGAGAAGGTGGTCGCCGCCTCGCCGGCGGATTCCGAGGCATTTCGCGGGCTGGCGTTGTCGCACTGGCGCCTGGGAGACGCATCGAAGGCGCTCGAGCTGCTCGATCGCGTGATCGAACTCGATCCCAAGAACGACGAGGCTTGGACCTGGAAGGCCCAGATCTTGTTCGACGAAGGCCGCGACGAAGAAGCGCTGACGGCGGCCGAGCACGCACGCGACTTGGACGCGCATGCATCACACGTGTGGTTCGTCCTGGGTCGGGTGTTGGGCGATCTGGGGCGGACGGACGAAGCGACGGCGGCCGCGGCACGCTTCAAGGAACTCGACGTCGCCGCGCAGGCAGCGCGCGCGCTGGAGAACCAGCTCCTGTACGCGCCCCGTGACACGGCGCTGATCCAGCGCCTCCTCGCCGTACACGAACGAACGGGCGACCTCGTGCGCGTGCGCGGAACCCTTGCGCGCCTCGTCGCGTCGAATCCGGACGACGTCGCGTTGCATGGGATCGCGCTCGATGCTCTCGATCGTCTCGGCGACGTCGCGGGTGCGCGCACGGCCGCGCGCGAGCTCGAGGCGCGTGCGGGGGAGAGCCTCGCGGTGTGGCAGCACCTTTCGAGCTACTACGTCAAGACCGGCGATGCGCGCGGCACGGCTCGAGCCCTCGAGCAGGTATCGAAACTGCACGCGCGCTGACGCACCGCCCGAAAAGGACGGGACCCGGCGCCTCGTGCGAGGCCACCGGGTCCACGGGAGAGGGATCTGGAGAGGGTGCTGGAGAAGATCGGTGGGAGTGATGCAGCGTGCGCTGCACCCCGCGCGGCTCAGGCCGATTCTTTGCCGCGCTGCTTGCGGGGACGGCCGCCCTTGGGCTTCTGCCGGGTCAACGTGTCGTTGAAGTCGACCCAGTCCTCCTTCGAGAAGAGCTTCACGCGCTCGCCGCATTCGATGCAGTACGAGTGCTCCATGCTCATCAAGTACGGCACGTACTTTTGGCAGTTCTGGCAGTACTTCTGATCACCGTAGTAGTCGCGTGCTTCCATGGTCGTGTTTGCATCCTCGCGTTGCCCGAAGGGGCCCGTCCGGCGGCGACCTCCATGAGCAAGGCGGCTGCCAGGCGGGTGACCCAGCCTGATCCGATAATGCAACTTCTTACGGCGCCGAGGGTTGTCGCCGCCACGGTGTCCAGCAGCGACCGGGGACCCCCGTCACCCGTGTCGATCTGCCTGAACACCGGGTCTGCCCGGCGACTCTTCTGATGCAGGGTTGGACGGAGTATGGGCGCTCGATGTTCACTGTTCTCGACATCCGCGTGCGAAGGGGTTTCGAGGTGGTGCCTCTGGTCGCACCCAGGACAGGGATGGGGCCGTCACCGACGCCTCGGGGCCTCTAGCCGACAATGCAATGTCCTACAAGCTCGACATCGAGCAGGATGTGCACGCGAATGGACGTGCCATCCTTTCCGGTCCGCGCGCGGCCGGCACTCCGTTGCGCCGCTCAGGTGCAGCGTGCGCGGTGGGCTTCGAGCTTCTCGCGCGCCGCGGCCTGCGTCTCGCGCGTGGCCGCCCTCTCGAGGTCCGCGCGCACCAGCGCGTCGGAACCGTGCGCGCGCGCGAGCGACCACCCCGCCGCCTCTCGCACCATCTCGGAGGGATCGAAGCTGAGCGCGCGCAACAGCGCAGCCCGTCCCTTCTCCGACGGCAGGTTGCCGAGGACGATGGCCGCGTTGCGCGCGATCCCGTCGCGCCCGGGCCTGTGGACGCCCGATCCGTGGAAGCGCTCCTCGAACGCGTCGCCGGCTTCCATCCAGGCGACCGCGTTCGAGCCTGCGACCGCCGTGTGCAAGCCGAATCGCTCGGCCAGGTCGGGTGCCTTCGAGCCCCACGGACACACTTCGGAGCACACGTCGCAGCCGAACGCCCACGCTCCGACCTGTTCGCGCATCTCTTCGGGAATCGCTGCCTTGTTCTCGATCGTCTGATAGCTGATGCAGCGGCGCGCGTCGACGACCCCGGGCTCGAGGATCGCCTGCGTCGGACACGCGTCGATGCACGCGCGACACGTGCCGCACGAGCCGCTCACCGGCGATTCGGTCGGCTCGAGCTCGTGCTCCAGCACCAACTCCGCCAGGAAGAACCACGGACCGAAGCGTGGGTGCAGCAGGTTGGCCGCTTTCGACTCGAAGCCGATCCCGGCGCGCGCCGCGTGCGAGCGCTCGAGCAGGGGCCCCGCATCGACGATCCGGCGGTTGCGGCCGGCGAGGCCTTCGCGCGCCAGCCTGCGCTGCAGCTTGCGCAGCTTGTGCTGCACGACGTTGTGGTAGTCGCGACCGGCCGCGAAGCGCGCGACCCGGGTGCCGTCCTCGAGCTCGACCTGGGCGCGCGAGTGGGCCAGCCCCAGCACTACGATGCTGCGCCCGTCGGGTAGAACCTCCTTGGGGTCGACGATCCGGGCGCGGTCGCGCTCCAGCCAGCCCATCGAACCGTTCCGGCCGGCATCGAGCCAAGCCTCGAAGCGCGCGGCTGCCGGAGGGGCCTCGCAGGGGGTGATGCCGCACAGATCGAAGCCCAGCTCCCGGGCCATCTCGAAGACGATCTCGGTGCGCGGCATGCGCACGATCCTGACGTGCGAACGGGCCGGCGCGAAGGACCACGGACGAGATCACCGGAGTCGAATCCAGGGAACCCGGCTCGTGGGGCGCCCCGAGCTGCACTCCTAAGCGTGTGGCTGCACGCAAGTTGTCGCTGGTGTGCACACCACCGAAAGAAAACCACATGAGTTCGTTCGAGTTTCGTTACTGCTCGTCTCTTTCGCTCTAGAATGGCTGTTGAGGCGGCGTGCTTGCCCCACTCCTGAACGCCTTCCTCTCGCGCTTCGTTTTCCTCTCCTCCCCGCGGCTTCCTGAGCCGCCCTGTCCCGGTTCCCAGGTCACTGGTCCAGATGCAGGCACTCGATCCCCTTGGCTCCGGTCTCACCCTGACGGGGGAGCTGGCACGCACCCGCCTCAAGGCGCGGATCGAGGATCTCAAGACGGAGCTGGGCCACGCTGAGTGGGTCGGCCTCGGCCGGATGCTCGAGGACGGAATGCGCGAAGGCGAAGCCCTGCGCGACGCGCTCTCGACCCGGCTGATGGAGCACTTCCGGCAGGGCACCGGCCGCGGGACCTTCGGCCTCCTCTACGAGCTCAACTGCCAGCATCTGCTGGTCCAGGTCGCCGGCCGCCTGCGCCGCTACGCCAGCAAGGCCGACCCGCGCGACGTGCTCCAGGAAGTCTTCTTCAACATCTACCGCTACCCGCACCGCTTCAACCCGGAGCGCGAGGACGCCTTCCGTGTCTGGTCGGCGATGATCGTGCGCAACACGGTGCTCAAGCACCTGCGCACCCTCGGCCGTGGCGGCCGCAGCGAGGTCCCCTTCGAGGACCTGTCCGAGCAACCCGAGATGCGCGGCGACAGCCCGCTCTCGGGAGCAATCGAGCGCGAGAGTCGCGGCGAGTGCGCGCGTGTCTACTTGACGTACCTGCACCTCTACCTGAAGTTCTACCGCATGCTTTCGGAGCGCGAGCGTGCGGCACTCCACATGGTCGAAGTGCAGGAATACAGTTACAGGCAGGCCGCCGATGAACTGGGCATCAAGCTCGAAAACCTGAAGATGGTCATCTTCCGCTCCCGTCGGAAGATCCATCGTGCCATGCGGCGCGTGTTCGACGGCATGTCGCCCGACTGCCGCCCTGCGCGCGAACCGCGTGGAACTGCACCGCTTGGAGTTGGGGAGGCGGGCCGGCTCGAGCTCACGGAGACGCTCGACGACGGACTCGAGCCTCTCGAATCGAGCCCGGGCCTCGCGGAGGTCGAAGATGGAATCGCATAACTGGCACACCCAAAGCGTCGACGGCACGCCGGAAGTCTGCGTCAACTTCCAGGTAGACCTGTCGTGCCTCGTCGACGGAGAGATCGACGACGGCGCGGCCGGTCGAGCCGTGATGCACATGGAGGCTTGCGACTGCTGTCGCGGCTTCTTCGAGGACACGCGCGCGCAGATCAAGCTGCACCGCGACATGCTCGAGCCCGACCGGCTCTTCGCGCGGATCGCGATGTTGACCGGCGCCGAGATGAACCAGGCTGCGGAGGGCATCGACCTCGTCCACCGTCTGGCCACGATCTTCTATCAACTCGGCAAGGCCTACGTGCTCGCGGCGATCGACCCTGGATACCGTGAGCGCGTGTTCGAATCGGCAGTCCCGCTCGGCGAGACGCAAGTGCGCGGCCGCGGGTTCGTCGACGGCGTCCTGCTCAACGGCAAGGAGCGCGCGGGGAACCTCGATTGGACGCGCGCGCGCGCGATGCTCAACGGCAAGCTCGAGAAGATCGAGAGCCCGCTCGAGAAGGGCCGGCGCCTGCTCGAGGAAGCGATCGCGACCGATCCTTCGCACGAAGAAGCGCAGCTCTACATGGCCTTCCTCCATGGACACGAAGGCAAGCGGCTGCGCGCAGCGGAGGAGTACCGGCGGATCTTCAACACGGCCATCCAGGAGTCGAACCGGGGTCACGCGGCCATCCAACTGGGTCGGCTGCACGCCTCGGAGAAGAACTACAAAAAGGCGGTCGCCTGCTGGCGCTGGCTGACGATCAGCGGTCTGGCCGACCTCGACGACCGCTTCTTCGTCGCCAGGTTCAACTTGGGCATGGTCTACGCACTGATGGGAAACCGGTCGCGGTCCCTGGGTTACTTCCGGGAGTTGATCGACCGGCATCCCAACCGCATCGGCGAGGTCGCCGACTTGTTCGCCCGCTCGCCCAAGCTGCGCGAGTCGATCGATTCTCAACCCGGCTTCCCCCAAGCGCTCCTGGAGAAATGCCCTGAGATCTTCGCCGCAGCGGCGAACTCAGCAGGGCAAGGTTCCTCGGCGCAGTCTTCTCACGATCAGGCTTGTTCCAAGCAGTCCACTTCCAAGCAGAGTTCTCCAAATCAGCCAGGCAAGAAGTCTCCGACGGAGGGACCGGCAGATCGTCCCGAGGAGCACATGTCATGAAACGAACCGAACGAATCGATGCGCACTCGAAGGGCGCCGCAGGGTCGACCTCGCCCCAGATGGCAAGCTCCTCCCAGAGCCGCCTGCGCTGCGCAGTCGTCGCACTGGGGTTGTTCGTCGCGGCTAGCTTCTCTTCGACGCTTGCTTTCGGCCAAGACCGCAAGTTGGATCCGCCGCCGCCTGCGCCGACCCCGCCGATGAACTTCGCGGGCGACGAGACCATCGGCACGCTCCCGATCATCCAGGGTCCGCAGGCCGTCGAGCTGCGCCGCGACCTCGTGATCGCCCAGCCGAGCCTGTGCCTCGAGGGCGAGCTCTCCACCATCCTCAACTCGATCGCGTTCACCCGCGGCGACGTGGTCGCAACGATCGTGTCGACCGACGCGCGCTCCGGTCGCGTCCGCCTCGTCTTCCCGGGCAACGCGCAGATCGCCTTCGACAAGCTGATGATCGAGTCGAGCTCGATCCGCGTGGGTCTGTGGACACCGGGTCGTACCCACTCCAACCTCGAAGCCGTGTGGAGCGACCGCAGGGCGATGATCGGGGTCGGCGCGGCGTTTTCCGATCTGCCGATCCTCTCCATGTCCGCTGCGGGCGCGCTGTCCTACTCGCCGCTCTTGTTGATGGCCCACGGAGCGGGTTCCTGGACCTCGCTCCTGGCTACGACGACCCAGGACTTCTTGATCGTGCGGCAGGCACACTGAGCGGCGTTTTCCCGCACTTGGACCACCGACCCGGGCCGCTGCGACGCGGCCCGGAGTGTTTTTCGGCATAGGGCCTGAGCGCACGTCCGATACCTCGATGTCGTGGATCCGCTCTCGAGCCCCGTCGTCGAAGCCCTGAAGCTGCGGGCACTCCAGCCCCAGAGCTCGGGGCTCGCCAACCTGCTGCGCGACGGTCAAGTCATCGCCGGCGAAGTGCTCGAGGTCTTCGAAGGCACGGCCTTCCTGTCCTTGGGCGGACGTCGCGTGGCGGCGGAGACGGACGTCGAGCTCGAGCCGGGGCAGCGGTTTCTCGCGCGCGTCGAACAGCGCGGGGAGTCGGTCGTGCTGCGCCTGCTCGGCAAGGGTGCGGACGAAGAGGCGCCCCTCATCGTCGCCCTGCGCGCGCTGCTCGCGGATCACGCCGACGCGGGAACGTTGCTCACGCGCCTCACCGAAGACCTGCGCGCTGGGCTCGCGCAGCGTCCGTCGGCCGAGGATCCGACCGCAGGCGAGACCGCTCGCGGCAACGCGCCGGAGCGCGCGACCTCGCCGGCGGAGAAGCTCCTCGCGAACATCGCAGCGCTCGTCGAAGCGCCGCAGCCGGATGGTAGCGCGCTCGCGACGGCGCTCGCTCGGTCGGGGCTCTTTCACGAAGCGCTGCTGTTGCGCGGCAAGTTGGAGCACGCGCTCGCACGCGAGGACCTGAAGAGCGTGCTGCTGTCCGCGTTGGACGAGATGAAGCCGGGTGCTTCGAGCGACAGCGTACGGCGCGCGCTCGGAGGCCTCGAAGCGGATCAACTGCTCGATGTCGCGCGCGCGCAGTCGGGCGACGCGAGACAGATCGGTTTCGCCTTGCCCGACGGAGCCGTGTTCGCGAACGCCCGGCTCGTCGTCGATCCCGAGGGTCACGCGAGCGAGCAAGCTTCTGACGGAAAGCGCAGCCCGGTCGCGAGCGTCGACGTGTCGGTCGACTTCTCAGGCCTCGGGCCGGTGAAGGCTGAGCTGCGGCTCGACGGAGGAATGCTGCGCGTGCGCTTCCTCGTCGCCTCGCCGGAAGTGGCCGAGCGGATCGCGGCCGATCAAGAGCAACTGTGCGCGGACCTTGGGCGCGATCTGGACGCCGGCGCGGCGGGCCTCGCTGCGTCGACAGAGTCGAGCAGCGCAGCACGAATCGCCGCCCATACCGCGACCCGTCGCTCCGCGCTGATGTCGATCGCCGTCGTCGACGCGGGATCCATCCAACGATCGGCGCATCCGGAGAACGTGCGCTTCCTCGGCGAGCACCTGCTCGTGGATCGAACCGCATGACCCCCAGATCAGAAGACGAGACCGTGCGCTCCGCGGTCGCGCTGCGCTGGTCGCCGGACCAAGGCGACGCTCCGCGCGTGACGGCCAAGGGGCGCGGCGAAGTGGCGGACGCGATCCTGGCGACGGCGCGCGCGAACGGTGTGCCCGTGCGAGAAGACCGCGATCTCGTCGAGCTGCTTGCGGCGTGCGACCTGCTCGACGAGATCCCCACCGAGCTCTATGCGGCGGTGGCGCGCATCCTGTCGTACCTGCACGGGCTCAACAGCGATCTTCGGAACGCTGCCGATTCGAAGTGAGGGGCTCAGGCCTGCGCAGGAACGGCGCGTGCTCACGACGACAGCGCGCGTAGAATCTCAGGCGATGCCGCACCGTTCCGACCGATTGCCGCTGATCGCGTTGACCGCGGGAGATCCGGCCGGCATCGGTCCCGAGATCGTGCAGGCGGCCTTGCGCGACGAAGCGCTTTCGACTTCGTTGCGCATCGTGGCGATCGGACCCGCTTCGTTGCGCCCCGCGTCGATCCCGCTCGTTCGCGCGGACGACGATCTCGAGCGCGTCGAGAGCCGGGCGTGGATCGAATCAGGGGAGAGCAGCGGCTGGGCGATCGGCCGTGCGCAGGAATCGGGCGGACGTGCTGCGCTGGCGGCGCTGCGTGTGGGCCACGCGCTCGCGACCGCACGCCGCGTGGACGCGCTCGTCACGGCTCCCGTCAGCAAGGAAGCCTTGCACATGGCGGGGGAGAAGGTCGAAGGGCAGACCGAGCTGCTCGGTCGCTGGTGCGGCGTCGAGCGCTTCGAGATGATGGCGGTCGCAGGCAAGCTGTGCGTGATGCTGCTCACGCGGCACATGCCGTTGCGCCGCGCGCTCGATCTCGTCACGACCGAGCGCGTCGTCGATCGGCTCGATCTCTTCGATGCGAGCCTGAAACGCTTGGGTCTGGCTCGCCCCAAGCTCGCGCTCGCCGGCTTGAACCCGCACGCCGGCGAAGGCGGCATCCTGGGCACCGAGGACGGAGAGTTCCTGCGACCCGCGGTCGAGGTCGCACGCGCGCGCGGCATCGACGTCAGCGGCCCCATCTCGCCCGACAGCGTGTTCCTACAGGCCTCGCGTGGACAGTTCGACGGCGTGCTCGCGCTCTACCACGACCAGGCCTTCATACCGATCAAGCTCTTGGCAAGCGACGGCGGCGTCACCGTGATCGCCGGGCTGCCGTACATGCGCGTGAGCCCGGTCCACGGCACCGCGTTCGACATTGCCGGCCTCGGCCGCGCGGATCCGTCGAACTTGATCGGAGCCCTGCGTCAGGCTGCGGCCTGGTCGCGCGCGGGCTGATCGCGGGATCCAGAGTGGGCTGATCGCGGCAAGCAGGGCGAAATCGCTTCCGATCGGACCGCTCGGGGCTTCGTTAGGACACGCATTCCGCGCTTGCTGGTACACTTCGATGCAGTTTCCTTCCGACGTAACGAGCTCGCTGGCACCTCTCTCTCTCTCTAGAAGCCCAGAGACCGCATGATCGGCCGCAAGAAGAAGCTCGTCCTCTACCAACCCGCCCAGGTCGACGAATCGCTGGGTCTGGCGTCGAGCAAGGACATGCTCCCGCTCGAGATGCTCACGATCTCCGCCTGGCCTCTGCAGGACGGGTACGAGATCGTGATCGTCGACGGCAGCCTGTACACGCCCGACGAAGCACAACGTCGCGTGCTCGAAGCGTGCGAAGGTGCGCTGCTCTACGCGACGACCGGCATCCTCGGGTACATGGTCACCGACGGCTTCGCGTGCTCGTCGCGGGTCAAGGCGCGCTTCCCCGACCTGCCGATGTTCATCGGCGGATGGTTCGCGAGCGTGCGACCGGACCTGCAGCTCGGCACCGGCTTGTACGACGCCGTCGTGCTCGGGCAGGGCGAGATCACGTTCCGCGAGCTCGTCAAAGCCGTCGACTCCGGCGTGCGCCTCGACACGATCCGCGGCCTCGCTTTGTGGCGCGACGGACAGGTCGTGCGCACCGAGAAGCGCGAGGTCGCCAACTGGGACCAGTGCCTCAACGTGCCCTGGCACCTGATCGACATCGAGCCGTATAAAACAGCGCAACTGCGCGCGCGCTCGCACAAGGACGTGCTGCGCATGCCGACGCCGCCCGCGATGGGCGAGCGCAAGCCGTACTTCGGCATCACGTACTTCTCCTCGTACGGTTGCCCGGAGCCGTGCACGTTTTGCTGCTCGCCGATCGTCACCGATCGCCGCTGGAAGGCGATGCCTGCCGAACGGATGCTCGACGATCTCGAGGATCTGAAGGAGCGCTGGGGCTTCGACGTCGTGCGCTTCCACGACGCGAACTGGGGCGTGATGCGCAAGCGCATGAAGGACTTCGCGTCCGGCATGATCGACCGCAAGCTCTTCTTCCACTGGAACGCCTTCCTCGAAACGCACACGATCCTCGAGTGCAAGAAGAAGGATCCCGAGACGCTCGACATGCTGGCCGAGTGCGGCATGTACATCGCCGAGATCGGCGCCGAAGCGGGCACCGACGAGATGATGAAGAAGATCGGCAAGCCGATCAGCGGCGACGACAACATCGAAGCCGCCGTCGAGATGGACAAGCGCGGCATCTGCTCGTCGGTGACGTACATCATCGGCTACCCCGGTGAAGAGCGCGATTCGATGCTCGCGACGATCGACCAGTGTCGGCGTCTGCACGTCGCGGCGCCGCTCGCGCGTCCGACCGTGTGGCCGTACCGTCCGATCCCCGGCACCGTGATGTGGGACCAAGCGATCGCGATGGGATACCAGCCGCCGCAGAAGCTCGAAGAGTGGGGCTCGATCGGCGAGTACCACCTGGAGGAGACGTGGCCCGGCAAGATCCCGCCCGAGGTCGCGCTCGCGCGCAAGATGTACCAGCACTACGTGACGCTCGACTACGGTCTGGCGCGCGGCAAGATCGGCTGGTGGGAGAAGCGCGCGCGTCGCCGCCTCGAGGCCGGCAAGCTCACGAGCGGATTCCCGAGCGGCTTGACCGAAGCGCGCGCTTTCGACGTCTACAATCGCATCGAGAAGAAGCTCTTCCCGCGCGAGGAGGTCTCGCGCTCGTGGGTCGATCCGGGACACAAGACGGGGACGAGCGGCAACGCGGCCAGCCGCAGCTCCGACGCGATGACCGAGACCACGGCCGGATAGGACACACACCATGCTCCAGCGATTCATGCTCTGCCGATTCAAGATGGCACTTGGGCTCCTCGTCGTCGTCGCGTCGTTTGCACAACGCGCGACGGCGGAGACGGTGACGATCGACCAGACCAACTTGTTCTGGAGCCCGCGCGAGGTCGTCATCCATCCGGGCGACACGGTCGTGTGGCAGTGGCATTCGCTGTCGCACACCTGCACCGAAGGGACCGACGGCCTGATCAACGGCAACGAGCTGTGGACCTCGCCCCTCAACTCGTCGACCCCGACGTTCTCGTTCACGTTCACGCCGGCGTTCCTCGCTGCGCACCCGCACCCGAACGGACGCTACGACTACTTCTGCCAGCCGCACTTCCCGATGGGTATGACCGGCGTGATCTTCGTCGCCGATCCGCCGCCGGGCGCCGAGTTCTGCGCAGGCGACGGCAGCGGCACCGCGTGTCCGTGCAACAACAACAGCCCCTCGAAGACCGGCTGCCTCAACACGCTTCAGCACGGCGGCCGCTTGCGCGCGATGGGCACGGCGAGCGTCTCCGCGGACACGCTCGCGTTCAACACGATCGGCATCTCCGAGGGCTCGAGCGTGCTGTTCTTCCAAGGCACGACGCAGGTGGGCGGCGGAGCAGGCGCGACGTTCGGCGACGGACTGCGCTGCGCCGGAGGCACGACGACACGGATCGGCCTGGGCGCGATCTCGTTCGGCGTCGCGAAGTACCCAAACCCCGGGGATCCCGCGATCTCCGTGAAGGGCGGCGTTTCAGCGGGGGTGCTGCGCGCGTACCAGGTCTTCTACCGCGATCCTCCGAGCATGTGCAGCGGCGCGCACTTCAACACGACGGACGGATACGTGCTGACCTGGCTCCCGTGATCCGCCGGCCGTGACTTGGTGGGCTCGCTCGGCCTGCGTTCTCCGGCCTGCATGGATCGGCCTGGCTCGCTCGGGTTCGCTCGCTCAGGCCTGGCTCGACCAGCCGGGCTCGATCAGCCGGGCTCGATCAGCCGGGCTCGATCAGGTTCGCGTGATCGAGATCACGCACCCCACGTCACGGTGAGACCGTTCGTGAGGTTGTACGTCGACGACGTGCAGAACACGGCGGCATTGCGGTACCAACACTGGTAGTAGCGCACGGTGCCCGCTGCGGTGATGCCGCCGCGCACCGAGACCGACGGGTTCGCTCCCGTGGGATACTGCGATGCGCCGCCCGAGTTCGTCTCGGTGCCCAGGCGTATCACCGATCCGCCGGCGCAACGCAAACCGTCGCCGAAGACGCCGCCCGCGCCGCCGCCGACCTGCGTCGTGCCTTGGAAGTACAAGGCCGAGCTGTTGCCCATGCCCGTGCCCACCAGCGCGAGCGTGTCCGCTGCGATGCTCGGAGTCCCGGTCGCGGCCAGGTTCGCGCCGTTCGGGTTGAGCGAGTTCGCGCAACCGTTGCCCGCCGCTCCCGAGTTGCCGCAAGGACAGGCCGTGCCGCTGCCGTCGCCGAAGCAGAATCCCTGCACGGGTGCCGGCGGCGTGAAGTCGATGATCAGCTTGGGGCGTTGTGATGAGATGGAGTTCGTGCGCGAGTTGAAGCGCTTCGCCGTCGGCGTCGTGACCTCGTCGGCGGCCTTGATCATCCAGCCGGAGTTGCTCGCGGGGACCGATACCCACGACTGCACGTCGGCGACCAGCGTGGCCGTCGAGGCCCAGGTGTACCCGCCGTTGCCGCTGACCGACACGCTCGAGCTCACGGCCGCAGCGAAGTCACCGCCGGCCGTCGCCCACTGGCTGACGGTGTAGAAGCGGTCCGACCAAGTTGCATCGTTCGCCGTCGCGATGTCGCCACCGCCCTCTTGGCCGGGTGCGTCCGACGTGCCTTCTCCCCAGCTTGCGAGCGCACGGTGCAGCTCGACGGCCTCTGCCCCGACGATCGTCATCGACATCTGCATCGAGAGCTGCGCGCTGTTGATCGTCGAGCCGGGCGGGATCGCCGACACGTCGAACTGGATCAGCGCCCGTCGCGTGAAGCCCGACGACGTCGTGCCCGTGAACAAGTACTGGCCGGCTCCGTTGCTGAGCGTGTTCGACTCGGAGAAAATCGTGTTGTCCTTCTGGGCCTGGAGCGTCACGACGCTGGCCGAGGCGTTCGTGCAGGCGATGGCGATAGCGAGGAGGGTGAGTGTGCGCATGTGGATGTTTTGCGGTGTCCGGGTAGAGAGTCAGCCCATCGTACGCGCAACGGCGCAGGTCGGACAGGCGCTCAGCGCCTCAATGTCCCGAGCCTCGTGACGTGAGCCGGTATAGGCGGAAAAAATCGGTCGGTGCGCCGTTGGACTGCAGGATTCCGCGCGGGCTGCGGTACACGAGCTCGTAACCGGGGACGCCCTTCAACCGGGATTCGTCCAGGCTGAGGAACGTGGCCGCGGCGGTTCCGGGTGGGGGACCCGGATCCCTCGCAGCGAGCCCGGCCGCGTAGCGCGAGATGGATCCGAGCGTGAGCCGGTCGACGAGCAACCACTCGCAGCGAAACTCGTCGGTGAGCAGCGCGTGGAACTGTTCCGGAGTGTCGCGGTAGAACGCCAGCGTGAACTCCACGACGCGCGCGCGGCTCGACTGCGATTCCCACTTGGGCGAGAGGATCACGCTGCGCCCGGTCTGTGCGAGGATCGCCGTGGCGTTGATCGAATCGCACGCGACGGTCGCATCGCGCGGGACGATGCGCTCGACCGCGCGCACCATCGACGCGATCTCCGCTTGACGTTGTCGCGGTGTGGCATACCAGGGGTTCGAGTACGACGTGATCCAGCTCGTGAAGAGGGCTCCTTGGATCAGCACGAGCAAGCCCAAGACCGCGCGCACGAGCCCCATTCCGCGCAATGAACCCACTCCGGGCCATGAACCCATTCCGCGCACGGCGATCCCGGCCGCGAGCGCGGGCAGCACGATCGCGGGCAGCACGACGACGCGCGCGACGAGCCAGGCTCCGATCCCAGCCGCGCAAGCGAGGAGCGCCGTCGCGCACAACAACGGATCGTTCGTTCCGCGGCGCAAACCGAGCCAGCCCTCGCGCACGGCAAACGGAACCACGCAGAGTGACAGGCCGAGCATCGTCCAGGCGCTGTGTGCATCGAGCGTGGCGAACGGGCCTTGCCACATGAGGCGCACGTCGGGAGAGAGCTCGTTCGGATCGTCGGGCAGCATCCCCATGTTCGCGATCTTCGCTGCGATCAGGCCGAACACGTGGCCGTAGTCGTCCGTGCCCAGGCGCTGGAGGAGGAAGGCCACGGCGCCGAGAGCGACGAGGGACCCGACGAGGACCGCGCGCCGGCGCGTGATCGAGTCCGCCGTCCGCGTCGCGATCGCCGCACACCCGAGGGCGAGCACGACGACCATCGGGCCTGAACGCACGAAGCCGCTCGTGCGCAGGAACGGCACTGCGATTCCGAACGCCAGCATCACCACCGGTACGATCCACGCTCCGCGCGCGCGCATCGGGTTGTCGCCCGTGCGCAGGCACATGGCCAGGACACACAGCGCTTCGATCGTGATGAGGAAGCTCGTCGCGTGCCACGTCGCCACCGCACATCCGAGCGCCAGCGAGGCCAGCAGAATCGACGAGGGTGTTCGCACCCGCAGCGCGCGCGCCACCAGTCCGAAATGCAAGGCCAGAAACGGCAGGCTGAAGTCCTCGTCCATCAGCACGAAGCCCATGGTGCGCCACGTCGCCGGCAACACGCTCGCCAGCAGCGCCGCCAGCAACGCCAACCACGCATCTCCGCACAGCTCCAGCGCCAGGAGCCACGTGCCGACGACGACGAGGCTCGCGAACGCGCCCGCGACCCATAGACAGAACACGTGGAGCGGCAGTGCATCGCCGAACAAGAGGCGCAGCCACGCGACGACGAACTCCTGCGCGACGGGCAAGCGCGCCGGCACGTCGTACGTCGAGGGATGTTCGATGCGCGGGTCCGCGCGCCAGTCGTCGGGCGCGTGACCGTGTGCTTCGATCACGCGCTGCGTCAGGTAGACGAGCAGTCCCGGATCGCTCTTGAGCAGGCCTGTCGAATCGCGCGCGTCGAAGTTCGGATCGCCGAGCGTCACGCGCACGCGCATGACCGCGGTCGCCGCCGCCAGGAAGAGAACCGCGAGCAGCGAGATCCAGATCGACCGGCGCGACGGACGCGCTCGCAATGAATCGCTGCCCTGCGCGACGCTCACGCGCCGGCGTTCCGCACGCGCACGAGCTTCCTCGCAGAGATGGTCCTCGAAGAGCTGGTCCTCGACGGGCCGCAGAAGACGCATTCCGCCTTCATGCGTGCGCCTACTTGGACGGCTTGGACGCGGCGGGCGGCGGATCTTCGAGGAGCAAGGTCTCGATCGAGCTGTCGTGCAAGTTGTTCGCGTTGTCGTGCCAGCGCACGCGGCCCGCGCGGTCGATCAGCACGACGTCGGGGATCTTGGAGCCGTGGAACTGCCCGTACGTGCCGCCGTTGTCCATCATCACCGGGAACTTGTAGCCCTTCACGGGCAGGATCGCCTTGACGGACTCGGGCGTCTGTCCCTGCGTGTGATCGAGGACGCCGATCACGTGCACTCCGATCGGACCGTAGTGGTCGGCGAGATCGATCATCGCCTCACGCGCCTCTTCGCAGTGCGGACACCACGTCGCGAAGAAGTACAAGAGCACGACGTCCCCGCGCAGCGCTTGCAGGGTCGTCGCATTCCCTTGGATCCAGGTTTCCGGACGGAGCGGCGGCGAGGGCTTCTCGAACCCGGAGCAGTACGCGAGGTAGGCCTTGACCGGCTCGATGTCCTCGCCCTTCGGATAGTCCTTGATGTAGCGCTGCAGATCGGAGATCGCCTCGGCGGTCCGCAGCAGGCAGCGCTGCACCATCGCGTGACGCTCGAGCGCCTTGGGGACGTACTTCGCGTCGTCCTTCCACTTGGTGAAGACGAGATCGAACTCGGCCAGCGCGCCTTCCGGATCGTCCAGCGTGAACTTGACCCAGCCGCGCATGTACTGCGCGCGTCCGCCCTGGTCCTTGCCACCGAGCTTGACGGCCTTGTCGAAGAGGGCGAGCGCCTTCTCGAAGAGCGCGCGCGACTCGGGCGTGTTGCGCAGGTTCTTCATCTTCGTGCGACCGATGGAGTACCAGCACACGGCGGCTTCGTTGAAGGCTTCGGCGGTGCGCGGCTCGTTCGGATGCACGGCGGCCCAGGCCTCGAACGCGGCGGCGGCTTCGGCGTACGCGGCTTTCTTCTTCAGCGCGGACGCGGAGTCGAACTCCGGATCCGCGGCGGGTGCGGGCTCCGGTGGACTCTGGACGCCTTGCGAATTCTGCTGTGCCTGCGGCTGGAGCAGTTCCCGCGTCTGCGGCGCGACCTGTTCCTGCGCCTGCGGCTCGGAACTCCACCGTGGGTGCGACACTTCCGGTTCGACCGGGTTCTCGGACACACGAGCTCCCGCACACGCAGCGAAGCCCAGCGACGGGTAGACGATGAGGAGTACGGAGGTCAGCCGGAACATGGCCTTGGAGCTCCAGAAGTTCGGTGCAGCGGCGAGAGTTCGTGCTCGCGCAGTCGAGCAGGTATCCGCGGACGCGGTTTCGTCGGCCCGGGCTTTCGCAGGGTGAGGGACGTCCGCAGAGTGTAGCAGAGGACCGCGGGCCGGAGGGCGCGCCCGCAGCGGACTTGCATGCACACGAAGATCTTTCACGGACTGCTCGTCGGCTTGACGCTCTTTGTCTGTGGATCGAGCCTCGGAGCGTTCGGGGCTCCGCGGCAGGATGCGGGCGGCGGTGACAAAGCGTTCCGCGCTGAGGTCGACAAGTACCTCGGGCGCTACGAGGCCACGTACCGGCGGCTCTACACCGAGTGGCAGGCAGCGCGCTGGGCGGTGTACACGCACGTCGTGCCCGGTGACATCGAAGCGCGCACGAACCTGCTCGCGTCCGAGCAGCTCTTGCGCGCGTTCACGGGCAACGTGGAGAACGTCGAGCTCTCGCGCGCTTACCTCGAGCGCAGGCGGGAGCTCCTGCCGCTCGAGAGACGCGAACTCGACCGCATCTCCTGGATCGCGGCCGGCGGGTCGCAGATCGTCGCCGACCTCGTCGAGAAGCGCATCGCCGGCGACGCCGAGGTGGGGGAGACGTTCCACGGTTTCATCTACCAGGTCGACGATCGAAGCGTCGATCTGCGCGAGATCGACCGGATCCTGCGCGAAGAGACCGATCTCAGGCTGCGCCGCGCGGCGTGGGATGCATCCAAGGAAGTCGGCAGCCAACTGCGTGCGCCGCTCGTGCGCTTGCGCTGGCTGCGCAACGAGATCGTGCGCGCACTCGGTCAGCGCGACTACTTCGCGTGGCGCGTGGCGGAGTACGGGCTCGGCGCTGCTGACCTGCTGCACCGCGTCGATTTCGTCCTGCGCGACCTGCGCCCGCTGCAGATCGAGCTGCACACGTGGTTGCGCTACGAGCTCGCGCGGCGTTACGGCCAACCGGTGCCGGACCTGATCCCTGCGCACTGGCTGCCGTCGCGTTTCGGCGAGGACGAATCGGCGCTCCTCGAGCCGCACGGTTTCGACCTCGACGGCGCGCTCTCGCGCTTGCCCGGCGATCCGTCGCGCGCGGTCGTCGAGCTCGCGCAACGCACGTGGACGGGCTTGGGGTTCGAGCCGCTCCCGCCGACGTTCTGGGGCAATTCCTCGCTCGCACCTGTGCCGCTCGACGCGGGGTTCAAGAAGAGCGAGCAGCCTTCGGGCTGGTTCATCGACCTCGACAAGGACGTGCGCGCGCTGATGGCGGTGGGAGCGGACGAGCGTTCGTACCGTGACGCGCATCACGTGCTCGGTGGCGTGCAGTACGACCTCGCGAGCTCGAATGCGAACGTGCCGTACACGCTGCGCGGCGGTGCGAGTCGAGCTTTCCACCAAGCGGTCGGCATGCTGCTCGGCATCGCGGCGGAGCAGCCGCGTTTTCTCACATCCGCCGGCATCGACGCGATCAACGGGCCCGACCCGATGCAGCTCTTGTTGCGCGAGGCGCTGCAGTACGCGCTCTTCGTGCCCTGGTCTGCCGGCACGATGGCGCACTTCGAATCCGAGCTCTACCACGACGGGCTTGCGCCGGAGAAGTGGAACGCGCGCTACTGGGAGCTCGTCGCGCACTACCAGGGCATCGCACCGCCGTCGCCGCGCGACGAGCGTTGGTGCGATGTGGCTGCGGATCCCGATCTCGTCGACCACCCCGGTGACGCGTACGACCGCGCGATCGCCTGCGTGCTCGCGTTCGAGATCCACGATCACATCGCGCGCAAGATCCTCTACCAGGACCCGCACGACACGGACTATTGGGGCCGGCGCGACGTGGGGAACTACTTGAAATCGATCGTGCGCTTCGGTGCAACGGTCGACTGGCGCGCGAAGCTGCGCGAGAAGACCGGCTATGATTTGTCGGGGCGCGCGATGGTCGACTACTTCGAGCCGCTGCGGAAATGGCTCGTCGAGCAGAACAAAGGTCGTAAGAGCACGCTTGCGCCATATTGAGCACAGCGAAGCCGTCGACGTCCGTGCCGTCGATCTGTCCGACACGATTGACTCTTCTTCGGCATCGCGGACTCGGGGACCGCGTTCTGCGAGTTCACCGCCTGAGAGATCGCAGGCGGCGCGAACTCAGTGGGGCTGGTTCGCGGGCAGGCTCTGCGCAACGGCACGCTCGGCCGCAGCCTCCGCGGGCTGACCCAGCGCATCGAGCACGTCGGCCAGGAACAGGTGCAGTTCAGCCCGCTCCGGCGCGAGACGCACCGCTTCTCTCACGTGCGGCAGCGCGCGCGCGACCTGATGGTCCGCCAACAAAGCGGCGGCCATGCGCCCGTGCGTGTCGGCGTCCTGCGGATCGAGCGCCAGCGCGCGCTCGAACTCGGCCAGGCCTTCGTCGAAGCGGCCCAGTCGGCACAGCGACGATGCCAGGCCTCGGTGCGCGTCGGTGGAATCCGGATCGAACAGCAGCGCGCGCTCGAAGATACGCACCGACTCGCTCTGGTCTTCGACGCCCTCCCGATGCTGTCCTTCGAAAACGAGCAAACGCGCCATCTCTGAGCGGCCGCCCGGCTTCAAGCTCGCTTGCTCGTGCCACGCGAACGCGAGCCCCGAAAAACAGAGCAGCATCACGGCGGCGAACGCGAAACCGGCGGGACGAAAGTGGCCCTCGCGTTTGAGCACGATGCGCTGGATGCGCGCATCTTGGCTCCACAAGAGCCGTCCAGCTTGCACGCTGGCCCATGCGAAGAGCCCCGACAGCCCGAACGCGAACAAGAGCGGCACGGCGCCGCGCAAACCGCGGAAGGCGAACATCGCGCCGAGGAACGCGAGGCCGAGCAGCGCCTCTTCCGCGAGGCTGTACTCGGCGGCTCGACGCGCCTTGCCGCGGAAGACGAACACGACGGCGACCGACAGTGCGGTCATCGCGCCGATCAAGCCCCACTCGGGCGGGTTGACGTACGCGCTGACCGTTCCGTTGTACTTCAACAGCACGAAGTAGGTGCCGGCCATGAACGCGGCAAGCAACAGCCAACGCGCGAACTCCAGCGCGAATCCTGCGTTCGGCTTGCTCGCATGTGACTTGTTCAGGCTCAAAGGTGTTTGCGCCTTGCGCACGTTCGCTGGCGGCGTGCGCAACTTCGCCGTGATCGCGGGCGCGCCGAAACCGACATAGAGCGCGTCCTTGGGGCACACGCTCACGCAGTCCAGGCACTTCATGCAGCCCGGGTCGACGACCATGCCGAAGTCGCGTACTTCCTGGTGCACCTTGACGTTCGACGAGCACACCGCGGTGCAGTGCCCGCAGCCTTCGCACGCATCGGTGACGCGGATGCGAACCGGCGCGAGCTGGTCGGCGATGCCGAACACCGCTCCGTATGGACAGCCGTAGTTGCAGAAACCCTTCGCGCCGAGGAAGTACACGATCGCGAAGCCGCACACCGCGAACGTGACGAGCGCAACGGGCCACGAAGGGAACGTCTTCCAGAACTGTTCCGTGTAGAGCTGAAACGTGAGGCCTGAAAAGCTCTCGCCGAGCATCAACCGGCGCACGATCGGCATCAGGAACATGTACGCGAACGCGAGCCACGGCACGGTGCCGAGCAACCCTAGGTTCACCATGCGCGGATGGATGCGCATCTTGCCGAGGATCCAGCGACAGCCGTCCTGTAGGGCGACGATGTGACACGCCCAGCCGCAGAACCACCGACCCAGCACGAACGTCGAAACGATCGTGAGGGCGAAGAACACCAACCCCGCGTTGACCACGCCCTGCAGCCCGAGCTGCATGCCTTCGGAGGGCTCGAGCGGCGAGATCGTCGTGCCCTTCGTCATCCACCACGCCACGTGCAAGGCGATGAGCACGTACACGGCGAAGAGCGAGAGCGCGCGCCACTTGCCGACCTTCGATTGCCGGATCTTCGGCCGCACATCGCGGCCCGGGTCCGCGTCCACCAAGCCGGATCGCTCACCGCCGCGCGCGGCCTTCGTCGTGGTGTTGTCGGAACCCGTACTGTCGGAGTGTGTGCAACCGCTCATGAACCACCGAACGTGCGAGTCTACCCGGCGGGACTTCGTGGAGCCCGCTGAAGAAGTCGCCACTGCAACGCGGCTTCTTCGACGGGCTCCTTGGGACCTCGCGTCGGAATCTTCACTCGAAAACCTGCGCAGTGCTTCACCAAAAAATAGCGCGAGGCCGACCGGTCTGATCCGGTCGGCGCCGCAGGGGGAGCTGAAGCTGGGCTCAGCCTCACACTGGCTTCACTGGCTCACACCGGCTTCACTGCCAGGTGATCAGCATTCCGTTCGTGAGGTTGAACGTGCTGGGCGTGCAGAACGCGGCTGCGTTGCGATACCACGTCTGGTAAGTGCGCGTGCCGGGTGTCGTGACGGCACCCTTCACCGAGATCGAGGGATTGCCCGCCGTCGGATACTGCGACGAGCCGCCGACGTTGGTCTTCGTGCCCAAGCGGATGACGGTGCCGCCGGCGCAGCGCAGACCGTCACCG
>JBBQNP010000076.1:0-20861 GCA_038330085.1 Planctomycetota bacterium | reverse complement strand
CCGTTGCTGCGTCACGTCGTCGGAACGTTCCGCGATCATGGACAGATCGCGAGCGAGGGCGGTGCGTTGCCGGCATGGGTAAGCGGCGTCGGTTGGTCCGATCACGAATCGTTCTGGCGCGAAGGCTGGCCGGCCATCATGGTCACCGACACAGCCGTCTTCCGCGACGCGAACTACCACCGCCGAACGGATGCCGTGCAGCACATGGACTTCAGACGGCTCGCCCTCGTCGTCGAGGGTCTCGAGCACGTTGTCGCCGATCTCGCCAACCCGACGTCGGGTCCGTAGTCGGCAAGGCGACGTCGAAGGACCATTGCTAGACTGCGAGGCCTCGACGGCTGAAGAGCTCAATCCGCCCGAGAAAGCGTCATGAATTCGAATCGCGTCCTCGTCATCGGCCTCGGCTGTGGAGTTTTGGCGATCGTCGCTGCGCTCGTGTGGAAGCACGCGCCTGAGCCGATCGAAATCACGAGCTCTACGATTGTGAGCGACTGCGAGTCCCGCGCCGCTTCCTCGACCGTCGCCCACCCTTCGACCGAATTGGCGCACGTCGAGACTCCGACTGCTCGCGATGCCGCTTCGACAGCCGCGCCGGATGCGAAGGCCGTCACGCCCGAACCCGTCATCACGCCGGAAGAGTCTTGGGCGAAAAAGTACGCGGGGTTGTCTTCTGCTGATCTACGGCTGCGCCAAGCCGAGTTGAACAACAAGGTCGGCGAGCTTGCTCAGCCCGACCTTCAGAAGATGTACGACTCGGGCCAGTACGAGATGCTCCATGAAGGCCACGAGTCCAACATGAACGAGGACTGGAAACCCGACGCTGTGATGAGTGTGCGGATGACACCCGGAATACCAGGTGGTGCGCCGGCCGAAGTGCAGAGGGCGATCCTGCCCGAGTACAAGTACCCCGAGCTCTACGCCATGCGCCACGAGGAGCGATGGCTCTACAACCACGCCTCCGAAGTCGAGTTTGCTGAAGCCACTGCGAAGCAGGCAGCCTCACACAAGTGATCGACGCTCATCGACTTCCGCTCGTCGTCGAGGGCCTCGCGCACGTTGTTTCCAATCTCGCGAATCCACAACCGGACTCGTAACGTAGGCCCGTCATGCCCTCCCCCATCGAGACCACCATCGCACGCTACTTCACCGCCACCCGCACGAGCGATCGCGACGCTTGGGTCGCGTGCTTCGCGCCCAACGGATCAACTCAGGATCCCTCGGGAACTCCGCCTCATGTCGGACACGAAGCGATCGGTCGCTTCTTCGATTCGATCGTCGGCCTCTTCGAGACGGTCGGTCTGCACGAGGAGCACGTGTTCATCTGCGGCGACAAGGCTGGCGTGAAGTGGACCGGGCGCGGCCTCGCGAAGAACGGCAAGACCTGCACGTTCGAGGGCATCGACGTGTTCGAGTGCGACGCGACCGGACGCATCGTCAGGCTCGAAGCGTTCTGGGATCCGTCGAAGTTGATGGCGCAGTTGGGTTGAGGCGAGTTCGCCCGCACGCCGAATATGTCCGCCCGATCAACGGGACATGCGGCGAAGCAACCGGTGACGGCGGACACGCGCTGGACGCGTGAGTCTCAGCTTCCGGCTGCCGCGTCGACGAACCACACGAGGTCGCCGTGCTTCGGGCGCACTCGACCGGCGGGCGGCGTGTCGGGACCGACGGTATCGGCGGTCGCGAGCTTGACCATCGGCGCTTTGTCGGCACCGCACGCGAGGAAGAGCACGTTCGCGGCGTTGTCGAACACCGGAAACGTCAACGTGATGCGGTAGGCCTTCATCTTCTCGACCCACGTGCCGCAACACAGCGCGTCCTCTTCGACGGTCGCCGGCGTACCTGGAAACAGCGACGCAGTGTGACCGTCCGAGCCCATGCCGAGCAGCACGAGATCGAAGCGCGGCACGTCTCCGTCCGGCACTTTGAGCACCCTGCGCATCTCAGCTTCGTACTCTTCGGATGCACGGTAGGCATCGAGCTCGCCGCGAATGCGGTGCACGTTCGCGGGCGGGATCGCGACGTGCGACAGCAGCGCCTCCTTCGCCATGTGGTAGTTCGAATCCACGTGCACCGGCGGCACGCAGCGCTCGTCGCCGAACCACACGTGCACCTTCCGCCACTCGAGGTCGGCGTCGACGAGGCTCTTGTACACGCTCTCGGGAGTGCGACCACCCGAGAGCACGAAGTCGAACCGGCCGCGATCCGTGATCGAGCTGCGGGCGATGGTGAGCACGTGTTCGCGCGCGGCGGCGAACACGCCGATCGTAGTGTTGAAGAGGCGGACTGTTGTCATCGGGCAGCGTGCATCACTCTTCGATCTTGCGCCACTTGCGCCCTGTGCGCTCGAGCAGCTCGTCCGCTTCTTTCGGTCCCCACGACCCCGCCGGATAGTTCGGGAAGTTGCGCGGCGGCAAAGCACCCCACACTTCGAGCATCGGGTTCACGATCAGCCAGCCCATCTCGACCATGTCGGCGCGCTGAAAGAGCGTCGGATCACCCTTGATGCAGTCGTAGATCAGCGTCTCGTACCCCGTGCTCGGCGGCTGCGAGAAGTGGTCCTTGTAGCGGAAATCCATCGCGACGTTGCTCATGCGCACCGACGGACCCGGAATCTTCGCGCCGAAGCGCAGCGAGATCCCCTCGTCAGGTTGCACGCGGATCACGAGCACGTTGCGCGCGAGGTGCTCGACCGGCGTGTTGCGGAACAACAAGAGCGGCGGACGGCGGAACTGGATCGCGATCTCCGAAACGCGCCGCGCCATGCGCTTCCCCGTGCGGATGTAGAACGGCACGCCGGCCCAGCGCCAGTTGTCGACCGACAGCTCCATCGCCGTGAACGTCTCGGTGCTCGAGTTCGGCGCGACGCGTGCTTCACCCCGGTACGCCGGGACCTTGGTGCCGGATTCGTAGCCTTCGCCGTACTGTCCGCGCACCGCGTTCGTGAGCACGCCCTCGGGCGTCATCGGCTGGATCGCGCGCAGGACTTTGGCCTTCTCTTCGCGCACGCCCTCCGCTTCGAACGAAGTCGGCGGCTCCATCGTCACGAGTGCGAGCAACTGCAACAGGTGGTTCGGCACCATGTCGCGCAGCGCGCCGGCCTTTTCGTAGTAACCACCGCGATCCTCGACACCGATCGACTCCGCGACGGTGATCTGCACGTTGTCGATGTACTGGCGGTTCCAGACCGGCTCGAACATCCCGTTCGCGAAGCGGAACACGAGGATGTTCTGCACCGTCTCTTTGCCGAGGTAGTGGTCGATGCGATAGATCTGGTCCTCGCGCAGCACGGTGAGGAGCTTCGCGTTGAGCGCCTTCGCCGACTCGAAGTCGTGGCCGAAGGGCTTCTCGACGATCACGCGGCGCCACTGGCCCTTCTCTTCCTTGGTCAAGCCCGACTTCCCGAGCTGTTCCACTATGGGCCCGAAGTACTCCGGCGCCGACGACAAGTAGTAGAGGTGGTTGCCGCCGGTCTTGAACTTCTTGTCGAGCTCGGCGAGCTGCGTCTTGATGCCCGCGTACGTCACCGGATCGTCGAAGTTCCCGACGTGGTAGTGCGTGCGCTCGAGCACCGCTTTCACGACCTCGGCGGAGATCTCGTGCGTCGCGTACTGGCGTATGTCCTCGGCGACGCGCTGGCGGTAGGCCTCGTCGTCGAGCTTCGTGCGCCCGACGCCGAGGATCACGAACTCGGGTGCGAGCAGGTTCTCGCTGACGAGGTTGCACAGCGCCGGGATCAGCTTGCGCTTCGTCAGGTCGCCCGCCGCTCCGAAGATCACGATCGACGCGGGCCCGACCGGTCGTGCGAACGGATTCACGAGATCAGGAGTGGTTTTGACTTCGGGAGAACTCTGCTGTTTGGTCGCCACGTCAGGATCCCTTTGCTGCTTTCTCCACGTGTCCGCCGAACTTCTCGCGCATCGCGGAGAGCACCTTCTCGGCGAACGTGTGCTCCTGGCGCGAACGGAAGCGCGTGTAGAGCGCACTCGTCAACACCTCGGCCGGCGTCGCGGTGTCGATCGCGGCTTGCACGGTCCAGCGCCCTTCGCCCGAGTCCTGGACCGCACCGACGTAGCGTCCGAGCTTCGGATCTTCCTGCAGCGCCATCGCGGTCAGATCGAGCAGCCACGACCCGATCACGCTGCCGCGCCGCCACAACTCGGCGATCTCCTCGAGCTTCATGTCGTACTTCACGTCGGCCGAAGGCGCTGCACCGTTCGCGTTCTTGAGGATGTCGAAGCCTTCCGCGTAGGCCTGCATCACGCCGTACTCGATGCCGTTGTGGATCATCTTGACGAAGTGACCGGCGCCGCTCGGGCCGCAGTGCAAGTACCCGTCTTGCGCCGTGCCGCCCTTGCGTCCCGTGGTCGGCGCAATGTCACCGACACCCGGTGCGAGCGTCTTGAACACCGGCTCGATGCGTTGCACCGCTTCCTTCGGGCCGCCGATCATGAGGCAGTACCCGCGCTCCGGGCCCCACACTCCGCCGCTCGTGCCGCAGTCGAGGTAGTGGATCCCCTTCTTTGCGAGCATCGTCGAACGGCGCGCGTCGTCCTTGTAGTAGGAGTTGCCGCCGTCGATCACGATGTCGCCGGCTTCGCAGAGTCCGCCGAGCTGCGTCACCATCTGCTCGGTGACGTCGCCCGAGGGCAACATCACCCACGCGGCGCGCGGCTTCTTGAGCTGCTTCATGAGCTCTTCGATCGTGCGCGCGGGAACTGCGCCGATCTTCGCAAGCTCTTGCGCCTTCGTGAAGTCGCGGTTCCACACGACGACCTCGTGCCCGCCCTCTGGACCGGCGGAGAGCAGCCGCCGTGCCATTCCCGCGCCCATGCGCCCGAGTCCGATGATCGCAATCTGCATCTGGGTTGTGTCCTTAGTTGGAAGCGTGAGCGGGTTTCGAGAGCGCTGCGATCATCGCAGTGCGCAACGTTGCGAGCCCCTTCGCGAGATCGCCGTGGACGTGAGCACGCAAAGCACGACGTCCGCGCTCGACGAGCACCGAGAAGTCGCCGCGCGCCTGAGCGGCCTTGACGACGCCGAACGTGTACTTCGCGCCGGGCACCAGGAGGTCCTTGGCGTCGTCGCACGTGATCTGCAGGAACACGCCGGAGTTCGGGCCGCCCTTGTAGGCCTGACCGGTCGAGTGCAGGAAGCGCGGGCCGAACTCGAGGACCGTCGCAATGTGCTTCGCGTCGCGCACGCGCTCGCGCACGGAGGCGAGCTCGCTCCTGTTCTTCGCGTTCATGTCGACGTACGCCAGGATCGCGAAGTAGTCGCCGGCCTTCGCCAGACCGAGGTGCGCGCGCAGGACTTCGACGAGGCTGGCGTCGGAGCCGGTGTCCCTGAACAAGAGCTGCGCGTGCTTCTTGTCGGCGAACAACGTGATGTTGCCCTCCTCGAAGAACGGCTTCTCGGCCGGAAGCTTGCCCGATTTCTCGTAGGCGCTCGTCAGTTCCTTCGTGACGATCTTGCTGGCCTCGACGTCGGGTTGGTCGAACGGATCGATGCCGATCAACGCACCCGCGACGGCGGTCGCGATCTCGAAGCGGAAGAACTCGGCGCCGATGTCGATCTTGTCGGCCATGTGGATGCGTGCGATCGCATGACCGGCCTTCTCCAACGCGTCGACAGCGGCGTCCTGCGCCTTGTCGGGAGCGGAGTCGAGGCGCACGTACACGAACAAACGGTCGTCGCCGTACACGCCGGGCGCGCCGAGCGGTTCGAGGTCAATGGGGACGATGCCCTTGCCGTGCTTGCCGGTCGATTCGGCGACGAGCTGTTCGAGCCACGCGCCGAGGCTCGCGATCTGCGGCGAGACGACGAGCGTCATCTTGTCGCGGCCTGCGTTCGCGCACGCACCCATGAACGCGCCGAGCTTCACGCCCGGGTTCAGCGCGGTGTCGGACAGCTTGCAGGCCGCTGCCATCTCGACCGCGCGCGCAGTGAACCGCGGGAGATCGATGCCGAGCAGCGCCGCCGGCACCATGCCGAAGTTCGACAAGGCCGAGAAGCGCCCGCCGATCGACGGCTCGCCCGCGAAGATGCGGCGGTATTTCTTGAGCTTGGCGACGTTCTCGAGCTTGCTGCCCGGGTCGGTGATCGCGATGAAGTGGTTGCCGGCGGTTGCGCCGACCGCCTTCGTCATGAGCTCCCAGAAGTACGCCTCGAAGATGTTCGGCTCGAGCGTCGAACCCGACTTGCTCGCGACGATCACGAGCGTCTTCGTGAGGTCGAGCTTTTTCTCCGTCGCGGCAATCTGCGCCGGATCGGTGGAGTCGACGACTTCGAGCGTCATGCCGCTCAAAGCGCCGAAGGTGTGACGCAGCACGTCGGGGCACAGGCTCGATCCGCCCATTCCGAGCAGGAGGACTTGCGTCAGCCCGCCCTTGCGCGCGTTCGCTGCGAGCTCCGTCAACTCGCTGACGCTCTTGGCTGCAGTCGCCGGCGCGTCGAGCCAGCCGAGCCACTTGGATTCGTCACCGTTCGTCCAGACCTTTGCGTCGCGGGCCCACAGACGCGCGACCTTGCCGGACTTCTTCCACTCGTCGAGCGCGGCGTGCATCGCGCTTGACACGTCCTTGGGTGCGGCGAACGACATCTCAGCGAAGCCGGATGACGTCGTACTTGCCGCGACAGAGCCTTTGGACTTCGACGCGCCGTCAGCGGATCCGAAGGCCTCGGCTTGCTTCGATTTCGGCGCAGCGGACTTCGGGTCGACCTTCGCACCTGCTGAAGAAGGGTTCGACGCGTCGATCGCACCGATCAGCTTCACGAACGCGTCCGAGAACTGCTTCAAGCCGTCGGCGAGCAGTTCGTCGGTGACCTTTTTCAGCGAGATGCCCTGCTTCTCGAGGTCGGCGAGGGTCTTGCGCGCACCCTCGGGGTCTTCGATCAGGCTCGCGCGCGGTTTGCCGTGGTCGCGGAACGAGTCGATCGTCGCCGGCGGCGCGGTGTTGACCGTGTCTTGTCCGATCAGCTCCTCGATGTAGAGCACGTCGCGGTAGGCCTTGTTCTTCGTCCCGGTCGAAGCCCACAGCACGCGCTGGGTCATCGCGCCCTTCTTGGAGAGCGCGTCCCACTTCTTGCCGGAGAAGAGCTTCTGGTATTCGGCGTAGGCGACCTTCGCGTTGGCGATCGCGACCTTGCCCATCAGGGCCTTGATGGCAGCGCGGTCCTTGTCGGTCTTCGCGGAGCTGAGCTGCGCCTCGAGCTGCTTGTCGATGTTCGAATCGATGCGGCTGACGAAGAAGCTCGCGACGCTCGCGACCTTCGCCACGTCGCCGCCGTTCTTGACGCGCTTCTCGAGGCCGGCGATGTAGTGCTTGGCGACCTTGACGTACGTGTCGACGGCGAAGAGCAGCGTGACGTTGACGTTGATGCCTTCGGAGATGAGCGTCTCGAACGCGACGAGGCCTTCGGAGGTGCCGGGGACTTTGATCATCACGTTCGGTCGCGCGACCGATTTCCACAGGCGGCGCGCTTCGTCGAGGATGTCGCCGGTCGTCTCTCCGTCGCGCATCGTGACTTCGAGGCTGACGTAGCCGTCGCGCGCTTTGCTCGAGGCGTAGACCGGCTTGAGCGCTTCGGTCGCGGACTGGATGTCGCGGATCGCGAGGGACTCGTAGAGCTTGGCGGAAGTGGCCTTCGGGTCTGTCTGGCGCTGCTCTGCGAGGAACGACGCGTACTGCTTTCCGTCGCCGATCGCCTTCTCGAAGATCGCGGGGTTGGAAGTGACGCCGCGCACTTCGCCCTTTTCGACGAGCTGCGAGAGCTCGCCGGAGTCGAGAAGGTCGCGGCTGATGGAGTCGAACCAGATGGATTGACCGAAGTCGGGGTGGAGTCGTTGGAGCGGGTTCATCGGATCGGGCTCGAGAGGTGAGGGAGGAATGTGAAGTGAGTGGCGCCGCGCGGGTGGTGCCTGGAACCCGCCGCGGGTATTCCCGCGGAGGGTGCCTGGCACCGCACGCTCACCGACATGTCTTTGGAGTGGGATGGCTGCGGGAAACGTAGCGGAACATCAACCCGGCACGGCAAGGTCGGGGGAGGGGACGGTGCCAGGCACCCGTCGTGGGAGTACCCACGGCGGGTTCCAGGCACCATCCCCCCCTCTGCATCATGATGGTGTACCGCTCGTCGTGCGTTGAGCGGACATCACCTTGCGCGCGGTCGCCACGACGTTGTCGATGGTGAAGCCGAACTTCTTCAACAGGTCCGGCAGCGGCGCCGACGCACCGAACGTCGTCATGCACACCGTCGCGCCCTTGTCGCCGATCCACTTGGACCAGCCGAAGTCCGACGCCATCTCGACCGCGACGCGTGCGCTGCACTCGGGCGGCAACACGCTCTTCTGGTACGCAGCGGTCTGACGCGCGAACAAGTCCCAGCTCGGCATGCTGACCACGCGCACGTTGACACCGTCGCGCGCGATCTTCTCCGCGGCGCTGACGCACAAGCTGACCTCGCTGCCCGACGCGATCAGGATCAAATCCGGCGCACCTGTCCCCGAATCCGACAGCACATACGCGCCCTTGTGCAACCCCGACGCCGCACCGAACTTCGTGCGATCGAGCGTCGGCAACGCCTGCCGCGTCAGCGCGAGGCACGTCGGACCGTGCTTGTTCTCGAGCGCCGCCTTCCACGCTTCGGTCGTCTCGTTCGCGTCGCACGGTCGAATCGTCACGACGCCCGGAATGGCGCGCATCGACGCGAGCTGTTCAATCGGCTGGTGCGTCGGACCGTCTTCGCCGACGCCGATCGAATCGTGCGTGAACACGAAAATCGGCCCGATCTCCATCAGTGACGCGAGCCGGAGCACCGGCCGCATGTAGTCGCAGAAGATCAAGAACGTCGCGCCGAACGAGCGCAATCCCGACAGCGCCATGCCGTTGCAGACCGAGCCCATGCCGTGCTCGCGGATGCCGAAGTGCATGTTGCGGCCGCCGTACGTCGCCGCTTCGAGGTCGCCCGCACCGTCGAACGTGAGGCGCGTCTTCGTCGAAGGCGCGAGGTCCGCCGATCCGCCGACGAGCCACGGCACCGCTTGCGCCGCCGCGTTGATCGCTTTGCCGCCGGCATCGCGCGTTGCGACACCTTTCGCGTCGGCGGGGAACGTGGGCATGCCCTTGTCCCAACCGGCGGGCAGCTCGCCCTTCTGGATCGCGACGATCTCCTGCGCGAGCGAGGGGAAGTCCTTGGTGTAGCGCGCGAACAGCGCGTCCCATTCTGCGCGCAACTTCGCACCGCGCGCGCCGACCCCGCTGCTGAATCGCTCGCGCACGCCGTCGGGCACGAGGAACTGCGCGTCCTCCGGCCAGCCGTAGACCTTCTTCGTCGCCTTGATCTCATCGACGCCGAGCGGTTCACCGTGCGCCGAGTGCGAGTCCTGCTTCTTCGGCGAGCCGTAGCCGATGTGGCTGTCGACGATGACGAGCGTCGGCTTCTGCTTCTCGCCGTGAAACGCCGCGAGCGCGCGCCGCAATGCGACCTGGTCGTTGGCATCCGCGACGTGCGTCACGCTCCAACCCAGACCCTGGAAGCGCGTCGCCACGTCTTCGCTGAACGCGACGTTCGTCTCGCCCTCGATCGTGATGCGGTTGTTGTCGTAGATCCACACCAGGTTCGAGAGCGCGAGGTGTCCCGCGATCGAAGCTGATTCGTTCGTGACGCCCTCCATCATGTCGCCGTCGCTGCACAGCGTGTAGATGCGATGCGTGAAGAGCTCGAACCCCGGCTTGTTGTAGCGCGCCGCCAACCATCGGCTCGCGATCGCCATGCCGACCGAGTTCCCGCAACCCTGTCCGAGCGGGCCCGTCGTCGTCTCGACGCCGGTCGTCCAGCGGTACTCGGGATGTCCCGGGCACAAGCTGTCGAGCTGACGGAACTTCTCGATCTCCGCGAGCGGCACGGCCAACTTCCCCGTCAGCTTGCCCTTCGCATCCACTTGCTTGACGCCCGCGAGGTGCAGCACCGAATACAGCAGCATCGACGCGTGCCCGCACGACAGCACGAACCGGTCGCGATCCATCCAGTGCGGTTGCTCCGGGTCGTACCGCATCGCGTCCTGCCACACCGCATACGCGACCGGCGCGAGCGCCATCGGCGTCCCCGGATGTCCCGAGTTCGCCTTCTGCACCGCGTCCATCGAGAGGGTCCGGATCGTGTCGATCGCCAAGCGATCGATGTCGGTCGATGCAACTTTCGTACTCATGGGTGCGTGCCGATTCGTCTCGACGTTCAAGTTGGGCGCGACGAAGGTTTCGCCGCCGACCCGGGTGCGTTCGTGCGCGCATTCTGACGCTTCGCACGCGCGCGAGCGAGGCTCTCGATCGCCGGCGCGATCAACGCGGTCCAGCCGGTCTGATGGCTCGCGCCCAGACCTCGCCCGTCGTCGCCGTCGAAGTACTCGTGGAAGAGCAGCAGGTCCTTCCAGTGCGGATCTTTCGCGATGCTCTGTGACGGACCATGGCAGGGTCGATCGCCGACCTCGCTGGGCAGGAAAAGCGTCGCCAGCCTCGCGCGCAGGAACTCGGCCACCTGCTGCAGGTCCATCTTCTTGCCCGAACCGACCGGACACTCGACCTGGAACGTGTCGCCGTACACGTGGTGGTAGCGCTCGAGCGCCTCGATCAAGAGGTAGTTGAGCGGGAACCAAATCGGTCCGCGCCAGTTCGAGTTGCCGCCGAAGATGCGGTGCTTGCTCTCGGCCGGCTCGTACTCAGCCGTGAACTCCTCGCCGTCGATGCGCAGGCGGAAGGGATGATCCTTGTGCACGGCCGACATGGAGCGCACGCCGTGCGGCGACAGAAACTCGTTCTCGTCGAGCACGTAGCGCAGCACGCGCGTCAATCGCTCGCGCGACGGGATGGCCAGCAGCCCACGCCCGCTCTCGCGGTCGAAGTCGAGGTATGAAATCGTCGTCTTGAGGTCGCGGCGGTGCTCGAGGAACCAGTCGATGCGCTGACGCAGCTTGGGCAGGTCCTTGATCGCGTCGAACGTGAGGACTTCGACCGCGAACAGGGGGATCAAGCCGACCATCGAACGCACGCGCAGGTCGATCGGCTTGCCGTCCACGACCATCTGGTCGTAGTAGAACCCGTCTTCCTCGTTCCACAGGCCGCTGCCGCCGAGCTGGTTCATCGCGTCGCAGATCGCGACGAAGTGCTCGAAGAACTTGCTCGCGACGTCCTCGTAGGCCGGATCGCCGCGCGCGAGCTCGACCGCCATCGAGAGCATCGTCAAGCAGTAGAACGCCATCCACGCCGTGCCGTCCGCCTGCACGAGCTGGCCGCCGCCCGGAAGAGGCCGGCTGCGGTCGAACACGCCGATGTTGTCGAGCCCGAGGAATCCACCGGCAAAAAGGTGGTTTCCGAACGGGTCCTTGCGGTTGACCCACCACGTGAAGTTGATGAGAAGCTTGTGAAAGGCGCGCGCGAGGAACAGACGGTCGCGTGATCCGCGCTCACCCGTTTTCTTGTACACGCGCCAGCAAGCCCACGCGTGCACGGGCGGGTTGACGTCGCCGAACGCGAACTCGTACGCGGGGATCTGCCCGCTCGGGTGCATGTACCACTCGCGCAGCAACAACAGGAGTTGGCGCTTGGTGAACGTCGGGTCCACCTGAGACATCGGGAGCATGTGGAACGCCGTATCCCACGCAGCGAACCACGGGTACTCCCAACCGTCCGGCATCGACAAGACGTCGCGCGCGTAGAAGTGCTTCCAGTCCGCGTTGCGTCCGCTCTTGCGCTCCGGCGGTGGGGTCGGCTGCTCGGGATCCCCCTGCAACCAGGCGTTCACGTCGTAGTGGTAGAACTGCTTCGACCACAGCAAGCCGGCGTACGCGCGCTGGACGACGAGCGATTCGGCGCCGCTCAACTTGTTGGGCTGCAGCTGCGCGTAGAACGCGTCGTGCTCCGCCTTCCGGGTCGCGAACGTGCGCTCGAACGGCTTGCCGAACTTCTCGCCAGGTTCCTCGCCCTTCCTGAACAAGCGCAGGCGCAGCGTGCGCGATCCGCCCGCTTCGATCTCGAGGCGCACGATCCAGGCCGCCTTCGAGCCGTGCCCGGTCGGGCTCACCGCGTCCTTGTTGCCATGCACCACGTGCTCGTGGAAAGCGTCCTTGACATACGGCGTCGTGCTCTCGGTTCCGTAGAGGCGCTTGACGTTCGTGTCGTTCTCGGTGAACAGCAACTCCGGCAGCGGCAGTCCATCCGGCGGCTCGAACGCGAGCAGCATCGGCCCGAGCGAGGGCTCGTCGAGCCGGATGAGCGTCGGATCGACGCGGTGCGCGCGCGGCCGCACCGCGCAGCCCTCCTGCTCGCAACCCCACGACCACACGTTGCGGAACCACACCGTCGGCAGCACGTGCAACGTCGCCGTCGCATCGCCGCGGTTGTGCACCGTGACGCGGATGAGCACGTCCTCGGGCGCCGCCTTCGCGTATTCGACGAACACGTCGAAGTAGCGCTGATCGTCGAACACGCCCGTGTCCTCGATCTCGTACTCGGTCTCTTCGCGCGAGCGCTGCGCGTTCTCCTGGATGAGCTTCTCATACGGGAACTCGGCCCACGGATACTTGTAGAGAGCGCGCGCGTAGGAATACGTCGGCGTGGCTTCGAGGAAGAAGTACTGCTCCTTCACGTCCTCGCCGTGATTCCCCTGCCCGTTCGTCAAGCCGAAGGGGCGCTCCTTCAGGATCGGATCGCGGCCGTTCCACAGCGCGATCGAGAAGCACGTGCGGCACTGGCGGTCGGTCAAACCGAGCAGTCCGTCCTCGCCCCACCGGTACGCACGGCTGCGCGCGTGATCGTGAGGGAAGTAGTTCCAGCAGTCGCCGTCCGCGGAGTAGTCCTCGCGCACGGTTCCCCACTGACGCTCGGACAAGTACGTGCCCCAACGACTCCAGTTGCTCTCGCGCTTGGCGTCCTCTTCGAGACGAAGCGACTCGGGATCGGTGTGCGGCGTTTTCTGGGACATGGCGGGGGGGACGGCGCGGGGCCGGGGGAGACTCTCGGCGCAGACGAGCGCAAAGCGAGGATTGCGAGCGCGCTTTTTCGGGCGCGCGCTCGTTACGGAACGGGGCTGTCCGCGTGACGCGTTCCGCCGCCTCGATGACGGAATCGCGAGCACAAAGATGCGCCCCAAGCGCTCAGGAAGCAACCCACGCGCGGGTGCGCATGTCCGATTCCAGGCCCACGCCTCGACTGGCCGATGAGAGGAGGCCCATGCGAGCTTCCGGAGCCCGAATCCCCCCGCGAGCGTGCGACGTCCAGGCGTTGCGCGCAGAGCTTTCGCGCCGCATCGAAGCGGATGACCTCGACCTCCCCATCTTGCCGGACGTCGCCGCGCGCGTGCTGTCGATCTGCCAGGATCCGGACGGTGATCCGCAGCGCCTCGCCGAGCTGATCCAGCGCGACCCCGCTCTCGCAGCGAACACGTTGCGCATCGCGAACTCGGCCGCGTACGCCGCCGCCGAACCGATCGTGTCGCTCAGCCAGGCGATCGCGCGCCTCGGGTTGTCGACGATGGGCGACATAGCGATCGGTGCCGCGATGAACGCCAAGGTGTTCGTCGTGCCCGGCCGCGAAGGCGAGATGCTCGAGCTGCGCCGACACGCCGCAGCAACGGGGATCTGGACGCGCGAGCTCGCGCGCCATCGCCGTCGCAACGTCGAAGCGGCGTTCCTGAGCGGCCTGATGCACGACGTGGGCAAGCCGATCCTCCTGCAGGCGGTGATCGATCTCGCCGACGGCGCGGAAGTGGACGAGACGATCCTGCACACGTGGATCGACGAGTTGCACGCACAGGTCGGCGCGCGGTTGCTCGAGAGCTGGAACCTGCCGCCGTGGGTCGCCGCCGCGGTTGCCGGACATCACGCGCCCGAGCGCGCGGGTGCGCACCGCGAGCTGGCCGCGACCGTGCTGCTCGGCGACCTCTTCGCGCACGCCACCGACGATCCGACGGGCGAGCACGAGCAGAAACTGCGTCAGCACATCGTTCTCGGAGAGCTCGGCATCTACCCCGACGATCTCGTGCAACTCCTCGCGCGCAAGACCGCGATCCAGGCGTCCGCACAGTCGTTCGCCTGACTCACCCCCCCCTCACGAGCGCATGAATCCGGTCCCCGAAACGTTCGACGTCGTCATCATCGGCGGCGGTCCTGCCGGCCACAAAGCCGCAGTTCAGGCCGCAAAAGCCGGTCAACGCACGCTCCTGATCGAGCGCGAAGCGCGCATCGGCGGCGAGTGCGTGCACCGCGGCACGATCCCGAGCAAGACGCTGCGCGAGAGCGCCGTCTACTTCTCCGGCCTGCGTCGGCGCGCCGCGCACATCGCCAAAGACGCTCTTGGCAAGCAAGTTCTCGTGCAGAGCCTGATGCAGCGTCTCGACAAGGTCGAGCACGCGCAGGAGAGCTTCCTCGAGGACCAACTCGTGCGCAACGGGATCGAAGTGCGGCAAGGCCACGCGCGATTCGTCTCCGATCACGAGCTCGAGATCGCAACTGCGAACGGCAACAAGCAAGTCGTGCGCGCCGAGATCATCCTGATCGCGACCGGCTCGCGTCCGCGCGCGCCCGCCGACATCGAAATCGATCACGACCGCGTGCTCGACAGCGATTCGATCCTCTCGCTCATCTACTTGCCGCAGTCGCTCGTCGTGCTCGGCGCCGGCGTGATCGCGTGCGAGTTCGCCACGATCTTCCTGTCGCTCGGCGTGCAGGTGACGATGATCGACAAGGCGCCGCGGCCGCTCGGGTTCCTCGATCCGGAGCTGGCCGAGCGCTTCGTGCTGCGCTTCGAGCGCGACGGCGGCAAGTTCATCGGCAGCACGAGCCACACGCGCGTGACGAGCGAGCCGCTCGGCGGCGTCGAGGTCACGCTCGCCGACGGGCAAGTCCTGCGCGCCGAGCGCGCGCTGGTCGCACTCGGTCGCACGGCCTCGGTCGCGAGCCTCAACCTCTCCGCCGCCGGTTTGGCCCTGAACGAGCGCGGTTTCATCGGCATCGACGCATCCGGTCGCACGTCCGTGCCGCACATTCTCGCCGCCGGCGACGTGATCGGTCCCCCGGGTCTCGCCACTTCGTCGATGGAGCAAGGCCGTCGCGCGATCCGTCACGCGCTCGGTCTCGATCTCGGCGTCGCCGCACCCGTGTTGCCCGTGGGCATCTACACGATCCCCGAGATCGCGTCAGTGGGCCTGACGGAAGCCGAGGCAATCAAGCGTTACGGTCGAGCCGTCGTGGGCCGCGCACGCTTCGACGAGATCGCGCGCGGGCACATCAACGGCGAAACGGACGGCCTGCTGAAGCTCGTGTGCGACGAACGCGGCCGCAAGATCGTGGGCGCGCACGTGATCGGCGAGGGCGCAACCGAGCTCATTCACCTCGCACAACTAGCGATCGTCACGGGCCTGGAAGCCGACGCGTTCGTCGACAACGTCTTCAACTTCCCGACGCTCGCCGAAGCATACCGCGTCGCCGCGCTCGACGTGGTCGGTCGGCGCGCGCGGTTGCAAGCGACAGCCTGAATCAAGTTCGTCGTGCGTGGCGGCGGATAGACCGCGAGCGTGCGCTCTGATTCGGCAGACAAATTCGAGGCACGTCCGGCTCCCAGCCTCACTTGGGCAGTGGGTCGAGCTGGAACACGCCGAGGCACTGCTTGCCGCGCAGGCAGAACTTCCCATCCCCACAGGCAAACAAGTCGCGGAACCAACGGTCCTTTAGACATGGAGGACCGCTGACGTCGACTTGCCTCGCGGCATCGGGATGGTGGAGCGGATAGAGCCACAGGCGACCGATCGAGTCCGAATCCTCCGGCGCGGTCATCAGCGCGAGTGAACCATCCAGGAGGAAGGGCTTGCAGTTCAGCGCTCCCCAATTCGGATCGCGCATCGTCGTGCGCACTTTGCCGTGGTCGTCGAAGACGACGAACGAGGAATGCGGTGGGGGGGCCGCGAGTGATGAGTAGTTGACAAGCTCAGCGATGACGTCGCCGTTCTGCGCAGCAAGCAGATCGATGAAACTGCCAGGCCCACGCTCGGACGGATAGACACTGCTTCTCTCGACCCCGCCATCCGGCGTTCGCCATTCGAGCGTCCGACCGTGTCCCATGACGATGCGGCCATCCTCGGCGACAAGAGTGACTGCCTGGATCTCCGAGCCTGAATCGACCTCGAAAGTCCGCCGCACGCCGTCTTCATCGGCGAGCGTGAACGTCCTTCGCCCGGTCTCGATGAGCACCGACCGCCCGAACACGCTGATGGGATTCTCCCCATCCGGTTCACGGTTCGTCGTCCGCGGTACCGGAAGGGCAGTCAGCAGGGCGCCGCTCGTGCGGGAATACCAACACAGTCTTCCGCTCGCGATGTCGTGCACCACCAACCTTCCATCGGCCATGGCGCACGATGACAGGTTTCCTGGCGTCGGCGGTGGCGCGAGCTCATCCAGGTTCGTGAGTTGACGTGCGTCTGCTTTTTTCAGCCGTCGTGCGGACTGAATGAGAAGCCTGTCACCCCACCGCAGCAGGTGGATGACAGAGTCGATTGCATCGGCCCCATCGACGATTCGTCGCTCCGCTGCGACCGCGTCCTGGCCGACTCCTGCGCGCGGGATAGCGACGATGTGTCCTTCACGGTCGCGCGCGAACCAACTGGTCGCGCCGCAACCCAGGATGGCTTCGAGGTTGGATCGGTCCCCCCCTGATTTCCAGATCACTCGCTCGACGGGAGGCTTCAGCGTGAGCTCGACGAGCTCTTCGCCAAGGTCCGGTATCGCGAGGAATCGGCCTTCGCCGATCCCAATCAGCTCGCGCACGGACTGGATCGAGCACGGGATGGGAACGATCTCCAACTTCGATCCGCTCACCGTGACCCTGACGATCTGTGCAGCCATCAGGCCGGCAACGAGGCCGCCGGATGAGGTCAGCGACGTGAGCTTGGCCAGATCCGGACCCGACAACGATGCGATCTTCCCGCCGCGTGTGACGCTGATTGGCTTCACCGATCCGCCGACCGGCTCATGCGTTGCGATGAGGACGGTGTCGCGATCGAGGATTGCGCTGCAGGACACATCACCGATCGTCACGTCGACGGGGATTCCCTTCGTGAACTCTCGCGCCGCCGTTGCGAGATTCCAACTGACCGCGGATCCCGACTTCGAGGAATCGATGACAGCCCAGACGGGCTCGCCGTCCGCTTGCATGTCGATCCCGAGCAGACGGGATCGTGGTGCAGTGAACAGCGACAAGTCATGCGCCACGACAACGTGTGCGCGGCCGATCTCCGAGTGAGTCGATCGAGGAGGCTCCGAAACTGCGAGCACCTGGACCACGGCGAGCATTGCGATCAACGCATTCATCGCGGGGTCTCGACCTCTTCATCCGCACGGAGTCGAAGGGTGGGTCGCATCATCGGATCGGACGGTGAGTGACTACCGTCGATTGCGCGGAGACGGTCTCGATGGTTTCTCCGGGCTGGGGTTGCCGTTCACTTTTCGGTGCTTTCGCGGTGCACGACTCTTGCGTTGCTTGGAAGAAACTGGGGCCACGACCCGCCGTTTGGCGCGCGGTGCCTCTGAGTCTCGGAGAAGACCGTTGACGCTCAGGTCCTCGTCGACACTTGGCCAGTGGATGCCTTCACCGTCGCCGATCAGGCGCCAGTTCCGTCGCTGAGCGGCAGTTGCATGGAGCAGGCGGGGAAACCACGCAAGCGGAACGACGATGCGTCGACCGTCGACGAGGTCCACGGAGAGCGCGTCCTTGTCCACCGTGACGCCTACTGCGCGCGAGTCGAGCCTAGATCGAGAAGTAGTCACGCCATTGCTCCAGGAACTCGTTGCGATGGGATCTCACGAGCCGTTCAAGCTTCCGAAGCTGTGGGCCGCTGAGCCGTCTCGATGAAGCCAAGGCTACTGGATCCAACCAGAACTTGGCAGTGGCGCCCGTCTGTTCTGCGTGCACATGCGGTGGTTCTCTTCCCTCGTTGCTGAAGAAGAAGAACCGGGTGGATCCGATTCGCCGGAGCGTGGGCATCGCCTGCAGCGTAGTCAGTCGAATTCGCATCGCATGCGTGAATCGACTCACCGCGCTTTGGCGCATCCCGAGCGTGGCATCCAGTTCGCGAGGACTCTTGGAAAGCGCCGGTCCCCCATTCTCCATGCCGGGTACTCGGAGGCTCAGCTGCAGAGCTGCGGGCACTGCAGTACTCCACTCAGAGGATCGAGTCGTTCTGGCTTCACGCCTGCTCACCAGTCGAAACGGTCAACTTCATCGCCGCTTGGTAGTCTCGAAGCCCGATGAGCGACGAGCTCGAGCCCCAACGCCCGACGCAGGCTGCCGAGCGCGTACTCGAGGCGATCGAGGCGCTCGGCAAGTCGCTCGACGCGGAATTCGATCCGCGCCGCTTCCTGCTCGAGTTCTCGCGACGTCTGCAACCGATTCTGCCGCACGACCGCCTCGTGCTCGCTGTCTTCTCCGAGGACCACGCGACGTTGACCGTCTTCGCCGAGCACATCGGCCCGCTCAGCCGACTGCACGAAGGCCACTACACGACGCTCTCGTCTCCGCGCGCGCGCTACCTCGTCGCCGACCTCGTGCATCCCGAAATCGCCAACGGTGTGATCGTGCGCATCGACGACTTGCAGGCCGATCCGCGCTTCGCGACGGCGCAGAGACCGGAAGCCCCCGTCGTCGCGCTCGGCTTGCGCTCGATGATCTTCGTGCCCTTCTACGCGGACGGACGCGCAGCGGGATTCCTCGTCGCGTCGAGCCTGCGGCCCGGTGAATACACGGCCGAGCACGAACGGTCGATGCACGAACTCATGCGGTTCGCCGGTCCATTCCTCAACATCGCGACGCTCCTGCAGCGCGAGATCCGCCGTTGCCATCGACACGACCAGGTCGAGCACATGTCGCGCACCCTGGGCTCCACGCTCGACCTCCGCGAAGTGTTCGCGAAGCTGGCCGAGAAGATCCTGCCCGTTCTCGACTTCGACCTCGTCGGCATCTACGTCGTCGACGCGAGCCAAAGGAACGTGAGCAACTTCGTCGAGATCGACATAGGCAGCGAGGCGACGCCGCCGATGCAGCGAGCCCCCATCGAAGCCTTCTCGTTCGGCGAGTCCGTGCAGACCGGCACGACCTTCCTGGCACGCGATGCGACCGTGGAACTCGACTCGAAGCTGCCCGGCGACCAGCGCGTGATCGCGGACGGGTTCCGTGCCTTCCTGGTGGTGCCGCTGGTCCTCGGCGACCGTGTCGGCGGCGCGCTGTACTTCGGCAAGCGCAAGCCCAACTGGTACGACCCGACCGACGTCGAGGTCGCGACCAGCATCGCGCTGCAGATCGCGCTCCTGCTCCAGCACAACCGCTTGGCCGAACAGCAACGCCTCATCGCCGAGACGGAATCGCGCGCCGGATTGCTCGAGCGCCGCGTCGCCAACCTGGAGAGCGAGCTCGACCTCTTGATCGGCTTCGACAAGATCATCGGGCGAGCGCCGGCTCTGCGTGAAGCGCTCGCGGGTGCGAAGAAGGTCGCTCCCACGGACACGACCGTCCTGATCACAGGCGAGAGCGGCACCGGCAAGGAACTCGTCGCGCACGCGATCCACGCCGACAGCCCGCGCAGAAGCGGCCCCTTCGTCGCCATCAACTGCGCCGCATTGCCCGAACACCTGCTCGAGTCGGAGCTGTTCGGACACGAGAAGGGTGCGTTCACCGGCGCCGACCGCGCGCGCGAAGGACGCTTCGAGCTCGCCGCCGGCGGGACGTTGTTCCTCGACGAGATCGGCGACCTCGCACCGGCCGTGCAAGCCAAGCTTCTGCGCGTTCTGCAGGAGCGCGAGTTCACGCGCGTCGGTGGATCGAAAACGCTCAAAGCCGACGTGCGTCTGATCGCCGCGACCCACCGCGACCTGCGCGCGGAGGTCGCGCAGAACAAGTTCCGCGAGGACCTCTTCTACCGGCTGAGCGTCTTCAGCGTGCACGTGCCCCCCCTGCGCGAACGGGACGACGACGTGCTGATCCTGGCTGAGCACTTCATGCGCACGCTCGGCGCGCGGATGGGCAAGAACGTGCCCGGCCTCGCGCGCGACGCACGCGACGCGCTGATGATGCACTCCTGGCCGGGCAACATCCGCGAGCTCTCGAACGCGATCGAGCGCGCGCTCATCCTGAGCGACGGCGGTCCGATCCGGGCCCCGCAGCTCGGGCTGCCGGCAGTCGGAGGACGGGGTCCGGGAGGCGGAACGGCGTTGGTCGATCTGCCGTTGCAGGACCTCGAGCGCCAGGCGGTCCGAACCGCGTTGGACCGCGCCCGAGGCAACCGGTCGAAGGCCGCGGAGATCCTCGGGGTGACCCGGTCTCAGCTCTACACCCGCCTGAAGCGGTACGACATGAAGTGATTGTTCAAGAATCGACACTTTGCCGATTTTTGATCAATTGAGGCCGTCCCATTCCTGCTATTGCAGGTCCACGCGCAGCCGGAACCCCTTGAGGCTACTGCCTTTGGGACTATTCCTCGCCCCTCGGCACCGAGCTTGCCTTGCTGGGTCCCACATGACCCATCGTGATGTGGAAGGCACGTTGGGCCGACTCCTGACCGACTCCGCGTTCCGGATCCGGTTCTTCACGCAGCCCGAGATCACCGTGGCGCAGGAAGAGCTGATCCTCACCCGTCTGGAGATCCAGACGCTGGGACGCATGCCGATCGGGGCCGTGCTCGAGCTCGCCTCTCATATCGACGACCGCCTGCGGCGCTGACCCGCCCGAAGCGCAGCGCGACGGTTCACGGTGGACCACGGACCGCAAACCGGCCCGCGGGACTCGAAGGAAGCGGCAGAACGGGGCTGCAACCGACGAGGCCCC
>JBBQNP010000075.1:0-21199 GCA_038330085.1 Planctomycetota bacterium | reverse complement strand
TCGCGCAGACAATGTCCCTCGTCGAGCAGGAGCACGCGCTCTTCCTCGAGGTCCGACTCGCGCACGGTCTTGCGCTTCGCGAGCGCGCCGTCCACCGGCGTCACGACCCAGAATGGCTCCTCGAACAACGGGCTCGACGCGAGCCCCGTGATCGGCAACGGCAACGCGAGAATGCCCGCGTCGAGCCGGTTGTGCACGAGCTCCTCGACCATGTCGGACGTCTTGATCTCGTGCAGCACGAGCTCGAGCCGCGGGAACGCCTTGCGCAACGGCGTCATCAACCACGGCAAGAGGTACGGACCCATCGTTGGAATCACACCCAGTCGCAGCGGTCCGGCGAGCGGCTCACGTCCAGAGGCTGCGAGGTCGCCGATCCGGTCCATCGCGTCGAGCACGCGTCTTGATTCGGCAACGATCTGCTGACCCATGCTCGTGACGTGCACGCTCTTGCTCGTGCGCTCGAAGATCTTCACGCGGAGGGTGCGCTCGATCTTCTGGATGGCGGCCGAGAGGGTCGGCTGGGTGACGCTGCACGCGGCCGCGGCCTTGCCGAAGTGGCGCTGGTCGGCCAGGGCCACGACATAGCGCAGCTCGGACAGGGTCACGGCGGTGATGTCGATAGAGGCCATCGATCGACATCATCCAAGCATCCGATTCGAAAGGTGCAAGCGCGAAGGCCACACTTGGGTCCGAAACGGCTCGGGAGGGTCTCTTGGACCACGAGCCGACCGCTCATTTCGGGAGCGGGTCGCTCGCGCGCGAGCGGACTCGGCCCGAACGTCCACGAACCACGAACCCAAGTTCTCGAAGGAATCGAACCATGTTGACCGTCGGCGACCACATTCCGGACTTCAAACTGCAAGCCTGCGTCTCCCTCGACAAGGGCAAGGAGTTCAAGGAGATCACGCAAGCGAGCTACCCGAAGAAGTGGCTCGTGCTGTTCTTCTGGCCCAAGGACTTCACGTTCATCTGCCCGACCGAGATCGCTGAGTTCGGCAAGCGCATCGGCGACTTCAAGGAGCGCGACGCGCAGGTGCTCGGCGGCAGCACCGACAACGAGTTCAGCCACCTGGCTTGGCGGAACCAGCACACCGACTTGAAGAAGTTGTCCTTCCCGATGCTGCACGCGTCGCCGGCGTTCGCCGAGGCGATGGGCATCATCCACCCGCAGGCGGGTGTTGCGCTGCGCGCGACGTTCATCGTCGATCCGCAGGGCATCATCAGGTGGGTGTCGGTCAACGATCTGTCGGTTGGGCGGAACGTCGATGAAGTGCTGCGCACGTTGGATGCGTTGCAGACGGATGAACTTTGCCCGTGCAACTGGAAGCCGGGCGAGAAGACGCTGCAGCCGGCGTAAACGCCGTCTGCCAGCGTCTTCGAGCCAGCTGCGCCGCAAGGCGCAGCCAGCTTTGTTCTGACCGACACCGATCTCTGCGACACGTAGCCTCCGAACCAAAACACGAGGGCCGCCCGGGATTTCTCCCGGCCGGCCCTCTCCCATCTCCTGCGCGCAGATGGCGATGTGTCGCAAAGTCGACCGCTCTCCCTCTCCCTCTCTCTCGCTCTCTCGCTCGCTCTCGCTCGCTCTCTCGCTCGCTCGCTCTCTCTCTCGCTCTCTCGCTCGCTCGCTCTCTCTCTCGCTCGCTCTCTCTCTCGCTCGCTCTACGGCACCCAATTCACCAAGCATCCATTCGTCAAGTTGAACGTCGACGCCGTGCAATACGCCGCCGCGTTGCGGTACCACACCTGATACGTGCGCGTGCCCACTGACCCCACCGCACCCTTCACCGAAATCGCCGCATCCCCGCCCGTCGGATACTGCGACATCCCGCCCACGTTCACCTCCGCGCCCAATCGCGCGATGCTCCCGCCCGCGCACCGCAACCCGTCACCGAACACCGACCCCGCTCCGCCCGCCGTCTGCGTCGTCCCTTGGAAGTACAACGCCGAGCTGTTCGTCATCCCCGACCCGTGCAACGTCAACGAGTCTCCCGACAACCTCGCCGACCCGCCCGCCGACACTCTCCCGCCCGACCCGCTGGAGTTCAGACAGCCCGCTCCGCTCCCCGCCGGGCTCGCATTCCCGCACGGACACACCGACGCGCTGCCGTCACCCGCACAGAACGTGAGAGCACTCGCACCCACGTCCCACACTGCGAAATGCCACGACGGTTTTCCGTCTGCATGCTGGAACGTGCCCGCGACGTAGAGCTTCCCTGCCGCGTCGTCCGGAACGAGCTCTGCAGCCGTCCCGTTCGGACCCGCGCCCAGAGGTTGCCACTGCGCACCGTCCCACCTCCCGATGTATCCGATCGACGGTGCTGCGAAGAGCGGGTTGCCGCTCGCGTACAGCTCGCCGCCAAACACCGTCATCGCCGTCACCCCCGACCCTGAGATGTTGGCGAACGCGCTCCACGAGCTGCCGTTCCAGCGCGCAATCCTGTTGGCCGGGCTGCCGCCCGCTTGCGTGAAGATCCCACCTGCGATCAGCTCGCCGTTGAAGCTCGTCAACGCATCGACGGCGTTGTTCATCCCACCGCCCACGATCTGCTGGGTGGTGCCGTCCCACGAAGCGATGTTCCCACCCATGACGGTGAACACACCCGCGATGTAGAGCACGTCGTTGTGCACGTGCAACGTCCCGACGCTGCCGAAGATCTGAGGCGCAAACGAGACCCACGCATTCCCGTTCCAACGCTTCACGCCGCCGATCGAGCCCGCGTAGAGCTCGTTGTGATAGACCGCGACGGCCCCGACGCCATACCCCGGGAACCCACCGTTCCCGAAGCCGTGCCAGGTCGTGCCGTTGAACGCAGCGACACCGGAGAAGGGTTGCCCGTCGACGGTCGTGAAATTGCCCGTGACGATCAGCTCATTCTGGAACGTGCACAGGTCGTAGCCCGGACCGTCGAGCTCGGCCAGGCGCTGCCAGTCGTTGCCGTCGAAGTACGCGAGCTCGTGAGCGGTCGAATGACCCGCCTCGGTGAAGGATCCGACGGCGACGCCCCCGCCGTTCCAGCGCATCGCGCCCGACAAGCTTGCATTGAAGCCAAGACCCTTGCCGATCTGACCCCAGCTCGTGCCGTCGAACGAGGCGATGCTGTTGCTCACGATGGGGCCGCCGGGCAGGAAGCTCGTCGCGGCGTTGGAGAAGTTCCCGCCGACGATGAGATCGCCGCCGTGAACGCCGAGCGCCAGCACGACCGTCGCTGTCGACGCGCCGCGCACGCCGCCGATCGAGCTCCACTGCGTGCCCGTCTTGCGCGCGATGCGATCGATCGCAATGCCGTCGACAGACACGATGTTGCCGCCGACGTACAAATCGGCGCCCAGACTTTGAAGTGCGTAGACCGACAGGCCGTTCGACGAGTCGGGAAGGTTGCCCTCGGCCTGCCACGTGCTGCCGTTCAAGCTCGCGAGCTTCTCCTGCACCGCGCCGCCCGGGATGTCGAAGTAGCCGCCCGCCCACAGCTTCGATGCGTGCCATTCGAGCGCGCGCACCGTGCCGCCGACGAATCCGCCGCCGCTTCCCGACCCGACTTGCGACCAACTCGTGCCGTCCCAAGCCGCGATGCTGTTCGCAGCGACGTTGCCCGCGTTCAGGAACAACCCGCCTGCGTAGAGCTTGCCGTCAGCACCCGCTTTCAATGCATAGCCGTCGCCGTCGATGCCGGTGCCGACGCTCGACCACTGAGTGCCGTTCCAGCGCGCGATGTTCGAGACCACCACGTTGTTGTCCGCGCGGTCGAACTGACCCGTCGCGTACAGCTCGTTCTGGTACACCTCGAGCGCGAACACCGTCGCGGGCGAGCCGAACGAAAGGGCGAGGCCGCCGCCCAGCGGTTGCCATTGCGCACCGTTCCAACGCGCGATGCTGTGAATGGACTGTCCGCCGGCCACGTCGAACTGGCCGGCAGCGACGAGCTCGCCCTGATAGATGGCGAAGTCCCGCACGATGAACCCGTGGATGCCCGAGCCGAAGGTCGACCAGTGCTGTCCGTCCCAGCGCGCCACGAGCCCGAGCTCGACTCCGTCCGCCTGGGTGGTCACTCCGCCGGCGACGATCTCGCCGCCGAACTCGTTCACGGCGAAGACGCTGCCGAGGAGTCCGGGCCGGTCGAACTGATCGGACCAGGAACCGGTTTGCGCCTGCGCGCTCGGGGCCGCCAACGTCATGAGGAGCGCGAAGGCGAAGCCACGGTGCAGGCGCCAAGCACGGTGCGAGGAAGGACTCGAGGTCATCGCAAAATTTCCAGTCTTAGGGTGCCCCGTTGTGGCGAGCACGCTTGGAGGAGGGCCGGCGGGCGGGCGAGAACGGACGAGCACACTGCTGGTGATCGCGCCCGGATACGCATGCGCAGAGCGACCGCGAATCCCTTCAGCCTCAGGGCCGGCTTTTCTGCTGCGAATCGTGCACCGCGCAGCCCGACTGCAGGCTCGAGCGCGAAATCGTGGGGAATGTGAAGGCTTCCAGGTCTGCGCTGCGCATGGCAGCGGGCCCCTTCTCGCGCGCCTGACCAGGTCTGTGCGCTCGTGGCGGGATCACCACGCGTCACTCGGCGCACTCGAACCGTTCTCGCTACCCCGGTGCACCATGGTCCATCCGATCGGCTTCTCGCATCCTTCCTTCTTCCGCCGGCTTCGCCGAACTCTCGCGAGCTTGGCCGCACCCCTGGCCCTCCTCGTCGCGTCGGTCCACGCCGACATCACGGAGGAATGGGCCACGACCCTGCCGATCGGCACCGGGCTCTCGGCCGGGGTCCTCGGCATGGTCGTGGATCCCTCGGGCTTCACCTACCTCACGGGCATCACGGGCTCATCGTCGAACACGGACGTCTTGATCAACGCGATACGCCCCGACGGCACGCTCGCGTGGTCACAGATCTGGAACGGTCCGACCAACGGGCACGATCAAGGTCGGGCGCTCGCACTCGGGCCGGCCGGCGTGCTGTACGTCGTGGGCAACACGCCCGACGCGATGTCGTACTCCAACATCCTGATCCTGAAGTACGACGCTGCGACCGGCGCACTGCTCAACACGATCCAGTACAGCAGCTCGCCGGGCACGAGCGAGTTCGCCGGTTCGGTCGTGGTCGATGCGCAGGGCAACGTCTATGTGGCCGGCGGCACGGTGGGTGACGGCCTCGATGTGCTCTTCTTGAAGTTCGATTCCGCCGGCGCGCTGCAGTGGACGCAGACGTGGGACGGTCCGGCATTCGCGCCGTATTCGCAGGACGCGCCGGTGACGATGCGCTTGTCGCCGTCCGGCGAACCGATCGTGCTCATCAACGGGGTGATGAGCACGCAGCACTCCGACTACGTCGTTGTGAAGCTGGCGCCTTCGACCGGCGCGATCACGTGGGTGGCGAACTGGGGCGTCAACGGCCAGGACTCGCCGCGCGACATGGAGGTGGATACCGCCGGCGACATCTACGTGACGGGAACCGGTTTCAACCTGCAGAACCAGTACAGCACCATCAAGCTGCGCGGCACCGACGGTCAGCTCCTCTGGCAGGCGTACGACACGGCGGGAACGCGCAACACCGCTGCGGGCCTGGCGCTGGATCACCAGGGCGGCGTGTACGTCACCGGCTCGTCGGATCCGGACGCCGACGCATCCAACAACAACGACAACATGTTCACGGTGAAGCGCGACGCCACGACGGGCAACTTGTTGTGGACGCACTTGTACGGACTGAACTGCATCGGCTGCGCGGATGTGGCGAGCGACGTCATCGCCGACAATGCCGGGCACGTGTTCGTGTCAGGCAGCACGAACTCGCCGCCTTACAGCGCGGACGCCATCACCTTCGTGCTCGACCCCGCAACTGGAGGGGAGACCACGCGCGGCGTGCTCGCGAGCGCGCCTGGCATGAGCGCAGAGGCGGGATTCCTGCGCCTCGATGCGAACCAGGACTTGTTCGTCGGCGGGCGCCTGCGCAACACGAGCACCGCAGTCTCCGAGATCCTGGTCATCAAGTACCCGGGTCTGAACGGCGGAGCGGGGGTGCCCTTTTGCTCGGGCGACGGGAGCGGCGCCGCCTGTCCGTGCGGCAACCTCTCCATCGGTGTCGAGGGATGTCAGAGTTCGCTCGGGGTCGGCGGACGCCTCGTCGCGAGCGGTGTCTCGAGCCTCGCGAGCGACAGCGTGGTGCTGCGCGGCACGCAGATGCCGCAGAGTTCGGTGCTGTATTTCCAGGGCACGACGCGGCAGGCCGGTGGCGCGGGTTCGGCCTTCGGGGACGGTTTGCGCTGCGCAGGAGGCACCGTGGTGAGGCTTGGTGCGAAGCTCAACGCGGGAGGCGGTTCGCAGTATCCGGAGGCCGGCGACGCGAGCGTGTCGGCGAAGGGCGCAGTCGGCGTCCCGGGCGTGCGCACCTACCAGTGCTGGTTCCGCAATGCTGCGGCGTACTGCACCCCGAGCACGTTCAACCTGACGAACGGGTGGGAGATCACCTGGTCTTCGTGATGCCGACGCTCTTCGCCACGTAACTGGGTAACGGGCTCGCGGATTGCCGCGGTTCGGGACCGGCTGGTCTGGTATTCTCCCGACCCCACCCATGGACCAACTCAAGAACCTGACCGCAACTTTCCCCGACGCCGCCAAGGACCTCAAGCTCAACCTCACGAGCGTGCTCGGTGACGGTACGAGCGCACTCTCGGAGCAACAGCGTTTCGGCATCGCGCTCGCGTGCTCGTTCGCGGCGCGCAACGAGGCCTTGAAGTCCGCGATCATGAGTGACGCGGAGCGGGTCCTCGACGAAGCCTGGATCGACGACGCCAAGGCCGCCGCAGCGTTGATGTCGATGAACAACGTCTATTACCGCTTCCGCCACATGATCGGGAAGAGCGAGTACGCGGCGCTGCCGGCGCGATTGCGCATGAGCCGGCTCGCGTCGCCGCAGACTTCGAAGCTCGACTTCGAGCTGATGTGCATCGCGGTGTCTGCGATCAACGGGTGCGAGATGTGCGTTCGCTCGCACGAGAAGTCGTTGCTCGAATTGGGCTCGAACGAAGTCCAGGTTCACGACGCGGTGCGTATCGCGGCGGTGGTCTTCGCGGCGGCGGTGTCGCTGGAGCTCGAGCCTGCGGCTGCCGGCGATCTCTGAAACACAGTCCTGGAGGTGGACGGACCGCGGGTCTGTTTGCCTTCCCTGCTGAGCGCGCGGAACGGCGCGTTTGGCCAGGGCCTCGGTCCTTGGTGACTCTCTCTCCACCCTGGACCGGGGTCCTCTTCTTGATTCCGCAGAGTTTTGGATGGTGGGGCGGGCAGGCTTGCCGCGGGGTGGGCTGGGTCGATCAGCCGACGATTGGGGCGGGTGGACGTCGGGGGATCGCCTCCACCCTTGCGCCCGCTCTGCCGATCCCTATCCTGTTGCGCTCCAAGTGCGAAGCGGGCGCCGCCTTCTTCGCCCCCCGGGAACGACGGGCATGTCGGTGAACGGGGCGTCGTGAAACCATTCCACGAGGACGAACGATGCCGAAGATGAAGTCGAAGGGAGCGGTCAAGAAACGCTTCCGCATGAGCAAGACCGGGAAGGCCATGTGCAGCCACCCGGGTCGCGGCCACCAGCACGCGAGCTACACGGGTGAGACCAGCCGCAAGATGCGCAAGCGCATGGTCTTGAACAAGACTTGGTCCGTTCTCATCGGCCGGATGATGGATCCCTGAGCCATGGTACGTGTCACACTCGGCGCTCCGCGCCGCCAGAAGAAGAATCGGTACTTCAAGCAGGCCAAGGGTTTCCGCGGGGGTCGCTCCACGTTGTGGAGGACGGTTCGCGAGACGTTGTTGCGCGCTTGGGCGTATTCGCAGCGGGATCGCAGGACCAAGAAGCGGATGTTCCGCAGGCTCTGGATCATCCGGTTGAATGCTGCGGCGCGCATTCGCGGGATGAGCTACAGCCATCTGATCGACGGTCTGAAGAAGGCCAACGTTACGTTGGATCGCAAGCAGTTGAGTGAGATCGCGATCCACGATCCGGCGGCGTTCGACATGCTGGTCAGCTCGGCGAAGTCGGCGCGGAAGTAGTCGGATGGTGCCTGGCTCCGATTGCCGGTATTCCCGGCGATCGGTGCCTGGCACCGTTCGCCCGGTCCGCTCCTTGTCGCGTTCTCGCATTCGCTCGCAGCGCGCGAGGGAAGCTGATCGGCGCGCGGCCGGTTGATTCCGCGCCTCCGGCGCGGTTGCGACCGACGCGAATCTCGACCGGAATACCGGTCAAGGTTCGCGCCGGCCCCCTAATTAGGGGACGGTGCCTGGCACACGTCGTGGGTACTCCCCGATGAGTGCCTGGCACCGGCTCCTGCACCGACAGTCTGGTCGAATCTGCCATCGCCTGCGTGATGATGAGTTGAGCGGCGTTCGTCGCCGCATCCGCGCTTGCGATCGTTGATCTGGCCGTGTCTCATGCCGCGGTAGTAGGAAGGAAGAACTTGGACGAGAGCGCTGAGCTAGAACGGGAGTATCAGAAGTTCTCCGCCCTGCTGGAGCGGGCTCGGGCTCCCCACGAGGACGATGAGGATGAGAACGCGCTTGAAGGCGCGCTCGCGATCCAGTCTCGTTTGCGCTCACACTTGGCTGCCATGCCAAGGGAGGCCAACAGGAGACCGCTTGGGACACTGGTTGGGCGGATGACCGCTGATCTTGATCAGTACCACGCCCACCTACGAGAGCAAGCCGCCCAGCAGAGCATCGATATCGAGAACCGCCTCTCGAAGTCTTTCGATCCCACGTTGCCGGGTGCCCGGGTTGAGCGCGGATCTTTGCACCCGATCACGCAGGTGACGCGCGAGTTGGAGGACCTGTTCACCTCGATGGGCTACGTCGTGTTGGACGGGCCCGAGGTGGAGCGCGACTGGTACAACTTCGAAGCGCTCAACATTCCGCGAGACCATCCGGCGCGCGATGCGCAGGACACGTTTTATGTCGCGGGTGCCAAGGACAATGACCTGGTCTTGAGGACGCACACGTCGCCCGTGCAAGTGCGCGCGATGGAGAAAATGCGTCCGCCGTTCAGGGCCATCGCGCCGGGCAAGGTGTTCAGGCAAGAGACGACTGACGCTTCGCACGAGCACACGTTCCATCAGATGGAAGGGCTCGTGGTCGGCAAGGACGTGAGCGTGGGCCATCTGATCGGCGCGATGAAGACGCTGCTGCGCGGCGTGTTCGGCAAGGACATCGAGGTGCGCTTGCGTCCGGGATATTTCCCCTTCGTCGAGCCCGGGTTCGAGTTGGATGCGCGCTGTCCGTTCTGCAAGAGCGGTTGCTCCGTCTGCAAGCAGTCGACTTGGATCGAGCTGTTGCCGTGCGGTATGGTGCATCCGAACGTGCTGCGGTCCGGCCAGATCGATCCCGACGAATGGTCGGGCTTCGCGTTCGGGTTGGGATTGTCGCGGTTGGTGATGCTGCGTCACGGCATCGACGACGTGCGGCATCTGTTGGGCGGCGATTTGCGCTTCCTGGAGCAGTTCTAGGATGCACATCTCGTATCGTTGGCTCGGTCGCCATGTCGACTTGACGAGCATCTCGCCGCAAAGGGTGGCTGAAGACTTGACGCTGTCGACGGCGGAAGTGGAGGGCCTCGAGAGGTTCTTGCCGCATCTGTCGAAGACGGTGGTCGGGTTGGTCGTCGAGCGCGCGAAGCATCCGGACGCGGACAAGCTGTCGGTGTGCAAGGTCGATGTCGGGACGGGCGAGCTGCAGCAGATCGTCTGCGGCGCGCCCAATGTCGCCGCGGGACAGAAGGTGTGCGTCGCTTTGCCGGGAACCGAGTTGCCCGGCGACGTGAAGATCAAGAAGTCCAAGATCCGCGGCCAGGACAGCGCGGGAATGATCTGCTCCGAGCGTGAGCTCGGGTTGGGCGACGAGCACTCGGGGATCTGGGTGCTGCCTGAGTCGGCGAAGGTCGGTCAACCGGTAGCGGAAGAGCTGGGGCTCGACGACTGGGTCATCGAGATCGACAACAAGTCGTTGACGCATCGGCCGGACCTGTGGGGACATCGCGGTTTCGCACGCGAGATCGCGGCCATGCACATGCGGCCGATGAAGCCGCTCGATGTGACGTTGCCGGAAACGGGCAATGGGTTGGCGTTCCCCGTGCGCATCGACGCGGATGTGGCGAAGAAGGGCGATTGCTCGCGTTACGTCGCGCTGCCGATCAACGTGCAGTACAGCGGTGTCGACGGCGCGCCGCGGCGATCGCCGGACTGGTTGCGCGCGCTGTTGTTCGCGGTGGGTCAGCGTCCGATCGACCTGATCGTCGACGTGTCGAACTTCGTGATGCTCGACATCGGGCAGCCGAATCATGTGTTCGATCGCAATAGCTTGTCGCCCGAAGGAATCGTCGTGCGTCACGCGCGGGGTGGCGAGGCGATGAAGACGCTCGACGGCATCGAGCGCAAGCTGGAAAAGAGCGATCTGTTGATCTGCAGCGGCGACGCGCCCGTTGCGCTGGCCGGTGTGATGGGTGGCGAGAGCTCGAAGGTCGCGCCGGGCACGCACGCGCTGCTGCTCGAGGTCGCGACGTTCCATCCCGCGACCGTGCGGCGCGCGGCGCAGCGGTTGGCGTTGAGGACGGATTCGTCGGCGAGGTTCGAGAAGAATTTGTCGCCGACGTTGCCGATGGAAGCCGCCGCGCACTTCGCAAGGACACTTCAGTCGATCGAGCCGGGGACGACGTTGCCGGCTGCGCCGACCGACGTTGGTGAGTGGAAGGACCCCGCGCTCACGATCACGCTGCGTACGGAGCGCGTGCGCACGTTGCTCGGCGCCGACGTGACGGACACGGAGATCGCCGACATCCTCAACCGCCTTGGTTTCAGCGCGAAAGGTCACGCCGGCGAGCTCGACGTGCGCGTGCCGAGTGTCCGCGCGACGAAGGACATCACGATCGAGCAGGATCTGGTCGAGGAAGTCGGGCGCATCCATCGCTACGGCAACATCGCCGAAGCGCAGTTGGTCGCGAACATCGCTCCGCCGCCGCGCGACGAAGCGTGGAAGCGCAGGATGGTCGTGCGGGCGATCCAGGATCGCTTGTCCGGCGGCGCGCGCTTCCACGAGACGATGAGCTACTCGTTCGTCGGTGACGAGCTGTTGCAGCACGTCGGCATGAGCGGTGAGCCGCACGCCGCGGTGCAGAATGCGGTCGCGGAAGGGTTCTCGCGCATCCGGCGCTCGGTGATGCCGTCGGTACTCGGTGCGTTGGCCAGCAACCGCCGTCACCGCGACCGGGTGCAGCTCTTCGAAATCGGCAAGGGCTACTTGCCCGAGCACGTGAACCCGCGCGGCGAGCCACGTGAAGTGCACGAATGCGCCATTGCGCTCGCGACGAGTCCGGCGGGCAAGGACGCACGCTTCGACGCGGGTGCTTTCGCGCAGATGAGGGGCATCGTCGAAGATCTCGCTCACGCGCTGAACCTCGAGCCGATCACGTGGTCGATCGACGAAGCGGCGCCGGCGTGGGCGAACAAGTCGCAGGCGTTGCGCGGATCGGTCGGGAAGACGGGCCCGCTCGCGATCCATCTGGCCGCGCTCGATCCGCGCGTGCGTCGCGCACTCGGACTGGCCGGCGAGCTCGAGAGCGACGTGGCGTGTGCGTTGTTGTCGATCGACGCACTGCTCGAAGCGCCGATTCGCGGATCGGGGTACAAGCCGACGCCGAAATTCCCGTCTGTGAAGGTCGACGTCGCGCTCGCCGTGCATCGCGACACTCAGTCAGGAGCGCTCGTCGCCGCAATCGAGAAAAGCGGCAAGGGCCTCGTACAGGAGGTCGAGCTCTTCGACGTGTACACCGGTGACAAGTTGGGCGCAGACAAGAAGTCGCTCGCCTACCACGTGCACCTGCAGTCCGACCAAAAGACGCTGACCGAAGCCGAAGTGCAGAAGTTCCTCGAGCGCCTCGAGCGCGAGCTCGGCACGATCGGCGCCGAGCTGCGCAAGGTCTGAGTTCGAATCCCCCGACCGTCGAGGTCGCCCCATAGAATCGGGAGGTCCATCACGCTCTTCCCGACCGTGGTTGACCTCGGATGAAGCGCGCACAGATCATTCTCGGCGTCGTTGTGTTTGTCGTCACGCTTCCGTGGACGATCCCGCGCGTTCAAGACTGGGCATACTCCGGTCCGACCAAAGAGAGCGTGGGGCGTGAATTGACGCCGAAGCTCTCACCTGGTGACTCGCCCAAACACATCCGCGAAGTCCTCTCGCAGTTGGGCGTCCAACCTGCGTTCGACGACCTCAAGAATCGATATGAGGGCTGGGTGCCGGGTTCGAAACGGTCCGTGCCTGCACCGGGTTGTTTTCCCGGGTCGATGGAGAGCGTGATCCTCGTTTACGCCTACCTCGACCAGGACTCCAAGTTCGCCCGCTTGGAAGTGGAGGAGATTTTCACGTTCCTCTGATGGCTCGAGATCGTCGGCCCGCCACACGCACTCGCCCCGGTGGTCCACACGAGTAGAATGCGACCACGGCACGTCGAGTAGCGTCGCAGGTGAACGAGAAACTGTCCGAAGCCCGCGAGCGTGTCCACAAGCTCGAGCGCGCGGAGAAACGCCTGGTCGAGTTGCGCGCGGAATGCTCGAAGCGGCGTGAGCGCGTCGACGTCTTCGCCGATCGTCTCACGCGAGAACAGAAGGACGTCGACCGGCTGGAGGAGATCAGCATCCAGTCGATCTGGCACTCCTTGCGCGGCGACAAGGTCGAGGCTCTGGCCGAAGAGCAGCATCAGCTCGTCTACGCCAAACTCAAGCGCGACGAGGCGGCGGCCAGACTGGCCGAGACCGAAAAGTTGCGCGCGGAAATGGTCGAGGCGGTCGAATCGCTGAAGGACGCGCCCGAGGACTACGCACGTCTGCTCGTCGAGGCGGAGCAAGCGCTGCGCGCGATTCCCGGTGAGGCGGGTGAGCGGCTGAAGTCCATCGCCGACGAGGAGCAGCGCTCGAAGGACGAGTTGCGCGAAGTCCGCCAGGCCGAGAGAGCGGCCTCGGCTGCGGTCGAGGCCCTGTCCACCGTCGGCGATCAACTCTCCGCGGCCAGGAACTGGGGTGGCATCGACATGATGGGTGGTGGCTTGATCACGACGGCGATCAAGCACTCGCACATCAACTCTGCGCGCTCGGCGCTCGCGCGTGCACAGACGCGTTTGCGCGCACTCGAGCGCGAGTTGCGCGACGTCGACCGCCTCGAGTCCTTCACGATCGACATCAGCAGGTTCGCCACGTTCGCCGACTACTGGTTCGACGGGCTCATGTCCGACTGGTTCGTGCAGTCGCGCATCCACGAGGCCCGCGAGAGGGCCATGAGGACCCTGTCGGACGTGAGACGGATTGGGGTGGACTTGCGCGCTCAGGAGCGTCGGACGCGAACATCACTGCAGCAGCTCGTCGACGAGCGGCAGCGGATCGTCGAAGGGAACGATGTGAGCGGTGAGGGCGATCCGCACTGATGTTGCGATCCGGCAAGGCGTGCCTCGAGCCTCGATGCCGCCTGCGACGACCCCGAGTCGTTCAGCGTCAATCCGGCGAAGATCCGGCGCGTGCGCCGTGCGCGCCAGGTGAAGGCCTTCCGTCGGAAGGACATACTCCATATGCCCGCGCCGTGGTCTCCGCCGCATGGGATACACTTCCTCTCGCGATCCGCGCGCTCTCGGGACGATGAAGAGGGCCGACGCGAGAGCGCACACGCCGTGAAGATCGTCCTCGTCAACCCGCCCAGCCCGCCTGAATTCCGCGTTTCGCGCGGACTGATGGGGGGCTTCGGCATGGCGGTCAACCCCGACCTCCTCTACCCGCCGACGGAGCTCGCGCACGTCGCGTCGGTGCTCGAAGCGGCCGGTCACACTGTGGTGATCCACGACGCTGACGCGCGCTCGCTCGACGTCGCGGGATCGGTGGCGGCGATCGTCGCGGAGAAGCCGGGCTTCGTGTGCGTCGACTCGAGCAGCACGTCGCTCGACCAGGACCTTTCGCTCTGCCGTCTCGTGCGCGAACAGACGCATGCGACCGTCGCGATCCTCGGCAGCCAGGTCACGTACACGCCGGGCGAGATCTTCCAGCACGACAACGTCGACATCGTCGTGCGCGGCGAGCCCGAGTACACCGTGCGCGAGATCGCGGAGCGCGTCGCGGCGAAGCAGAGCTTGGTCGGTGTCGCCGGCACGACGTGGCGGCGGGGACCGGGCGACGTCGTGCACGAAGCCGAGCGCGACAAGATCGACGACCTCGACGCGATGCCGTTGCCCTCTAGGCACCTGCTCGACAACAAGGCCTACCACTTCCCCGGCATCGACGGACCGATCACGACGGTCAAGAGCTCGCGCGGGTGTCCGCTCAACTGCTCGTTCTGCGGATACACGCTCGCGCAGGGGTTGCGGTTCCGCTTCCGCTCGCCCGAGCACGTCGTCGCAGAGCTCGTCGACCTGCATCGCAATCACGGACTGCGGCAGGTCGTGTTCCGCGATCCGATCTTCACGACGCGCAAGGACCGCATCCATGCGATCTGCGAAGGGATCGTGCGCGAGAAGCTCGATCTCGCCTGGCAATGCGAGACTGCGGTCAAGACGCTCGATCGCCCGTTGATCGAGGCGATGGCCAAGGCCGGTTGCACGCACATCTCGCTCGGCGTCGAGTCGGGCAACCTCGAGATCCAGAAGAAGCACTGCGGCAACAAGCTCAAGGACTTCGACCAAGGCGTCGAGGTCTTCAAAGCCTGCCGCGACAACGGCATCGAGACGCGCGCCTTCTGCATGATCGGCTTTCCGGAGGAGACGCCGGCGATGGTCGAGGAGACGTTCGAGTTGGTCGAGCGCTTCGATCCGGACCAAGTGCAGTTCTGCGCGGTGACGGCGTATCCGGGGACGCCGCTCTATAAGATTCTGCACGGTAGCCGGGAGATGGACTACGCGCAGATGACGGGGTTCCAGGCGCTCGAAGGCAACGAGCACATGAGCGCCGCGCAGATCGAGGAGAAAATCCGCGAGGGATACAGGCGCTTCTATCGGCGGCCGAAGCGGTTGTTGCGCGAAATGAAGAGCCCGGTTCGTTTCGTCGGCAGGGTTGCGAGGTACTTCACGCTGTTCGCCAAGCGCGCGTGAAGATGACCCGACGCCCAGCACTAGGACTTGCCCCGATCCTCATTGGCGTGTGCGGGCTCACCGCCATCGCTTTCACGCTGCTCGACCGCCGAACGGAGGTTTCTGCGCCAACCCTCGCGCCCGTTCCCTCGGATTCGATCGTGGCGGTGCGCCTCGCGCCCGTAGACGTCGCAACTGATCCCGAAGTAATTCTCGACTGGGCAGCGGGATCGTACACGTGGCTCGACGGACAGAAGACGAGGAGCGTTCATGTAGATCGTTCGACGGGCCTTCATCTGTCCGACCGGGACTACGACGTCGTGTTCGATCTGCAAGACTCGTTCGATGAACGGCCTGACGGCCTGTACCTCCACCCCGGAAAATGGTCGGCCCCCCCGGGAGCGTACGACTCGACGTTCCTCTTCGTGCCCTTCCGCCGCGGCGCCTGTCGTTACCTCGTGTGCGCACCGGAGCTTCCGCTCGCACTGGAGTGGCTCCGGACCACACATGAGCGCGACCCCCGTCCTGTGCCGCGGATCATGAAACGGACGACGGACGACGCTTCGACCTGTGACGCTGAGGTTGTGTTGCCCGAGTTCTACCGGCGATCGCTCGTCGAGGGGATCACAACCAGCGTCGTCGCCGCCCCGGACCTGACTCCAGGCTCGATTCTCATCGATCGCGGCACCGACGAAGGCATGTGGGTCGGACTCCGGTTGCGCGACGCCGACCATCCCGACACGGAATGCGTGGCCTGGGTCTACGAGGTCCGGGAACACACGTCCGTCATCTGCGCGTACTTCCAGCCGCCTGTTCCGCCGTTGCGGTGGACGACAAAGCCCCGAGCGCAGTGAAGGGCGCACACTTCGAGCCTGCGTCGATCTGAATGCTTCGCCGCGCGGGCGCTGCCTAGATCAACTTGATTGCGCGGATGTTGGTCCTGACCCGGGCGAGAGACATCGGCTGGATTCCGCGTCCGACGTGGCTGCGGATAGAGTCACGACCTGCGTGGATGACTCACACGACGACTCCATCGACGACGCGAACCGACAGCGCTGGCTCGCGAAGCAGGCGCACTACCAGGACCCGGGCGTCGCGGCGGTGTACGAAGAGCGGCGTTTTCGCGGATGGCGCGCGCGCGGCTCGACGGTGCGCAAGTGGAACCCGGTCTGGCGCGAGATCGGAGCGGAATTACCCAAGGGGTCGATCGTGCTCGACGTCCCGTGCGGGAAGGGACGCTTCACCGAGAACATCCTCGGCTCGGGGTTGACGCTCGTCGACGCGGACCTGTCGCGCCCCATGCTCGCGGCAGCTCTCGAGCACGCGGACGGCGACCCGCGCGTGCGCGGTGCGATCCAGTGCTCGGCGGAGAAGCTGCCCTTTCAAGATGCGAGCTTCGACCTCGTGATGTCGATCCGGTTCCTCTTCCACGTTCCACGCGCGATGCGCGCCGACATCCTGCGCGAGATGGCACGCGTGTCGAAGCGCTTCGTCGTCGTCGACGTGCGCCATCGGTACTGCTGGACGACGCACTCGAAGCGACTGCGCGCTTGGATCACGCGTCGGCGACCTCCGAGCGAGCGCGCGACGTTGGCGGAACTCGACGAGCTGGTGGCCCGGGCCGGATTGACCCTGCGCAAGCGCATCTGGATAGCGCCGCTCCTCTCCGAGAAGATGTTGCTCGTGTGCGAAAAGCGCTGACGCCAATGCCCGTCAAGCTGCCGCGCTTCTCGACCGTGATCGACGTGCTAGCCAAGCAATATGGCGAGCCCGCGAAGCCGATCCCGCGGACACCGCTCGAGTGGATCCTGTGGGAGAACGTGGCCTACCTCGTCGACGATGAGAAGCGCGCGCTTGCGTTTGCCAAGTTGAAGAAGACCGTGGGCACGACCGCCGAGAAGATCGACGCGGCCGACCACGACGCGCTGCTCGCGGTGACCGCGCTCGGGGGCATGCATCCCGAAGCGCGCGTCGACCGCTTGAAGGACATTGCGTCGGTCGCGCTCGACCTTGGCGGCGGCACACTGAAGAGCTTGCTCGACCTGGCCTTGCCGGCAGCGCGCAAGGCGCTCAAGCGCTTCCCGAGCATCGGCGATCCCGGCGCCCACAAGATCCTGCTCGCGTGCGGCGAGGGCGGAGTGCTCGCGCTCGATTCGAACGGCTTGCGCGTGCTCTTGCGCCTCGGATTCGGCCGCGAGGCGAAGAGCTATTCGGCTTCGTACCGCTCCGTGATCGACGCCGTCGGCGAACAGGCCGGCACCGATCCGATCGGGCTTTTGCGTACACACCAACTGCTGCGCGCGCACGGCCAAACGCTGTGCAAGCGCACGTCTCCCGACTGCGAAGCCTGTCCGCTCGAATCGAAGTGCGCGTTCGCCGTCGTCCAGCGCTGAAACGGGGGCGCCGGACAGTGACGGACGGAGGCAGCCTCCATCGTCGAGTTCGGCGCACTCCTGCAGTTTCCGTTTCGTCGCCGCAGGCCGGAGTAGACAACGGAGGCTGCCTCCGTACGCTCTGCGCATGAGCCAGATCGAGAACGTCCTGCACGAGAACCGCTTCTTCCCGCCGACGCGCGAGTTCCAGGCGAACGCGCGCATCGGGTCCGAAGCGCAGTACCAGCGCATGTACAAGGAGTCGATCGAGAACCCCGAGGCGTTCTGGGGACGCATTGCCGGCGAACTGCCGTGGATGCGGCCCTTCACGCAGGTGCTCGACTGGAGCCGCGCGCCGTTCGCCCGCTGGTTCATCGAAGGTCGCCTCAACGCCAGCGCCGTGTGTCTCGACCGGCACCTCACCACCTCGACGTCCGACAAGCGCGCGATCGTGTGGGAAGGCGAGCCGGGTGATCAGCGCACGCTCACGTACGCCGAGCTGCACATGGAAGTGTGTCGGCTCGCCAACGCGCTGCGCGGTCGCGGCATCCGGCGCGGCGACCGCGTCGCGATCTACATGCCGATGATCCCCGAAGCGGTCGTCGCGATGCTCGCATGTGCGCGCATCGGTGTGCCGCACTCCGTCGTGTTCGGTGGGTTCAGCGCACAGTCTCTCCGAGATCGCATCGTCGACGGCAAGTGCACGGCGGTGATCACGGCTGACGGCAGCTTCCGGCGCGGCAGCGTGCTCGCGCTCAAGCCCGCCGTCGACGAAGCGATCCAGGGACTCGACCAGGTCCACACCGTGATCGTCGTGCAGCGCGCGAAGAACAAGGTCGAATGGACCCGCGGTCGCGACCAGTGGTACCACGAGATCGCGGGACAAGCTTCGTCCGAGTGCGAGCCCGAAGCGATGGAGAGCGAGGACGTGCTGTTCATCCTCTACACGTCGGGCTCGACGGGAAAACCGAAGGGCATCGTGCACACGACCGGCGGCTTCCTCGTCGGCGCGTACTACACGACGCAATGTGTCTTCGACCTGCGCGACGACGACGTGTTCTGGTGCACGGCGGACATCGGCTGGGTCACGGGGCACAGCTACATCGTGTACGGTCCGCTCGCGAACGGCGCGACGATCGTGATGTACGAGGGCGCGCCGAACATGCCGCACCAAGGACGCTTCTGGGAGATCATCGACCGTCACAAGGTCACGATCCTCTACACCGCGCCGACGGCGATCCGCACGTTCATGCGCTGGGGTGAAGACATTCCGGCGAAGTTCAAATTGAACACCCTGCGACTGCTCGGCACGGTCGGCGAGCCGATCAACCCCGAAGCGTGGATGTGGTATCACCGCGCGATCGGTCACGAGCGTTGTCCGATCGTCGACACGTGGTGGCAGACGGAGACGGGCTCGATCATGATCACTCCGTTGCCGGGAGTGAGCGTCACGCAACCCGGTTCTGCGACGCGTCCGTTCTTCGGGGTCGACGCCGCGGTCGTGAACGAGAAGGGCGAGGAATTGCCGCCCAATCATGGTGGTTATCTCGTGATCAAGAAACCGTGGCCGTCGATGTTGCGCGGCATTTGGGGCGATCCGCAGCGCTTCGTCGACACGTACTGGAGCAAGTTCGAGAAGCAGGGTTTCTATTTTGCCGGCGACGGCGCGCGGCACGACGAAAAGGGCAACTTCTGGATCCTCGGGCGTGTCGACGACGTGATCAACGTGTCGGGGCACCGCTTGTCGACGATGGAGGTCGAGAGTTCGCTCGTGAGTCACGACAAGGTGGCCGAAGCGGCGGTGGTCGGTCGTCCGGATGCGGTGACGGGGCAGGCGATCATCGCGTTCGTGACGTGCATCAGCGGCGTGGAGCCGGACGATGCCCTCAAACAGGAACTGTCGGAACACGTGGTGAAGGAGATCGGGAAGCTGGCGCGCCCCGCCGAGATCCGCTTCACAGAGTCATTGCCCAAGACGCGCAGTGGCAAGATCATGCGGCGTTTGCTGCGCGATATCGCGGGCGGTGTCGAGACGGCGGGGGACACGAGCACGCTCGAGGACTACTCCGTGCTCGCGAAGCTGCGCGCGGACGAAGAGTGATTTGACCCACGGGAAGAGGCCTGACGAAGTGCGCTTACCCGGTTCTGCACACCGTGTGCATCCACCCCGCCCCCGACGAAAGGCAACGTCACGGCCAGGGCTCTCACGTAGCAGTTTCGGACGGTAGGATCTTCCCCCGGCGCCGATCCGACCGCAAAGAGAGACACTTTCATGGGCAACCGACCGCACGATCCCATGTCCATCGCCTTCACGGTGAAGGACATGAAGAAGACCATCGACTTCTACACCAAGACGCTCGGCTTCGAAGTCGAAGCGAGCTGGCCCGACGACAAGAACCCGATGTGGGCCAACCTCATGCTGGGCACGCAGTCCATCATGATCGGTCCGCAGATGAAGGCCGCCGACGTCACCAAGATGTGCGGCGGCGATCCGCCCCGGGCGAAGCTCATGGGTGCGCTGGCTGAAGAGGCGGAGAAGTCCAAGCTCGGCGCGGGCACGTGCGTCTACTTGAGCGTGCCCGACATCGACAAGTTCCACGCGGGCCTCGCGAAGAAGGGCTTCAAGAGCGAGTGCACGCCGCAAAACCAGTTCTACGGCATCCGTGACTTCCCGGTGCGCGACCCGGACGGCTACTGCTTGATCTTCTACACGACGATCCAGATGGAGAACTGCCAGTCGTGCGCGATGCCGATGAAGGGCGCGAAGCCGGGCGAGATGTTCTGCGAGTACTGCATGGACTCGAAGGGCCAGCTCAAGCCGTTCGAAACGGTGCTCGAGGGCACGACGACCGGGTACTTCATGGCGATGCAGAAGATGCCGCGCGAGAAGGCGGAGATGGCGGCACGCGAGCACTTGAAGAAGCAACCGGCTTGGGCCGGAAAGGTGTGAGACTGCGGCTGCGCCTGCGCGCGATCGTGCGTCCATGAACCTGTGGAGTACGCTCGAGCGCGCGGCGCGATCGCAGCCGGAGCGCGCGTCCGTCGTCGACGGCGGACGCGCGTTCTCGTATCCACAGGTGCGCGCCCGCGCCGCGGCGCTAGCGAGCTTTCTGCGAGGTCAGGGTCTCGCCGAAGGTGATCGCGTCGCGGTCCTGGCTTGGAACGGGCACGCGTTTTTGGAGACGTACTTCGCGACGGCCGGCGCGGGTCTGATCCTCGTGCCGCTCAACGTGCGACTTTCCGCGCGGGAGTTGGCCGAGATCGTGCGCGACAGCGGAGCGCGTTGGCTCGTCGCGCAGGGCGGTTTCGAGGACCTGGTCCGCGGCGTGACCGCCGACGCTTCGCTCGACGGTGTGTTGTGGATCGAATCGAGTGAGCAGCAGGGCACGCTTCTTCACGGCTACGAGCACGCGATCGCGGAAAGCATGCAGCGCTCGAGCTCGTTCGTGCCATCGACGCGCAGCGACGACGACGTCGCGCACCTGTACTACACGAGCGGCACGACCGGCGCACCGAAGGGCGTGATGCTGACGCACAAGAACGTCCTCGTTCATGCGCAGGGGACGATCGACGAGCTCGGATTGTCGGACTGCGACACTTGGGCGCACATCGCGCCGATGTTCCACCTCGCCGACGCGTGGGCCACGTTCGCGATCACGATGGCTGGCGGAAGGCACGTGATGTTGGCGCGTTTCGAGGCCGAACAGGCGCTCGATCTGCTCGAGCGGGAGCGCGTGAGCATCACCAACCTCGTGCCGA
>JBBQNP010000074.1:0-21441 GCA_038330085.1 Planctomycetota bacterium | reverse complement strand
CGGCGCGATCGCCTCGAGCTCAGCGAGGGCGTCCACGGTGCTCCGGGGGTCGGCCTGACGGCCGGTCTTCTGGATCGACGGCGCGATGGGGTTCACGAGACCTCGACGAATAGTAGGAGTCAAACTGGGCAGGGAAGACGGTCCCCGAGGGCGAGGATCCGGGCACGCGCGATCGAGCTAAGTTACCTTTCGACAAGGACTTACCGTGCTGACCTTTCAGCCGGGGCTGACGGCGCGTGCTCCGAACGATCTCTCGTCGCCGGGAGGCCGATTGGAGCGCGCGTCGGGAAGCCAAGCTAGAAAAAAAACTGCGAGCGCGCTGTCTATAGGTTGTGGTGTAGAGGGTTAGGACGCCCCAACGAATTGCGCTTCCCTGACTTTGCGGACGCTTGATCCTCGTCCTCAACGCAGTCCGATGCGCCGCAGGACGAGCTGCCATTCCGGAAGCCGCGCCCAGTGAACCGCCAGGCCGTAAACGGCGACTGCGGCGAGGATCGCGGCGAACAGGCTGATGGTCCGTCCCTGGTGCTGAGATAGCAGGAATTCGACGCCCCAGGCTACGGCGGCGGACAAGACGCCTGCAGCCAAGATCTTCGCCAGGCGGAGCCGACCATCCACGTTGCCGCTCTCGAGTTCCGGCGAGGAACCGAAGCGCCGACGCAAACCGGGCCACAAAAGGACCAGGTTCGCCCACGCGCTGATCGCCGTCGCCAGCGCCAGCCCGTCCGCGTCCATGTGCATGCCGGCGACGAAGACGAAGTTCAGCGCCAGGTTCGCGCTCAGCACGACGACCGCGATCTTCACCGGCGTCTTCACGTCGCCGAGGGCGTAGTAGGCGCGCGCGACCAGACCGACTGCACCCGCGGGCAGGATCGCGACGGTCAACCAGCGCAGCGCGGCCGCAGTCCGTTCCACGCCCTCGGCTCCGAACGCGCCGTGCTCGAAGCACACCGCGCACACCGGTCGCGCCAGCACCAACAGCCCGAGCGTCGCCGGCACCGCGACGAACGCGACGGCGAGGTGCGTGTCGTCGTGGAGCTTCTTCAACTGCGCGTGTGCGCGCACATGGCCCAGAGCTGCAAACGCCGGGAACACGGCGCTGGTCGCCGCCATCGACACGAGCGACAGCGGCAACTGTTGCAAGCGGCTCGCGTAGTAGAGCGCCGTCGGTCCGCCGTTCGCGAGCAGCGATTCGGCCAAGAAGCCCGACACCATCACGTTGATCTGGTAGACGGCCGCACCGACGGCGAGCGGTGCGCTCGCGCGCAAGATCGCGGCGACTTCCGCGGCATGAGCGCGCACGGCCCCGCCGCCGCGCGGACCGAACAAGAGGCCGGTCTTGATCAGCGCCGGAATCTGCACCAGCACGAGGATGGCGCCCGCGACGAGCACGAAGCCCGCAAGCCAGCGCGCCATGCCCATTTGACGCGTGAACTCCGCTGCGTCGTTCGTGTCGGGCGGCCTGCGCCAGCCGAACTCGCGTGCGACGAGGAACAGGGACAGGATCCACCAGCAGTTCATCACGACCGGCGCGAGGCTGGGCGACAGGTAGTGACCGCGCACGTTGAGCGCACCGCTCGCGATCGCCGAGAGGCACACGAAGATCACGAACGGCAGCATGCGCACGATCAGCTCGCGCACCGGGCCGGGATCAGCGCCCAGCCAGTGCACCTGCGTGAACGGCATCGTGTCCGGCAGGAAGTGGACGACGATCATCCCGGCCGCGCACACGCCGATCAGGATCCACGCCACCGTGCGCGCGACGGCGAGAAACAGCTCGCGCCCGGCTGCGTCACCGCGCTCGGCGTCCGCTTTCGTCAACGCCGTTTGCAGCGAAGTCGAGATCGCGCCCTCGCCCAACATGGCGCGAAACAGGTTGGGCACGCGCCAGGCCGTGACGAACGCGTCGTTGACGGCCGAGCGGTCGCCGAACATCGAGGCCGCGATGCTCTCGCGAGCGAAGCCGATGATGCGGCTCGCGAGCGTCAGGCCCGAGACGAGGGCTGTGCGCTGGAAGAGCCCTTTGTGGCGTCCGACGACGTCGACGCCGCTCGATGCGACCGCACGATCAGGAAGTGACGGTTCGCGGCTCTCGTGCACGGCGCGCAGAGCCTAGTTTCCCGAACCGAAACTACGGTGACGAAGTCGGGCCAGGTTTGGATTCCTGACAAGGCGCCGCGACGGCGGGTCCGGGAGGCTCTCAGGCGGGATCGACGAGATTCTGGTTCTGCGGCGTCCCGATCAGGGGCGTTTCCTCTCTATCTTGGTGGAGACGATTCCATGGTGCTCGAACGCGATTCCCTGATCGAGGAGAGCCTGAGGTTCGCACGTGAGAACTTGGGCCCTGCGACCGAGCACCACCTCCAGGATCCCTCTTCCCAGGCCCTCGTCCTTTCACGACTGCGATCGGGGCGAGACCTCCCCGACGCGGTGCTCGGCGAGGCCCACCGCATCGCCCGACAGGATCGACGGGTAGCCGACGAGTTCCTGTCGTACTTCCTTGCGCACGCGCGACGCCGCGGAACGCCCCTCGTCTCCCCGGCGCTGCGGCGTCTGTTCGACACGGATGACCTGGTTCAGTCCGTGCTCCGCGACGTGTGGTCCGACCTCATCGCGTTCGAGTTCGAATCACGTGCGCAGTTCATCTCCCTCTTGGCCGGCCGGCTGCGCTGGAAGGCTGCCGACAAGAGCCGGAGCCTCAACACGTTGCGACGCAGCGAACAGAAACGAGTACCCGAGGCCGTGGACGATCTCGACCTGCAGGATCCCTCCGCACCGGTCGATCTGATCGCGGCTGCACGCGAGCAGGCCGCGACGGTCGCGTCTGCGCTGTTGCGACTTCCGGAGCGGGATCAAGTGCTCTTGCGACTTCACCTGCGTGATGAACCCCTGTCGGTCATCTGCAGGGAGACGGCGCTGGAGCCGGAGACGGCGCGCAAGGCCCTGCAGCGGGCCATCCGCAGGTTGCGCAAAGCGTTGGGCGGATCCCTCGACAGCGAGTGAGTGACGTGGCTGCACACGGACCCTCGCCCCGGCCCGAGGAGTCGGACGCACGACGGGCGTTTCACGCCTGGTTGGAAGCGGATCTCCGCGGTGAGGATCCCGATCCGACGGCGTTCGCTCGAGCGCTTCAGCCCGAGTCCCATGCCGAGTTCGAACGCATCGTCGCCGACTACGATTTGCTGCGCGGCAAGTTCCGCTCGGCGAAGACCGGGCTTGCAGCAGGTCGAGTGTTCGGGGATTACCGTCTCTTCCAGGAGATCGGGTGCGGCGGAATGGGCGTCGTCTGGGAGGCCGAACAGCTTTCGCTCGGACGTCGCGTCGCACTCAAGCTCCTCTATCCGCACTACGGCTGGAGTCCGAAGCTGCTCGAGCGCTTCCGTCGCGAAGCGTCGTCGGCAGCGCGCTTGCGGCATCCGTCCGTCGTCGCCGTGTATGAGATCGGAGAGCAGGACGGATTCCACTTCATCGCGCAGGAGCTCGTGCCGGGAGGGCTCACGCTGGCGGATGCGATCGACGAAGTGCGCGAGTCGGGGACACGACCCCCGCGCTATTGGGAGGAGACCGCGGCGCGGTTCATCGTCTTGGCCGAAGCGCTTCACGAAGCACACTCCTGCGGTGTCATCCATCGCGACGTGAAGCCCGGCAACGTGCTCGTCGATCCGCGCGGGCGCCCCATGCTGGCGGACTTCGGCTTAGCGTTGATGGTCGACGAGGCCGCCATCTCGCGCACGGGTGATGTGTCGGGGACGCCTTATTACATGAGCCCCGAGCAAGCGGGTGGTCGAAGGCTCGAGGTGGATCACCGCACCGACGTCTTCTCGCTCGGTTCGACGCTCTACGAGGCGCTGACGCTCGAGCGGCCGTTTCGCGGGGAAAATGCGCGCGAAGTGATCGAGCAGATCCTCTTGACGGATCCAGTCGATCCTCGTCGCACACGCGCGCGTGTGCCGCGCGATCTCGCGCTGGTGTGCCTGCGTTGTCTCGAGAAGCGTCCCGACAATCGTTACGCAACGATGGATGAGGTCGCGCAGGATCTGCGCCGCTTCCTCGAGCATCGGCCGATACACGCGCGTCCTCCTGCGCTCGCAGGCCGAATGATCCGATGGACTCGTCGGCATCCGGCGTACGCCGTCGGCGGCTTCTTGACGGTCACGATGTTGGTGGCGGTTTCGGTGTTGCTCGTTCGTTCCGAACGGGATCTGAATGCCAAAAAGGGAGCTCTCGATCTGGTCCTGCTCACGACAAGATCCGACGGTCTCGAGCCGACGGAGAGCGTCAAGGAACGACGCACGCTTGCAGGCGCAATGTGGAAAGCGGGCCGTGATTCAGCCGATGAGAGTGGGGGTATCCAGCTCATGACGAATGCTGGCCGAATGCTGGCGGAACTGGGAGCGGTACGTGAGGCGCGTGGCTATCTGCGCGAGGCCTGTGGGGCTTCGGCCCGGCGACCGCAGAGCGAGTGGGGTGATCGACTCGACACGCTGGCAGCGACGGCCTGGGTAGCAGAAGAGATGGACTCGTTCCCTGAGGTCCACGCTCTCTGTTCAGAGGGCCTTCGCCTGTGCGAAGAGCACGCGAGCGATCTGCGGGCATCCGGCTACCTGAGGTTCTTCCGCAACCGACTGTTCCAGGACGCGCTTCGCCAAGAGGACGCATCTGAGTACGAAAAACTCGAAGCGCGTTTTGGCACGGCACCGGATCTCATGGAGTCTGATTGCAAGACTGCAGCCCAAGACAAGGACTCGGCCGAATACCTGCAAGCACTCTCCGATCAGGCTCACCTCTTGTTCCTGGATAAGCAGTACGACGAGGCAGAGAAGGAATACCGTCTACTTGTGCAGTGTCGTTTGCGCCGATTTGGATCTTTGGATCGCGTCGTGCTCTCCGATCGACTGCATCTCGCCGAAGCCATCGCACGACAACAGGGATCGCGTCTGTCAGACGCCGAACGGGAACTTCGAAATCTCCTCGGTGATCTCGAACACGCCGTCCCGAAGGACGACCCGCTCCTCTACAAGACGATGTGGCGGCTTGGCGCGAACCTCATCGATCAGAGACGGCACGCAGAAGCAGAGGGGTGGTACATGAGTGCGGAGTCGGGGCTCGAACAGGCCTACGGTCCCGAGCACCTGGACGTGCTGGATCTGCGCACCGGCATCGTGATCCTTTGGGGCGAGCTGAAGGTGCCTGGTGCCGAAGAGGAAGCGCGCGTCCTGCTCGATGACTTCAGACGCTGGTACGTGCCCGACCACTCGTCGACATTGATAGCGGAACGCGCCCTGGCCGGCGTGCTGATGCAATTCGAGTGCTGGGAGCAGGCCGAGCCGGTGGCCGTGCATTCCTACGAAGCACTCCGGAGGACGCTTGGGAGGCTGGACAAGATGACCCTCGAAGGGCGTCCTTTCGTCATCGAGTGTTATTTGCACACCGGCAAGCTCGTCCAAGCAGAAGCCGCCATGCGCGAACAGCTTGCAGATCAGCGCGAAGCACAGTTCGACCTCGCCGGCGCGCTCGGGGATCTGGGTGCGTTTCTGGCTGATCACGGCACCCCCCCGGAGGCCTGCCAAGACCTCGAGGAGGCGCGTTCGTGCCTGACGGATGAGTCGCTCGTCAACTGCAGGCGCATGCGCGAGAATTCGAGGACGCTGGCCAAGGTCTATCGCGAGCTCGGCCGCACGGACGAAGCGCGCGAAATGCTGCGGGACGCTGCGATCTGGTCGGCCATCGTGGCGGATTGACTCACGCCCCCCCCTGTGCGTCCCCGGATACACCGGCTGGCTGCGCTGATCCGTTGCGCGTGAGCTGGATCACGGTTCGAAGCGTTCGAATCCCGCGGAGTTTGTCCCGTCGAACCTGCGGTTCTCTCTCCTTCCATGGACCCTCACCAACTCCGAACTGGAGAACTCCATGAGAACCCTCTTCCTCCCCCTCCTCGCGGCCATCCTGTCCGTGTCCGCATCCGCACAGAACCACGCGCTCGCACTCGAAGGCGGTGGCAGCCTCGTTTTCCCGCACGACCCGATCATGAACACCGGCGACTCAGCCACGATCGAAGGCTGGGTCCGAGCCGATCCAGCCGTCATCGCCGGACAGCTCTTGTTCCATCGCTACCAACCTAGCGCCGAGCACAAGATGATCTCGATCTACGCCGACGGCGAGATCGAGTACGTCTACGCAGGATCTCCCTGGTCCGTCCCGCATGCGCCTCCCGGGTCCTTTCCCGTCGACGGACACTGGCATCACGTGGCGTTCGTCCGGCATCCAAACGCGACGTGGCAACTCTTCATCGACGGTCATTCCATCCTCAATGCAGGACCGGCTGCAGGTTTCGGGCAAGGATGCTGGCTGACGTGTGACGTGATCAACGCAACGCCGCCGACTGTGTTCGAGACGACTCCGGACGCGGCCGGGTGGAGCATCGACGAGTGGCGCATGTCGAGCACGGATCGCTACCAAGCCGATTTCGTCCCACAGCGCTATTGGGTCACAGACGGCGCGACCGCGCTGCTCGTCGGCTTCGATGAAGGCGGCGGAACGACGGTGCACGATTCCGGCCCGCACCAGCAGGTCGGCGCGCTGACTGGCGGATTCACGTGGATGGACGCACCTCCGCATCCGTCCCAACAGGCATTCCTCGAGGACGACTTCAACGCAAACGCGCTCGATGCAACGAAGTGGACGGCCGTTACGGGCGGGATTCCCGGAGCTTCGATCACGCAGTCGAACGGTGTGGTGACGCTCGCCAACAAGGGCTATCTCCGTACGACTCGAGAGTTCGACCCGCTCGACACGGGCGAGATCCGCGTACGCGGACGCTGGAAGTTCACGCAGACCAACCCCGAACTGGGGACGCTCGAGGTGCTGACACGCACGGATTCCATTCCCGATCCGAACCACTTCTACGAAGCTTCGCAGGGACTCGAGTTCAACCTGTGGTTGGGACCCGCATATCCCGGCGTGGCCGTGATCCACCCACGCGGCACGGTGGTGCAGACCGGGACCAACACGACCACGGGCATGCTGCACTGGACGAACGATGCTTGGTATGAGTTCGAGGCTATCGACGCAGGCTCCGCGGCGTCCTGGAGGATCTGGGAGTCGAACGATCCTTCCAATGCTGTGTCGGTCACGGCCCAGGTCTCGATGCTGCACGCTCCGGTCAACTACGTGGCGATCCATGGCCGTGAGTACATCGGCGGGCCGAACGTCTGCGACCTCGACGACGTTTCCATCTCGGTGCCCGACTGCAACGACAACCACATCGCCGACGGCGTCGACATCCAGCACGATCCTGGCCTGGACTTGAACGGCAACTGGACGATGGATGCGTGCGAGTGCATCGGCACGAACTACTGCACTGCAACGGCGAACAGCACGGGTTCAGCAGCGCACATCTCGTACGCCGGATCACTCAGTCTGGGGCTCGACGACTTGGCGCTCGTCTGCACGAACCTGCCCCCGAACACGACCGGCATGTTCTTCTTCGGGAGCACGTCGACTTCGGTCGCTTTCGGCAACGGGTTCCGCTGCGTGTCAGGCGCGTTGACACGATTCCCTGCCTCGCATGTAAGTCCTGCGGGAACGGCAGCCCGTTCGATCGACCTGCATGCTCTTCCCGGCACGAACACGCTCGTGCCCGGATCGACACGTTGCTTCCAGTTCTGGTACCGCAACCCCGCGGGCGGCGGAGCCGGGTTCAACCTGTCGGACGGGTTGAGGCTCCAGCTCTGTCCTTGATCAGGTGAAGCGCCGCAGGTCGGAGGCAGATCCGACCTGCGGCGCGCTCGCCACGCCGCGAGCAGCAGACCTAGCCCCAATGCCGTTCACTTGGCGCGGCTGTCGAGGAAACGCGCGGTGCCAGCCCCTTGAGCGCGAAACCGATGTTGCGCTACTTCGAGCCGTTGATGGGCTGGCTGAAGGAGCAGAACAAGGGCCGCAAGGCGACCCTCGCCGACATCTGAACGACTACCAACCCCAGACGACCTGCAACCCGTTCGTCAGGTTGAACGTCGATGACGTGCAGAACGCCGCCGCATCGCGACACCACACCTGATAGAAGCGGGTGCCGCCGTGAACAGGCAGTCCGCCCTGGATGTGCAGGGCCGAACCAGGTGCTGCGTTGTAGGACGAAGCGCCCATCGAGTTGTTGGTCCGTACCGCGAGGCGAACGACCGTACCGGTGACGCAGCGCAGTCCGTCGCCAAATGCGGATCCGTTGCCGATGCCGATCGTGCCCTGGAAGTAGAGGCACGGCGACGAGGGCCCCATGCCTGAGGCGTTCAGCGTGAACGTGTCGTTCGAGACCGTCGCGCTCCCCGTGCCGACGAGTTGCGCGCCGAGAGGATGCGTCGAGTTGGCGCATCCGTGGTCTGCTACTCCCGAGTTGCCGCACGGGCAAGCCGTGCCCGACCCGTCGCCGGAGCAGAAGGCCGTCACGTTCCCACCTACGCACGCGTCCCACAGCCCGCCCTGGATGTCGGTGGAGTTGTTGATCGACGAGTACTCCCACGCCGCGATGAAGTGCTGGTTCGATCCTCCGCTCGAGCGCATGGCGCACACCGAAGGTCGATTCTCCGCGACCGGCGAACCGGCGAAAATCTGGTGGTCCGTGCACGGCACGAGCGAATTCCCCGAGAGGTAGTAGTCCGACACCCACACGTTCGTGTCCGTCGACGGGAACGCTTCGGCCTCGACGAACGAGACCAAAAAGTGCGAGCCGTCGCAGTCCACGCTCGCGAGCGTCTGATTCAAGTTGCCGTACTGGGCTGGATAGAAGTTCGCCAAGTCGACATTCGTGACGAGCGACGTGCCGCGCATCACGCTCGCGATGATGTCCGTGTCCGTGAACGCGCGCTGGTACACCACCATGTAGGGACGCGCGTCGACCGTCGGGAGCGGATCCATCATCGACGACACGGCGGGGAATGTGTCGTCCTGGAACGACGTGTCGATCGGGAACGGCGGACCGGCCGCCGCGCCGTACCAGTAGACCTGGCAGCCCCAGATGTCGTGGTTGTTCGTGCTGACGCGCCGCTGCCACACGACGGTCCAGTTGTAGGGTTGAGCGACGCCTTCGATGCCGATCGACTTCGAGATGCGCGGGTATTCGTCGTAACCAACCGAGCCGTTGAGCGAAACGACAGAGCCTTGCAACGCGCCCGAAGTGTTCACGATCTGCGACTCGATGTTGACGGCGGCGACGCTGACCGGGCGCTGCCAAACCACGCAAAACTGGTCCGAAGTGAATGGCGGTCCGTTCGGGTCGCCGCCGACATCGGGGAAGTTGCGGTAGGCGCCGTCGACGGCGCTGATGTAGATCTGCGAGCCGACGGATCCGGTCATCGCGTCGAGCAGCTTGCCGCGGATTCCCGCCGGATTCGAACCCACGGGAGCCGGAACGACGGCACACACGATCATGAATTCGTGCGCGAGCCTGTTGTTTGCGATCCTAGGCGTCGTCCAGTAGTCGGTGGTGAAGTCGATCGTGTAGTTGGTCATGCCGAGCGTGAAGTTGCTCGAGGCAAAGCGCGCGAAGACGTCGTAGTCGGTGACACTCCACACGTCGACCCACACGATGCACCATTGGTCGGTCGTCGCGTCGTACGACACGTCGGGCACGCCCTCGGTGTGAGCGGCACCCGCCACGGTGTAGGAGGTGATGAAGGGATCGATCGTCAGCGGCAACGCGGCCTGGCGCACAAAATCGGCCGGCACGGTGAGCTGGATCGCGCCGTCGACGAGCGCGCTGTCGAGCGCGACGCGGCGCCCTTCGGCGTCGATCGCGAAGGCGGCGCCGTAGTCGACGTGACCGAGCTCGTTCTCGAAGCGCAACGTCGTCCCGAGGTCGCTGCCTTGCAAGTCGGTCTGGACGTCCATGCGCAGCACGAGCTCGCCGCGTTGCGGCAGCGCGTCGAACACGAAGGTCTGCTCGATGCCATCGGACGCCAGTTCGTAGACTTCGTCGAACGAGCCATGGCCGATGCGCACGTTGCGATCGACACGCGTCGCCGCGGTCGCTTCGGACGCGGTCAACGGGACTCCTGCCGACGTCACCGCGCTCACGTGCATCACGATCGGATGGTTCGCCGGCGCGTCGGACCCGAGGAAGGGGATGATCGTCGCGCCCTGTCCATCGAAACGCGCCTTGTAGCCGGCTCCGCGCGCCCAGACCGCGCCGTCGTCGGAGGTCTGAAAGAGCACGTCGTGACCGAGGTCGTGCGACGACACGAACCCATCGCGCACGGACGCGGGGGCGCCAGCCCAGTTGTCCCTCGCCGAACTCGCGGGTTGGTCAGCCTGCAGAGCCGTCTGCGTTGCGTGCGCGACGGAAGCGAGCAGGAAAGCGGATAGCGGTGCGAACGAAGCGGTGCGTCGGATGTAGGGGGAAGCCATGATGGGTCTCCGAAGGGTTGCCGAGGAATCTCAGTCGCTGAACGCCTGCGTTGAACCTGCGCGCTTCGCTCCCAGACGACCCGGAATCCTGGAAAAACCGGCGCACCCGACCAGAAGGTCGACCTCGGAGGATCGGGGGCAAGGTCCGCGCTACTCTGGCCGCGTGACGCCTGCTTGCCTGCGCATCAACGTCTGGTCGGGTCCGCGCAACGTGTCGACGGCGCTGATGTACTCGTTCGCGCAGCGCGCGGACACGCGCGTCGTCGACGAGCCGTTGTATGCGCACTACTTGCGGGTCACCGGCGCTGAACATCCCGGGCGCGATGAAGTGCTGGCCGCGCAGGAGAACGACGGCGAGCGGGTCGTGCGCGAGTTGATCTTGGGTCCGTGCGACAGAGAGGTGTTGTTCTTCAAGCAGATGGCGCACCACCTGGTCGAGATCGATCACGCGTTTCTGGCGCAGACGAAGAACGTGATCCTGACGCGCGATCCGGAGGAGATGCTGACGTCGCTCGTCGAGAACCTCCCGCAGCCGACCTTGCGCGACACGGGCTTTGCGGCACAGAGTGAAATCGTGCGCGAGCTGCGTGCGCTCGGTCAGGAACCGCACGTCCTCCTCGCGCACGAAATCCTGCTCGATCCGCACGGCGAGCTCACGAAGCTCTCCAACGCCCTCGGTATCGCGTTCGATCCGGCCATGCTCTCGTGGCCGACCGGTCCGCGCGCCGAGGACGGAGTGTGGGCGCCGTACTGGTACGCGAACGTGCATCGCTCGAGCGGTTTCCAGCCCTACCGCAAGAAGTCGCAACCCGTCCCTGAACGCCTCGCGCCCTTGCTGGCCGAATGTCGCCGCCATTATCAAGAGCTCGTGGGCGGTCGCTCACACTGACGTTTTCCGGGCCGGAAGGCCCTATCGAACTCAGGTGAATCGCGAGGCCGCGTTTGTGTGACAGGCGCTACTGTTCACGCTCATGAGCGCGCAGCCGGACGATCCGACGCCTGATCCTGACGCGAAGCACCAGCGTCGGCCGCGATACCGCGGAACGCATCCGCGCAGCTTCGCGGAGAAGTACACGGAGCTGGCGCCCGAGAAGTACCCCGAGCTCGTCGCGCACGTGCGTCATCGCGGGCAGACACCGGCGGGACAGCACGTCTCGATCATGGTCGACGAAGTGCTCGCGGCGTTGGCCCCGGCGGCGGGCGAGCGCGGTGTCGACGCGACGCAAGGATGTGGTGGCTACGCGCGCACGCCGCTCTTCGCACGCCATTCACGACACAGAAGCTGATTCCGGGGTGAGGGCCCGCTTCGAGTTCGCTCGGCGAACGAAGAGTGCACGGGATACGAACTAGGCCCCATGTTGAGTTCGCGTCTGGATTCCTACGCTCCAATTCGAAACTCGTCCGCGCGTCGCAGTCGATGTCGTGAGCCCAGAACTCATCTGAGGCAATGCTCGATTCGCGCCGGCTCGACCATCAGGAGCTTCGTTCGATGCAATTCATCTCTCGCCTTTTCCCTGTCGCCGCAATCGCCGCAATCGCCGTCTGCACTGCCGTATCGGCTGAGGGACAGACAATGAGCTTCAACCTCGACGTCGGCGCCGGGCCGACGCCCGCCGCCACCTACGGCGCCGCGGCCGGGCAAAACGGCGACTGGATGCAAGTCGCCGCCGCCACGCCCCTCGTGTCGATCCCCTTGACCAACATTCACGGCACGGCGACGGGAGCGACGTTGACCTACGACTCGGGTTTCGACTTCTTCTTCGACAACCCTCAAACGCTGGGGAACGACGCGGCTCTGCTCGACGACACGCAAGGCGCCTTCGCGAACAGCTACTGGAATTTCGCGCACCTTCGGCCGGGTGAATACGAGGTCTGGTCCTACGCCTGGGCACCCGACAGCCCGATTTTCTTCAGGACCCGCGTCGCCGTCACCGGCTCATCCGATCCCGCGCAAGTGGTCGGCGGGCAGGACTGGACCGGGACGTTTGTCCAGGGTGCCCACTATGCCAGGCATCATGTGACCGTGGCCGCCGGCGGAGGGCTGGAGATCGTATTCTCGGTGGCGGTCAGCGCCTGCACGGTCAACGGTGTGCAGATTCGAGAGCTCAACCCGCCGCCCGAGACCTACTGCACGGCGGGCACGTCGACCCACGGCTGCCAGGCTTCGATCGTGAGCGTTGGAGCGCCCAGCGCGTCGGCCGCGAGCGGCTTCGTGATCACCGCCGGCAACGTCGAGGGCCGTCACTTCGGACTGATCTTCTACGGCACGGGCGGCCGTGCGGCGACGCCCTGGGGCACCGGCTCGAGCCTCCTGTGCATCAGCTCGCCGTTCCAGAGGACGCCGGTGCACGACTCCGGCGGAACGCTTGGCGCATGCGACGGCGCCCTGTCGCTGGATTGGAATGCATATATGGCGACGCACGCGGGAGCGCTCGGCAATCCCCGCCTCGTCGGCCAAGTATTCCAGGCGCAGGCTTGGTATCGCGACCCGGCCGCGCCGCAGTTCTCCAGCCTGAGCAACGCGATCGAGTTCACACTCTCGCCCTGAATCAGGGGGCGCGCGGCGTTCAAGCTTCTGCTGTCCATCTGTGGCGTAGACTCCTGGCGTCCCGTCTCCGAAGTTCGCATCCGAATCCGACTTGTCTGCGGTTCCCTGGCTGCATTGCCGCTCCTCCGAGTGGTGCGGAGACGTGCTGTAGGGAGAGTGCGTCGTCGCGGCGCCTTGCCAGGAAGCCGCATCCAAGTCGACTTCGGATGCGAACTTCGGAGACGGGACACTAACGTTCACGCACATGAGCGCGCCGCCGGACGATCCGACGCCTGATCCTGACGCGAAACACCAGCGTCGGCCGCGATACCGCGGAACGCATCCGCGCAGCTTCGCGCAGAAGTACAAGGAGTTGGCGCCCGAGAAGTACCCCGAGCTCGTCGCGCACGTGCGCGATCGCGGTCAGACACCTGCCGGACAGCACGTCTCGATCATGGTCGACGAAGTGCTCGCGGCGCTGGCTCCGGCGGCGGGAGAGCGCGGTGTCGACGCGACGCTTGGATACGGCGGTCATGCGTCGAAACTGCTCGAGCGAATCGCGCCAGGCGGTCAGCTCCTCGGGCTCGACGCCGACCCGATCGAGATCTCGAAGACCGAGGCGCGATTGCGTGCGCTCGGACACGACGCGCACACCTTGCTCGTGCGGCGCACGAACTTCGCGGGCCTGCGCGCGGCGCTCGACGAAGCGGGCTGGCACGACGGCCTCGACTTCCTCTTCGCGGACCTGGGCGTGTCCTCGATGCAGATCGACGATCCGGCGCGCGGCTTCTCGTTCAAGCTCGAGGGACCGCTCGACATGCGCATGAACCCGAAGCGCGGACTGTCCGCCGCTGAATGGCTCGAACGCTCAGCCCTCGACGCGATCGCGGCGGCACTCAGCGAGAACTCCGACGAGCCTCACGCCGAGCGAATCGCGCGCGAGCTCGCGGCGCGGCGCGGACGGATCTCCACCACGAGCGACCTTGCGCTCGCGGTGCGCACGGCACTCGGCGAGCGCATGCCTGCAGACGAGAGGGAGCTGAGCGTGCGGCGCGTGTTCCAAGCGCTGCGCATCGAAGTCAACGACGAGCTGGGCGTTTTGGACTCGCTCTTGCGCCAGTTGCCGGAGTGCCTGCGCGCGGGAGGACGCTTGGCCGTGCTGACGTTCCATTCCGGAGAGGATCGGCGGGTCAAGCAGGCGCTGGAACTCGGAGCGAAGGTCGGCACGTACGCACGCGTCAGCGAGGAAGTCACCCGCGCGTCCCCGACCGAACAGCACGCGAACCCCCGATCGAAGTCGGCCAAGCTGCGCTGGGCGCGGCGATCCGGCTGAGCCGCGCGTGCGAGACAGGGCGCCTTCACGAGCGCTCGAATCGGTGCCATGGCCTCGATCGCACAGCGGGGAATCGATCGCACGGCGGATCCTCGCTCGCTTTCCGGGCACCGATGCAGGAGAACGCGCCTCGCTCGACTACACTGCGCGCGTGGCACGCATGTCCAACAGGGATCGCATCGCACGGGCAGCCGAGGAAGCTCGGGCTGCCGCCAGCGAAAAGGCCGCGAAAAAGGCCGAAAAAGGGCCGGCGGCGTCTCGAGCCCCGCGCGCACCGAAGCCGCCCGCTCGCGTGAAGCTCGTCTGGGAGATCTGCACGTCGAACGGGAAGCCCGTCAAGGTCTTCGCCTATCCGGACAAGGCTGCCGCCGAGGCCGAGCTCGCCAAGCTCTCCCAGAACTCAGGCACGTACCTCCTGCGCGCGACCAAAGTGCCGATGGAGTGACCTCGAAGTGAGGGCTCGCTGGAGAGCGCACCCTGACTTCGTGCCGACGGTCTCTCGCCACCCGATCAGGTAGTGCGCGAGCCCGAGCGCCGTGGTCGCGGTGCTTTCGATCGAAGCGCGCGGGCCGAGATGGGCTCGCTGATGGATCCGTCAAATCGGCCGCGGGCGCTGTGAAGGGATGCCGCCGGTCACCTGTTCGGACGGGATCTGGCCGCGCGACCAGAGCGTGCGCTCGACCATCATGTTGAAGACGTGCTCCAGGTGAACTCGGACCGGGGCTCCCTCGATGATCCCGAGCGCGCGCGCGATCGCTTCGAACGTCGCCAGGAAGCGCGGATCCGTGTGGCGACGCAGGCGATAGTTCGACGGAGGGCCGCTCGGCAGATGCACGCGCAAGATGCCTGCGAGCGCGGGCTCGCGCGACATCAGCTTGTGCGCGCGCCGCCAATCCGCGTCGGGGACGATCAACGTGATCGGACGCGGGTCGGCATGGTCCAGCGCCAACTCCCGCGAGTCGGTCGCAGGGTAGAGCAGCAGCGTGCGTCGCGACGGATCGACGAGGTTCGCGGGACCAAAGGGCTCGTTGCGTGCGCCAAAGTTGCGGATTTCGCCGTTCGACAGCGTCAGCTCGACGAGACGTCCCGTGTTCGTCGGCTTGAAGAACTCGCGGCGGTGGCGCAGCACGACGACACGCGTGCCGAGGTCGAGCGGCTCCACGGTCGCACACAAGCACAGAGGCAGATGAAGCCTGCAGCGCGGGCAGCGCTCTGCGCCCGTGGAGACTTCGAGCCGGACACTTTCGCGGGAACTCAAGAGGTCGATCATCATGCCGCACGCGGGGGTTTGTTCGGAAAAAGAACCAGATGCCGCGAGCACTCTCGAAGGCGCGCTTCGCGCGGTCATCGACGTGGCGCTACATCCCGCGGTGTGGCAGAGACCGGTGTCTTGTTCCCGAAGTACGTCGGACGTCATCCTGTGCGGCATGCAACCGAAGCTCCCTGACACGCGCAACGCCGACATCCTCGTGAACGTCGGCGGCGCGCTTTTGCCGCGCGCCGAGGCCAAGGTGTCGGTCTTCGACAGCTCCGTGCAAGGCGGCGACGCCGTGTGGGAAGGGCTGCGCGTCTACGACGGGCGCATCTTCCAGCTCGACGCGCACCTCGAACGATTGCACGCATCGGCGCGCGCGATGGCTTTCGAGTCGATCCCAACGCGCGACGAGATCCAGCGCGCGCTCTTCGCGACGCTGAAGGCCAACGGAATGCGGGACGGCGTGCACGTGCGCTTGACGCTCACACGCGGAATGAAGGTGACGTCGGGCATGAACCCCAAGCTCAACCAGTCGGGGCCGTGCTTGATCGTGCTGGCCGAGTGGAAGGCGCCGGTTGGCGCAAACGGCCAACGCCTCATCACGTCATCCGTCCGCCGCGCGCCGCCGATGGTGATGGACTCGAAGATCCACCACACGAACCTCATCCACAACATCCTGGCGAAGATCGAAGCCAACAACGCCCAGGCCGACGACGCGATCATGCTCGACATCGAGGGCTTCGTGGCCGAGGCGAACGCGACGAACCTGTTCCTCGTGAAGCACGGAGAAGTGCGCACGCCGACTGCCGATCACTGTCTGCCCGGGATCACGCGCGCGGTCCTGCTCGACATCTGCCGCGCGAGCTCGATCCCGTGCGTCGAGCGGCGTGTGTCGCTGTCGGAATTCCACTCCGCCGACGAAGTATTCACGACCGGCACGATGAACGAGCTCGCCTGGGTGCGCGAAATCGACGGCCGCGCGATCAGCGCCGCTCGCGGACCCGTGACCGCGCGCTTGTCGGACTCGTACGTGGCGCGGACGAGGAACGAAGGAACCGCGATCGGCTCGCCGTGAAACGATCCTGGGTTGCGCGTGGATCGCCCGGCAGCCATTCGAGCGGGCGGCGACTACATCGTCCACATCACCCACAAGCCGTTCGTGAGGTTGAACGTGCTCGGCGTGCAGAAGCTCGCGGCGTTGCGATACCAGATCTGATACGTGCGCACGCCCGGTGACGTCACGGCGCCGCGCACCGAGATGGAGGGATCGCCCGCACCTGGGTAGTGCGAGGCGCCGCTCGCATTGTTCGTCGTGCGCAGACGCGTGACCGTGCCGGATGCGCATCGCAAGCCGTCGCCGAAAGGGGTGCCGAGACCGCTGCTCTGCGCCGTGGTTCCCTGGAAGTAGAGGCACGCCGCGTTCGGCATCTGATCGCCCGACAACACGAGCGTGTCGAGCGCGAGGCTCGCCGCGCCCGCTCCGCGTAGCCGCCCGCCGATCTGGAACGAGCTCAGGCAACCTTCGTTCGCTCCCGCAGGACTGTTGTTCGCGCACGGGCAGGCAGCGCCGGCTTCTCCCGTGCACAACGTCGCGAACGGCGACGCAGGTGCGCGATCGCGCACGTACACTTGGTTGAACCCGCCCGGGACCGTCGCGCCCATGTTCGTCGCGAGGCTGTAGAACGCGATGAAACGTCCGTCCGCCGACATCGCGCCGCCGCGGCTGTCCATGTTCGGGATCGAGCCGTTCGCGGTGATGCTCGCGCGCGTCGTCTGGCCGGTCCAGCGGTCGTGCACGAAGACATCCGAGACGGCTGTGTCGCTCGGAACGAGCGTGGTCGCGGTGCTGTCCATCGAAACGAAGCGCCCGTTCGCGGAGATGGCGTTCCCCGTGACGAACCCGTTCGCTTGTGCGCCCGTGGAGCTGACGCTGACGCGCGTCGTCAAGCTGGTCGCGAGATCGTGCACGAAGACGTCGACGGATCCGTTTGTGTCGCCTGGGACGAGGGTGTCCGCCACGCTGACGAACGTCGCGAAGCGTCCGTCAGCCGACATGAAACCGGCGTGGCTGTCGCCGTTGCTCGGCACTCCGGCCGAGCTGACGCTGATCCGCCGAGTCAGCCCCATCGATCGGTCGCGCACGAAGATGTCGCGCTCGTTGTTCGTGTCGTTCACCACGAGGTCCGCCGCCAAACTGCTGAAGAGCACGTACCGCCCGTCGTCCGACATCGCGGTCACGTAGCTGTCGCCGTGCGCCTGCGCACTGCCCGGCCCGAGGTTGACGCGCTCGGTCGTGCCGGTGAGACGATCGTGAACGAAGACGTCCCACTCGTTGTTCGTGTCACCGGGCACGAGGTTCGGTGCCTGACTGCGGAACGCGAGGTAGCGCCCATCCGGCGTGAGGATCCCGAGCTCGCTGTTGCCGTTGCCCTGCACGCCGGACGAGTCGACGCTGACCATCGTCGTCGTCCCCGCCGCTCGATCGCGGATGAAGAGATCGCTGTCTCCGCCTGTGTCACCGGGAGCGAAACTGTTCGAGTCACTCTGGAAGCAGACCAGGTTGCCGTCCGCCGATATGGCGCGCGGCAAGTTGAAGCCTGGATGATGCACGCGGTTCGAATCGACGCTGATCAACTCCGTCACGCCGGTCTGCAGATCGCGCAAGTAAGCGTCGAACGTCGGATCCGTGTCGAGCGGATCGAGGTTCGTGGCGAGGCTCCGGAAGAGAACGTAGCGACCGTCGCTCGAGATCAACGCCTCTTCGCTGGAGCCGTTGGCCGGCACTCCCCCGGAGGTGACGCTCACGATCTGCGTCGATTGCGCATGAGCGGCGGCGCTCGAGAGCGCGAGTGCGAGGACAAGCTGCAGACGATGTGTTGCGGGCGACATGGGTGTTGCCTTTCGGCGCCGGCGGAGGTGATGCGCGCCGCGTCCTGCCATGGGAACGCAGCGCTGCGTCGACTTCCGTCTATGCGAGCCGTCACGTCCAGGGTAACAGCCCAATCCGATTGCGGGTTGCAGGTCACAGGCCGTCCGAGATCTCTCTTCGGGACCCTCCAAGTTCCGGCAGCACGGGTTTGTTCGGACGAGAGAGAAAACGACGGCGCGAGAAGCAACACTGTGCGAGCACCTGTCGTGATCGTGCGACTCGTTCGAGAGATACAAGGCCCATGCTCATGAAGCTCCGCAACGTTCGGCTCGCATCGCGAATCGCGTCGATCGGTCTGTGTTTCGTGGTTCTGTGCGCGTCGACGCACGCTGCGGACCGATTCGTCTACGTGTCCTGGCAGGGCCTGCGCTTCGAAGGTGAGGCGCCCAAGCTCCCGCTCGAGAGCCACACAGTCTGGAACAGGCGCCGCTCCGAGATCGCGCAAGTGCGCGTCGTCCTCGACGGCCCGGGTGAAGTTTTCCTGCATGGCTTCGACGTGCCGGGGTCCTCGTGGCAATCTCCGGTGGCCACCGGGATGTCGATCCGCTGCGACGAGAGCGCTCCGTTGAAGGGCCGTTTGTTCGTGCCGAATGCGGAGGGAAGCGCGTTCACGGTGCACCCCTTCGAGGTCGCGACGCAGGACTCCGGATTCGATCCGCGCGTGCGCTTCTACCGGGACATGGAAGCGCACTACACCCTGCTGCTCGCGGAAGGTCTCCCGGGCGCAGCGTGGTTCCGTCACCGGACTCACGAAGCGCGTCGTGCGCTCGACGAGAAGTCGACGCCCGCGAACTTGAACGGTCTCGTACGTGAGCCGGCGGATCCGCTCGACCTCTTCACCGGCGCGCGCGCGGTGGCGGAAAACCTCGACCTCGAGCGCATCGTGCGCATAGGCGATCCGAAAGAGGCCACGATCGACGTCGACTCGATCGAGGGCGTCACGACGCGCAGCTACGACTGGAAGAAGCTGATCGAGGGCAAGAAGCCCGAGCTCGATCCGCTGGCGAAGTTCATCCCGGCCGATCAACACGCGGTGTTCTTCCCGACGTTCGACGCGATGGTGCGCGTGTTCGACGAAGCCGACGCGCAGGGCACGCCGCTGCTGGAGTTCTTCTCCGAACGCGCCGAGGACTTGAAGACGAAGGAGAAGTACCAGAACCAGTTGCTGCTGCCGATGTCGACGATCGGTCGTCTGCTCGGCCCCGCCGTCGTCTCGAGCGTGGCGGTCACCGGCTCCGATCCGTGCCTCCCGAGCGGGACGGATCTCGTGTTGCTCTTCGAGTGCAAGCAGCCTGCGCTGCTCGAGGGTGTCCTCGCTGCGCGGCGCGCGGAGGTCGAAAAGGCCGACGCCAAGCACGTCGAAGGCGAGCTCGAGGGCGTGCACTACGTCGGGTGCGTCACGTCCGATCGCGCCGTGGCGTCCTACTCGGCGCGCTTCGATTCGACGATCGTGGTCACGAACTCCCTGGTCGCGCTGAGGCGCATCGCGCAGACGGCGAAGGATTCGACGCACTCGCTGCTCTCCGCCGACGAGTACGTGTTCTTCCGCGACCGCTACAAGCGCGGTGAGGAAAAGGAGAGTGCCTTGCTCGTGCTCACCGACGCGACGATCCGCCGCTGGGCCGGTCCGCGAAATCGGATCGGCGACGCGCGTCGACTCCAAGCGGCCGCGGCAATGGATGAAGTGCTCGCGCGACACATCGACGGCTTCGCGTCCGCTTCGATTGGGCCCGGCACGTCGGCTGCGGACGCGGAGATCCCGCTCAGCGTGGACTTCGTGTGGACGAACAGCGGCTTGCGCTCGCCGAAATGGGGCAGCCCGAACTTCCTGACGCCGATCAGCGAGCTCGACGTGAGCAAGGTCAGCGCCGAGGAGAAAACGGCCTACGAACAGTTCCGCTCGCGCTTTCAGTCGCGCTGGAACACCTACTTCGATCCGATCGCCGTTCGCTTCGTGCTCGACGGTGCGCGCTTGCGTGCCGACGCAACGATCCGCCCGCTCACGCTCGACAGTGACTACAAGGAGATCGACCAATTCACGCACGGTGCCGAGTTGCCGGAGAACGCCGGTGATCCGCACACCGGCGCCCTGTTCCACTTCGCGTTCGGTTTCAACAAGACCAGCGAGATGGCGAGCTTGGTCTCCGAGTTCTCCGGCGGTCCGAAGGGGCGCTTCGGTGCGGACCCGTTGGCCTGGCTGGGTTCGAGCGTAACCGTGTACGGCGAGCGAGATCCGTGGTGGCAAGCGATGCGCGACGCGACCGAGCGCGACGAGCGCGCAGACATCGACTACTACCAGATCCCGATCGCGGTGCAGATCGCGGTGAAGGATCCGCTGAAGCTCGCCGTGTTCCTGACTGCGCTGCATGCGTTCGCCGACGAGAGCGCTCCCAACCTGACGAAGTGGGAGAACCGGACCTGGCAGGAGATGGGTTACGTGCGGATCGCCGCCAGCGAAGACCTGGGCCTCAACGAGAACGGCCACGAAGCGGCGCTGTACTACGTGTCTTTCGCCAACGCGCTCGTGCTCACGCCCCGCGAAGACCTCATCAAGCAGGCAATCGACCGCTACGTCGCGCGCAAAGCAGGTCAACCCGTGCCTGGTGCCGACCTCAAGTGGCTCGGCAAGAGCGCCGGACTTCGGCTCGATCGCGAAGTGGTCGACGTCCTCTCGCGCATCGATTCGCGCAGCGTCGTCGATCCCGCAGTGCGCGCGGCCTGGTCAGCGTTGCCGATCCTCGACGAATGGCACCGGCGTTTTCCCAACGAGGATCCTGTCGCGTTCCACGAGCGCGTGTGGGGCGTTCGACTCGTGTCACCGGGCGGCGGTGCGTTCGTGTGGAACGACGCGATGCAAACGATGGAGTCGACCGACTACGGCAGACCCGGCGCGCCGAAGCCGCACGCTGAGGGCATGCGTGCGTTCGGCGGCATCGAGAACGCGGAGCTCGGCCTGACGTTCGAGGACCAGGGAATCCGCGCCGTCGTCGAGTTGCACAAGC
>JBBQNP010000073.1:0-21793 GCA_038330085.1 Planctomycetota bacterium | reverse complement strand
GAGTTGACCAAGATCGCGTGGAAGCACGACGTGCAGACGATGATCGAGGGTCCGGGTCACGTGCCGATGCACTTGATCAAGGAGAACATGGAGAAGCAGCTCGCGCTGTGTCACGAAGCGCCCTTCTACACGCTCGGGCCGTTGACGACGGACATCGCGCCCGGCTACGACCACATCACGAGCGCGATCGGTGCCGCGATGATCGGTTGGTACGGGACGGCGATGTTGTGTTACGTGACGCCGAAGGAGCACCTCGGTCTGCCGGATGCGCAGGACGTGAAGGATGGCGTGATCGCGTACAAGATCGCCGCGCACGCCGCGGATCTCGCGAAGGGCCACAAGGGTGCGATCGAGCGCGACAATGCGCTGAGCAAGGCGCGCTTCGAGTTCCGGTGGAAGGATCAGTTCAACCTGTCGCTGGATCCGGAGACGGCGCAGGAGTTCCACGACGAGACGCTGCCGGCAGAGGGCGCGAAGACAGCGCACTTCTGCTCGATGTGCGGCCCGCACTTCTGCTCGATGAAGATCACGGAGGACGTGCGCAAGTTCGCGAAGGAGCAGGGGCTCGCAGAGTCGGCCGCAGTGAATGCCGGACTGGAAGCGAAGTCAGCCGAGTTTGCCGCCGGCGGCGGTGAGATCTACCGCTGAGCGGCTGATTGTTGGCTCGTCGTGCGCGCGGAGTCGGGTCGAGGAAACAAACTCAGGTGTAGAACGGCGTTGTCCACTCGTGCCGAACCGAGTCCGGGCAAGCGGTTCGCACGCTGTCGAGCAACCAACCACCGACAGTGATCGAACTCTCGAGCGACGCGTAGACGATCCAGTCCATCCGACTCGACGTCCAGAACCCCTCCGGTCCGGAGTAACAGGCATCGGACCCATGAGAGCACTGCTCATGGCAGTACCGCCGCGCCGCCGGGTGAAGGCGTTCGACAGCAGGCCTCATGTGTGGACACTTGATTGCGCGGACATTCTGGAATTGGCCGAGTCAAGGAATCGTGGGACTGGATGCGAGCACGATTCGCTGGACCTGCGCGGCATGACGCTCGGCGTGCAGCGCGATGAACACGAGGAATTCGTAGACGTCGAGGCGCGCATCGGGGCCGAGCACCGTCATGCGGATGGTGTGCAGGGTTCCTTCGCCGGCGGGAAGCAGGTCGAGCAGCGAGAGGGATTGCTGCCGCTGCTCGGCGAGCGTCGCGCGAACACTCTCCAGCGTCACCGAACCGCTCGGCAGCATGTGCTCGGGCGCATCCCAGCGGAACTCGCGCGAGGCGATGTTCTCGAGCTCATCGACTCCGATTCGATGCTTCACCGGCGCGTCGTCACCTCGCGAGAGCTTGCGGGCCGACTTGCGTGCGCACTTCTCGGCCAGCTTCAGCAGGAAGTGGTTGGTCAGCGTCACGTGCTCGGCGACATCGAGCGGGGACCAGGGTGAAATCGCGGGCGCGCGCTCGGTCACCAAGGGGCCGGCGGAAAACAGTGCGGAATCAAGTTCGGCGAACGCGGACTCCACCCGACGGCGGACTTCGGCGGCTCGCGACCTTGCGTCCACTTCGAGCGTCATGACCGAGCTGCGTGCGCGGACGCGAAGCGCGCGGGGGAGAACGGATCGACCAGATCGGGAGGCAGCGCGCGACCGAGAACGGCTGCGGCGGCGATCTCTCCGACCGCGATGCTGCACGTGATCCCGTGTCCGCCCAAACCGGCGGCCCATACGAGGCCTTTCACGTCGGGATCACGCCCGAGCACGAAGCGCCGATCGGATGCGTGCGTCCGCAGGCCGGCCCAGAAACGTGCGGGGGCTCTCGGCTCGAACGTGTCGAACGCGAGCCCGCACTTCCGACGCGTCGACTCGATCACTTCGGCTGACGCGACCAACGTGTCCGGATCCACTTCGTCCTCGTCGCACGCGCACAGCATCAAGCCGCCTGCTTCGGGGCGCGTGTAAAGGTCATCGACGTCGCTCCACACGATCGGTCCGCGCGGATCGATGCGCTCGTCAGCGCGCGTGACGATCAGGTGTCGGCGCGTGGGGGAGAGCTCGACGCGCGAGCCGATCGAGTGCGCGAGCGGTGCGGCCCACGCGCCGGCGGCGATCACGACTTGATCTGCGGCGATCGACGTACCGCCTTCGAGCTCTACGCCTCGGCCCTCGGGCAGCAACCCAAGAACGCGCACGCCCAACTCGAACGTAACCCCGTGATCCCGCGCTCCGTGCTCGAAGCCACGCGCGAGCTCGCCGACGTCGACGCGGCCCTCGCCGGGAACGAACCACGCTTCACCGCGGCTCGCGTCGAGATCCGGCACGAGCGTGCACTGTCTGTCGGGCCCCAGCCGCTCCGGGATCACGCCCGAGCGCACCCCGACCGGCGGTCCGAAACCGGCGCGCGTCACCACCACCATCCCGCACGGCTCGAGCAACGGACCAAAACCGCGCGGAGGGTTTGAGAAGAACTGTTCGCTGCGTTCTGCCAGCGCCGCGAGCGCCGGATCGTCGATCGTCGTGCGCAGGATGGCGGCATTTTGCGCGGTCGCCTGGCTCGCGAGCACGCGCTCGCGCTCCACGACGACGACGTCGCGAGCTCCGGCTTGCGCCAGGTGCCAGGCCGTGGACAAGCCGGCGATCCCTCCGCCCACGATCACGATGCGCGTGCGCATGAAGCGCGTGAGTTTACGCGAGGCTTCGGCGCGGTGCTCGCGTCACGACAGGGGGTACGCGCGGACTGTCGGGGAAACCGGTCGGTGCCAGGCACCCACCGCGGGAAATACCCACGGCGGGTTCCAGGCACCGCCCGCGCGGAGTTCAATCGTCGACGAGGCGCATCAACCGCCCGAACGCCTCGAGCCCCTTGCGGCGCGCGGTCGTTTCGGGCAACCCGAGCAGCCTGCCGATCTCGCCCCACGAGCGCTGCTCGACGTGCTTCAAGTGAACCAAACGGCGATCGATGTCGCTCAAGTCCTCGAGCGCTGTGAGAAGCGCTGTGCGCAACTCCGCCTTCTCGATCGTCTCGTGCGGCTGCTCCCGTGGACACACCTGCATGTCGAGCACGCCCTCGGGCACCTCGCACTCTTCGTGAGCGTTCCGCCGCCGACGCGTGTGATGCCGAACCTCGTCGCACAATCCGTTGCGCACGGCCCGGCCCAGGTAGCCCTTGATGTTGTCCTCGACCGGGGCGCGTCCGGCGTCGATGCGCTCGCACAACGCGAGAAACGCGGACTGCACGACGTCCTCGCCGTCGAAGCGCGCGCGCAGATGCGCAGGGATCCGGCCTGACACCAGCGCGCGCATCCATGGCTCGTGCGCGGTGCAAAGCTCGGACAGACTGGTGGGTGCAAGCTCCTCGCCCGATGCGATTCGGCCGAGGTCGATCTCGCGTCGGTTCCCGTCGGGACCCGGCACGTGAGCCATGTGCGGCTGGATGAGGCCGGCAGGCTTGGGCTTCGCACGCGCGCGTTCAGGCACAGGCGACTCTTTCGTCGAAGCCACCCTGGCCTGGTTGTCCGTTGCGGGCAAGCATCGCTGGTTCGCTGTGGGGAGGGTCTGCGCGTTCGCTTTGGACAAGAAAGGTGGCGACCTGCGGCTCGATTCGTGTCCCGATGCCGGCCGACGCGATCGGGATCCAGTCGAACCGGATCCAGTCGGGTCTTGGTGAATGGGCAGGAGGGGGGTCATCGTTACCAGCGCCGGGTTCGGAATAGAGCCGCAGGCGTGAGGCCTTGCCGCGCAGCTCCAGGGCCTTGCGGGAATTCGCGGACTTCTTCGGATCCGCGCGGCCGGGCGGGGGGAATGCGCCCAAGTCGGCGTCGAGGGAAGCCGCTTCGAAGGGGATCGACTCCGTGCGGAAAGATCCGCGCATGCGGTCGGCAGGCATTCCATCGAACCGATCGCCGGGTGCAAACCGAGCCACCCTCCCGCCGAAGGTTGCGTCGCGCGATCGGCGACCGGCCGCCAGATCGAAGAAGTACGCGGCTCCGTTCGGACCGCCGATGCGCGCGGGCGGGCCGTCGCCCTTCTGGATCCACGCGCACGAATCGGTGAGCCACACGCCTTGCTCGACGCGGCTCGACCGCAGCACTTCGAGCAGAGGCTCGACCGTAGTGCGCCCGTCCATCGCGAAGTCGAAGCACGGGCCGCGCACGAGGCCTAGGCCCTCCACGAGCACGTGCTCGCGCAGATCGTGCGGATCGCGCGAAGGGATCTGGAGCTGTTTGCGCGACAGCAAGCTGTACTCGCACAAGAACACGCCGGCGGGACCGATGCCGATCACGTTGCCGCCGGTCGCGTGACGTTCGACGACGGCTTGTCCGAGGCGCGTGCGCTTGTTCATCGGCTCGAGCAAGCGCCACCACGACGACCACGTACCGCCTTCGAGCACGATGCAGCTCGCCGCGGTCGCGCGCTGCGCGAGGTCCATGCCGTCGCCGGCGAAGGCCGCATCGGCGTCGACGGTGATCGTCGGGGTCGCCGTGCCCAGGACGCCGAACGGATCGATGCGAGCCGGATCCGCATCGCCGACGACGATCCGCAACCGCGCGCCGTCGGGACACAGCTTCTGTGCCGTATCAAGATCGAGCGCGAACGGGCGGCTCATCACCACGACCGTGCCGGCCAGACCCTCGTGCGCGCCCGAGCCGTGGACGTCGTGCACCGCCCCGGCAGCTTGCATCAGGGCGACGATCAGGGTGAACGCGACCATGGGAAACAGCGACTAGTCCGGTCGGCTCGGCCCGGTGACAGGATTCGTGGCTGGAACCTTCACCGTCCTCAGGTCGAGCACGTGCGACAGGGCGCTGATCACCAGGCTGTGGCGGATGTCGCCTGCCTCGATGCGCTGCACGACGTCCGCGAGCGGCAAGAGCTCGATCTGAATGTCCTCGCCGGAGTCGAGGCTCAGATCGTGCGTGAGCGCGCATTCCTCGGCCAACCAGTGGTGACACAGGTTGTCGTGGAAGGCCGGGTTCGGCTCGATCGATCCGAGGTAGCGCCAGCGCGCTGACGTGTAGCCGGTCTCTTCCTGCAGCTCGCGTCGCGCCGCTACTTCGTGACCTTCGCCGCGGTCGACCATGCCGCCGGGGACTTCGAGCGTGACGGTGCCCGAGCCGAAGCGGTACTGGTGCACACACACCAACTGTCGCTCGTGCGTGATCGCGACGACGTTGACCCAGTCGGGCGTCTCGAGCACGAGGCGGTCGAACTCTGCGCCGGTGCGCGGACTGCGCAAGCGATCCCAGCGCGGACGGAAGAGCACCATGTGCTCGCCGTGACGCGAGTCGATCTTCGGCCACGGAGCCGGTCGCGAGGTCGAGGCCGGCGTCGGTTGTGCGTCGTTCGAACTGGGGTTGATTCGGTCTGAGTTGGACATCGCGGCGAGCGCGAGTCTACCGTGCAGGGATGCCCACATCGGCAGGTGAGCTCAAGAGAGACCCGCTTCCCGGCACGGAACCGGCCCCTGCGCAGCTTCTCGCGAAACGTCGGCGGCTCGAAGGGCATGCAGCGCTCGTCGCCGTGCAGTTTTGCTTCGGGCTGTTCCCGGTGTTCGGCGTGCTCGCGCTGCGGCCCGGCGGGTTTTCGCCGCTTTCGATCGCGGCTTGGCGCATGTTGTTCGGAGCCACGGCGCTGCTCGTGCTCGCGTTCTCTCTGTACGGACGGCGCGCGCTGCCCCCGATGCGCGACATGGGACGGTTGCTCGCGGGTTCGTTGCTCGGCGTCACGCTCAACATGGTGCTGTACCTGGAGGGCCTCGCGCGCTCGACGCCGACCAACGCGGCGTTGATCATGGGCCTCATCCCGGTGTTCACGTTCGCGATCGCCGTGTTCGCCGGACAAGAGCGCATCGCCGCGCTGCGCTTGGCCGGCATCGTGATCGCGCTGGTCGGCGCATCGTCGCGTTTCTGGGCCGAGCGGCCGGAGCTGGCGCAGGGACACGCGCTCGGCAACCTTCTGATGGTGGGCAATGCAGCCTGTTATTCGGGCTTTTTCGTCGTCACGCGGCCGTTGCTCGCGCGCCACCCGCCGATCGTCGTGATCGCATGGGTGTTCGCGCTGTCGGTGCCGTTCGTGCCGCTGTTCGCGCACGGCGAGACGTTCGTGCCTGCGACAGCGACAGCGTCGCACTGGCAGGCGCTCGTGTTCATATTGCTGTTCCCGACGCTGCTCGCGTACGTGCTCAACACGATCGCGCTTGCGCGCTTGTCGGCGTCGACGACGGCGATCTACATCTATTTGCAACCGCTGATCACGGCGACCGCGAGCGTGCTGATACTTGGCGAGGAGATGACGCCGTCGATGCTCGTCGCGGGAGTGCTCGTGTTCGCCGGCATCTGGCTCGTCTCGCGGCCGCAGCGGCCCGCCTTGCAAAGCGCAACCTGAGGAGACCGATCATGGAGAGACCGAACGTCCCGCTGTCCAAAGACATCCGCTTTCGCGTGACCCTGCACACGCGCTGGTCGGACGAGGACAACCAGGCCGTGGTCAACAATGCGGTGTACCTGACGTTGCTCGAAGAGACGCGGCACCGCTACTTCAGCGAGCTCGGGCTGCTCGAGGAGAACCGGTTCCCGTTCGTGCTCGCGCAGACGAACATCTCGTTCCTGCGGCCCGGTCGCGGCGGAGTCGACGTCGTGGTGGAAGCCGCGACGACGCACGTCGGTCAGACGTCGTTCACGCAGGCCTACCGCGTGATCGAGAAGGCATCGGGCGCAGTGTGGTGCGAAGCGGAAGCGCGGCTTGTCGCCTGGGATCCAGTGAAACGCCAACGAGGCACGATGTCAGAATCGTTCCGCAAGAAGCTCGTGGGGGCCGCAACGGGGGCGTAGCGCCCTGATTTGAGGTCTCCTCTCGCTCACGCGCACCTCGTCAAAGATCCCCGATCAGGCGGCCGCCAGCGCGACCTGGGAAAAGCGCCGCCCGCCGATGCCGAGCTGCTCGCACTGCTCGCGCCACGCTGCTTCGCTGAGCTCGCCCTTCGCCAGCCTCGGCACGACGTCGAAGGGCTCGACGACGATCGACCCCACGCGTACTCGGATCGCTTTGCCGGGCAAAGCTTCCACACTTCCGCCCCGTCCGACCAGCAGCACCGCGAGGCCCGCACCCAGGACCGCGAGCGCCAACGTGGTCTGCGCGTCGGAATCGGTGACCCTCCCGCCTGTCCACACGCAGCGTGTCTTGAACCGCATCAAGCTGGTCGAAAGCCCGGGCAGCGATCCGGGTTCGACGTCGCACAGCACCTTCGCGTTGGCCTGCGCGAGCTTCTGCCAGTTCGGTAGCCAGACGCGCCGACCGACTTCCGCCCACGCGACGACCGCGAGCTTGTCCGCTGCCTCCTTGCCCGCCATGCGCACGATGAGATCGCGCTCGAGCTCGGGCAGGTCCTCGAGCAGGCGGATCGCAGGTTCGTTGCCCATCGATTCCATTCCGCTGTGCACTTCTTCGATTGCGGCAACGCGCTCCGACAGCAGCGGATGCGAGTCGTACGGATCACCTTCCGTGGCGCGCAACTGCCAGGCGAGACCTTCCTGCACCTGGCGGGCGATCTGTTCCGAGCGGAGGAACTGATCGAAGCCGGCTGCGATCGGAGGCAGGAAACCCGACTGCAGCACAGGGATGCACTCGCTCTGCCAGTAGGCCTGGAACGCCGGATCGATCGACGTGATCGTGCGCAGACCGGCGATCAGGTTCTTCGGTCCTTCGTTGCGCGCGGCGAACTCGTCGGCGACGAACTCCTGGTGCCGTGAAACGGACTGCGTGACGCGCAGGAACAAGCGCGTGTAGCCTCCGAAGAGCGCGTGCCCGAAGTCTTGCTGGTTCTGCCCGCCGATCGCTCGCAGGGTCGCGAGCATTGCATTGCGCGCCTTGTGGATCCACGGGCCCATGCGCAGGTCTCCGGCGCAAGCGTGACCGAACTCGTGCGCCAGCACGGCGCGCAGTTGTGCGCGCGTCAGACCGCGCAGGAGCGGCAGACCGAGGATGAGGAAGCGTCGCGTGCCGATGCCAAAGAACCCACCGCGCTGTCCGATCGAAGCGTTGACGTCGGGTGCGAGCCAGATTTCGTCCGGCATCGGCTGGCTCATCGAGCGTGCGACCGATTCGACTTCGTCGAACACTTGCGGCTGACGCAGCTTGTCGAGCTCGGGTCCGGGTGCACGAAACGTCCCGCTGCGCGGGCGCACAACCCACAAGATCCACACCGCGATGGCGCTGAACACGAACTGCAGCGCGCGCACGACGAAGCTATGCGTGCCCAACTCCATGGCCCCCCCGAACTGCAACGTCGTGCACCATGCGAAGAAGCCGGCGAGCGCGAACGCGCACCCGTAGAACAGGGCGATCATCACGAGCGCGACGAAGGCGCGCCTGGAGACGGCAGCGGAGGATCTCACGCTGCGGGTTTCGGCATCCGCGACCGCCGGTCCTGAGCTGCTTTCAGGGTTTTCGGGCTTGACGAGCGGAGGATTCCGACCGAGCCTGTACAGAGTCCTGTACAGGAGACGATGAGGCACACATGACACGCAGCAAGGACATCAAGAGCTTCACCGAGCACCGCCAGCATCTGCGCGAGCACCTGCGCCAGGCCAAAGAGACGGGTCGACCGCTCTACATCACGACGAACGGCCGCACGGATGCGGTCGTGCTGAGCGCCGAGGCCTACGACGCACTCGCCGACAAGGCGGAGTTGGCTGAGAGCCTGGCGATGATCGAACGCAGTGCCGAGGACGTGAAGCGAGGTCGATCACGTGCAACCAAGTCGGCACTACGTCGCATCGCCGCCGACCTGGGGTTGAAGATCGATCGATGAAACGGTTCAAGGTCGAGGTGACCGACACCGCCTTGGCCGCGATCGCCGCGCAAGCGCGCTACATCGTCGAGAGCTCAGGGTCGAATGTCGAAGCGCAGCGATGGCTGGAGCGCATCTGGGACGCGGTGGATTCGCTGGAACGCTGGCCGCGACGTGCCGGCCTAGCCGAAGAGGACGAGTATGTCGAATACGAAGTGCGCCAACTCGTCATCGACAACCATCTGCTCCTGTTCACGATCGTCGACGAACGTTCGGTGATACGGATCGTCGGATTGCGCCATGGTCACCGGCGACCGCGGCGCGACGAGTTGCCTTCATCGTCTAAGAATCCGACGAAGCGCAGGCCGCCGAAGCGCTGATCGATGTTCGGCGCAGCCCCGTTGAAACGCGTCGCAGTCTCAGCGGGCAGCTTGCATCGACTCGAATTCCGCACGGTGAACGGGACACACCGGCTCGATCCAGCGCCAAGCGTCGCGCGTGTTCCATTCCTTGCGCCACTTCACGTGCGTGGCGTCGTCGGGGAAGTGCTCGCTCGACTTGTAGGGATAACCGCTCATCGCGTGGAAGGGGAGCGGCTCGACCTCGAGCGCATCGACCGTGTTCGGATCGCGGTCCTTCGCCCAGCCGTCGAGGTACACGAAGTAATCGCGCCGCATGCCGCTCGCGGGCGCAGCGAGATCGTGCGCGTCGAACTTCAAGGTGAGCGCATCGCCCGCACCGAGGATGACGAAACGATCGTCGACCTCGTGCAAGAGCTCGACGCACTCGCCGTAGCGCGTGTACTTGCCCGGGTGCTGATCCCAGCGCGGCATGTTCGCGATCACGTCCCAGTCGAAACGCTCAGGCACATCGCTCGCGGTCGCCATTCCTGGCGCGATCGTCGGATCGAGCGGTGAGCTGAACCCGCGTCGCCAGAGCTTCGCAGACGCGCACGCTAGCTCGCGCGATGTGACCGGTGCATCGTCATCGTCGACCGCGAGACGCAGCGCATCCCAGTACAAGCGCAACGTCGTCGAGATGCGGATGCGCGGATCCCTCTTGTCGAGGATCGACGTGACGTCCACCACCATCGTCTTCGTCTTGCCCGCGGGGAAACCGACCGGCGGACCGGCGTCGCGCCAACCGCCCTTGCCGTCGGGCACTTGGAACATCGGCGGGATGAAGGGCGTTTCGGGATTGCGGGCGCTCGCCATGTTCGCGCTCGCGTCGCTCCAGAAGAACCAGCCGGTCATGAAAAGTCGCAGCTTCTTCGCGCGCAGGACGGCGTCCTTGTCGAACGTGAGCTCGAGAAACCACGGCTGCGTGAGGCCGGCGAACTGCGGTGGTTGAGGCGTGAACGGCACGGCGTGATGATCGTCGATCGACGCGACCGCTGCGGTCCAGTCCTTCCCGTCGCTGCCGAGCGCGCGTGTCGGTGAGAGCGCGTTCTTCACGGTGTGCACGTGCGGCTCGGGGAACGGCGGGAACGTGAACAGCTCGTTCGGGAAGACCTCCGTGTCGCTCGGATGATCGAGCACGAGCACCTTGGCGTGATCGAGGTACGTGACCTCGCGCAGTTCCTCGGTGATCTGCATCTCGAGCACGCCGTCACGCGGCGTCATCTGCTCGCCCTTCACGAGCACGTACTCGTCGTGGTCGGGCGGCACGAACATGCCCGGCTCCATCTGCAGGCCGAGCGGCGTGATGCCGAGCACGTCGGTGACGAACACGTTTTTCTTCCCGTCCCACGTGTAGAGGAACGGACACGAGCCGACGAGCCCCGACGGTTGCGGCCGGTGATCGAAGAGCGACTTACCATCAGCGCTCTTCGCGTGCGGATCGAGGTCGAGGTCGGTGACGCTCACGCCGTCGGGCCACGTCGCACGCAGGACGTCGATCTTCGTGTTCATGCCGAGGCCGAAGAGCTCGGGTTCGCCGCGCCAGTACGCACGCCGGTAGATCGGGCCGGCGCGCATCTCGATAATCGAGCCGACGCCGCGGCTGTTGTCGCGGCCGGCGTTGTTGTCGGGCGCGTTCGCGAGCGTGCGTCCGCCGCGGAAGGAAAAGCGCACGCCCGATCCTGTCGGTCCGCTGTTCGTGAAGACGTGCACTCCGTCGGGTTCGGATGTCGCGAAGTCCGCGCGACCGTCGCCGTCGAGATCGGCAGCGCACAAGGGGCCGTGCGCAGCGAGCTTCGTGTCGAGCGGGTGCTCGCCAGTGAGGCCTGTCGCGAGCAGCGCGTGCACGACGCCCGACGTGTCGACCCACGCCATGTCGAGCGAGCCGTCGAGATCGAAGTCGGCCGTGTCGACGTGATGTGCGTCCGCGATCGTCGCTGCGGCCGACGGGCGGGAGGGTTTGCCCTGCGGGACGAACGTGCTCGGGCTGCCCGCGATCCACAGGTCGGGCAGGGCGTCGCCGTCGAAGTCCCCGACGACCGGCTCGACCGGTGACGTGCGCTCGAACACGCCCTTTTTCTCAATGAAATGCCCGCCACGCAGGTTGTCAGCCAGGTACATCGGACCGTTGCCGCCCAAGAGAAAGTCGACGTCGTTGTCGCCGTCGAAGTCCTCGGTCACGCACCACGTGAACGCGCGATCCTGCGGCAGGCCGGACTCCGCCGTGGCGTCGGTGTAGACCGCGCCGCCATTGTCCTTCACGAGCTCCTGCGTTCCGTCGCGGCGCCACACGCGCGCGCCGAAGTCGCCGACGAGCAGCACGTCGAGGTCGCCTTCGTGATCGTAGTCGGTCGCGATCATCGCGCGCGGCAATGAGGGCAACGCGGGGAACACGATCGGCGTGGCGCTGAAGTGCGCGTCCCTCGCTTCGTACAACGTCAACTTGCCCGCCTGCAGCGCGAGCACGTCGAGGTCGCCGTCGTTGTCCGCGTCGAACGCAAGCGCGAGATCGCACGCACCCGTCGCGATCGGCACGACCTGCCAGCTCGTTCCGCGCCGGAACGCTGCGACGACACCGCGCGGTCCGTACGCGAGCAGGTCCTCCGACAAGTCGTCGTCGAGATCCCGCGCGAGCAGCGCCGTCGCGCCGCCGAGCTCGGGCAGCACGACCGGTTGCGCCACGAGCGTGATCGAGGTCGCCGGCGTGACCGTGCTCCCGCTCGGTGTCGGTGGACGCACGCGGCCGAGCTCGCCGAGCAGCATCTGCAAGGGACGCGGCGCCTGCATGCCGCGCTTGTCGAGGTCGGCGCGCACCTTCATCAACGGCTCGGCCTCGGCGTCGCGACCGCTGCGGTACAAGAGGTTCGCGAGGCGCTGCACCGCGGAGACGTACCACTGCTGTCCGTTCTCGAGGCCCGCACCGAGCGCCTGACGGTAGAGCTTCTCCGCTTCGCCGACGTGATCGAGATCGTCCTCGACAGCACCCAGGATGATCATCGTCGGCAGGTCGTCAGGCGCGCCGGCGTGGGCCTTGCGCAACTGCTCTAGCGCCGTCTTCGAATCGCCCGCTTCGCGCGCGAGCTGTCCGCGCATGAACGCGACCGCGGGCGAGTCGGGCGCGATCTTGGCCGCGCGCTCGAGGTACGCGCGCGCGTCGTCGGGGTGGTTGTCGCCGGTCTCGATCGCGGCCGCGCGCAAGAGGTCCTCGAGCGCAGCGTCCTTGCGCGCGACGATCGGCGCGAGTGCAGCGCGAGCTCGCGTGCGCTCATCCCTGGCGGCGAACGCAGCGACGTGCTCGCGCGCGATGGTCAGCGTCGTCGCATCGAGCGGCTTGTCTTCGTGGCTGCAGGACGAGAAGAACAGCGCGATCGCGCCGACGAGGACGAGATACGGTCGAAGGTGCACAGACACGAGAGTTCCGACTCCGGCGGCGGAGGGCTTGGGTGTCGAGGGGGACCCGGGTTCGAAGAAGAGGAGGTCTCCACGAACAGGACGGTCCGGATCAGCCGTGTGCCGCTCGCGCCTGTGTACGCAGGCCGGGCGCAGGTTGCAAGCACGCTCGGTCCGATGCGGCGTTGGGTTTTCGCGCTCGCGCACCGATACTCTTGTCCGATGCAGAGCGCTGCCGAACTCCGAAAGACCACATCGCCCGCCACGACTGCGAACCCGATCGCACCGACTGCTTCGGGCCGCGGGCCGTGGCGCACCGCGATCGTTGTCGGTGCCAGCTCCGGAATGGGCGCCGAGATCGCGCGCCTGCTCGCAGCCGAGGGTTGCCGCGTCGCCGCGATAGCACGCAGCGCCGACGCGCTCGACGACCTCGCGCGGTCTTCCGGCGGGCGCATCGTCGCTCACGCGCACGACGTGATGCGCGCCGATGAAGTGCCGGATCTCTTCGAGCGCATCGTGCGCGAGCTCGGCGGCCTCGACCTGATCGTCTACGCGGCCGGCATCATGCCCAAGGTCGGTCCGCGCGAGTACGACACGCAGAAGGATCTCGATCAGCTCGCCGTGAACGTCGGCGGGTGCATGGCTTGGTGCAACGCGGCCGCGAACCTGTTCCAGACGCAGCGTCACGGCACGATCGTCGGCATCGGCTCGATCGCCGGTGATCGCGGGCGCAAGGGCAACCCGGCCTACTGCACCACCAAAGCCGCGATGAACACGTACCTCGAGTCGTTGCGCAATCGCTTGTCGGAGTGCGGCGTGCACGTGTGCACGATCCGTCCGGGCTTCGTCGCCACGCGCATGACGGAAGGGATGGGAAAGCTCTTGTGGCTGATCGGCGCGCGCCGCGCCGCCGAGTTGATCCTGAAGGCCGCGCGCACGAAGGCGAACGTGCGCTACGTGCCGAAGCAATGGTGGTTCGTCGGCACCGTGATCAAGTGCATCCCGAGCTTCGTCTTCAAGAAGCTCAACATCTGATCATGTGCGAGAATTGGGCATGACCGAGGCTGTGACGACACCCGCGGCGCGGCCGAAGCTCGCGTTCCCACGGCCTGCGCACGACTACGAGTACGTCGAGGGGTGGGGGATGGCAACCGGTGCGCGGTCGCGCGTGCTGCGGCCGACCAGCGTGACAGAGATCGCCGAGTGCTACGCGCTCGCTCGTGCCGAGGGAGTGCCGATCGGACTGCGCGGCACGGGTTGCAGCTACGGCGACGCGAGCGTGAATGCGCAGGGGCTCGTGCTCGAGCTCTCGCGGATGAACCGGATCCTCTCCTTCGACACGAACACCGGCATCGCGACGTGCGAAGCCGGTGTTTCGATCGAGCAGTTGTGGAAGCACATCCTGCCGCACGGTTGGTGGCCGCGCGTCGTGTCGGGAACGATGTTCCCGACGCTCGGCGGCACGCTCGCGATGAACATCCACGGCAAGAACAACTTCGCCGTCGGGACGATCGGCGATGCGGTGCGCGAGTTCGACATCGTCCTCACGAGCGGCGAGGTGCGCACGTGCAATCGCACGCTGAACCAGGATCTGTTCCACGCTGCGATCGGTGGATTGGGGATGCTGGGCACGATTTCGCGCGTCGTGCTCGAGACCAAGAAGGTCTATTCCGGCGACCTCGAAGTGCGCGCGAAGAGCACGCGCAACATCGGCGAGGCGATGGAGTACATGGAGATCGCGCGCACGACGAGCGACTACCTCGTCGCGTGGATCGACTGCTTCGCGCCTGGATCGCAACTCGGTCGCGGGCTCGTGCACGACGCGCGCTATCTGAAACCGGGCGAGGATCCCGATCCCGCGTCGACCCAGATGCTCGCCTACCAGGAGCTGCCGAAGAACATCATGGGTGTCGTGCCCAAGAGCGAAGTGTGGCGTGCGCTGCGACTCTTCAACCACGACGTCGGCATGCGATCGGTGAATCTCGCGAAGTGGCTCGCCGGCCAGATCGAGGAGCGGCAAGGCCCGCATCGACAATCGCACGCCGGCTTCGCGTTCCTGCTCGACTACGTGCCGAACTGGAAGTGGGCCTACGGTCGGACTCCGGGTCGCGGGCTGATCCAGTACCAGGTGTTCGTGCCGAAGGAGACCGCGCTCGACGTGTTCACCGAGATCCTGACGCGCAGCCAACGCGCCGGACACGTTCCCTACCTCGGCGTGCTCAAGCGTCACCGTCCCGATCCGTTCTGGCTGACGCACAGCGTCGACGGCTGGAGCCTCGCGCTCGACTACAAGGTGACGCCGTCGACGCGCGCGGATTTGTGGCGACACTGCGCGGAGATGACGCGCATCGTGCTCGCAGGTCGCGGCAAGTTCTATTTCGCGAAGGACTTGGTGATCGGGCAACAGGACATGGTCGCGATGTTTCCGCCGGAGAAACTGCAGGCGTTTCTGAAGCTCAAGCGCGAGCTGGATCCTGAGATGCTGCTGCAGACGGACTTGTCGCGAAGGGTGATGTCGGGATTGATCAGGTGAGGTGTGGCCGCACTGTCGCGCGCTTTCGCGCGAAACAGGATGCAGACGCCCGGGATCGGTGCCTGGCACCGCGGCTCGGACCGACATAAGGCATCGCCCGGTTGGTGGTCGGCGGCTGGAACGATCGCGGCAACCCCAAGCTCGCGGCAAGATGTTCCGCGCCGACGGCGCGGTTCCGACCGGCGCGAGACGTCCGGTGTACCGGCCGGCTCGCGCCGGTCGGCTCGAGGGGGACGGGTTCGACGGGCACGAACTCGAAGTGCAATGGAGACTGGGGTTCAGGATGTTCAATCGTGGGGCGAATAGGATCGTTGCGCGGGAACTTGCACCAAGCGGTTTTCTTGCTCGATCCACGCGGTTAATTCGCCGCCCCACACGCAGCCGGTGTCCAGGCCGCGTAGTTGCGAGCTTTGCACGAGACCGGCGCGCGCCCAGTGACCGAACACGACGGTGCGTTTCTCGTTCGAATTCATCGGCCAGTAGGAGTGCCAGGGTCGGAAGGGCTCGGGCGGGATCGGCCAGTCCTTTGCCGGACGGTTGCCTCGGGCGTCGCAGTGGCGCACGAAGATCGCGAACTCGAGCTCGGGTGAATCGAGGAGGGGATCGAGGCCCTTCAGAGTGCGGATGGGATCCGCCCAGGTCGGGTTCAGGCCGGCGTGCACGAGGATGACGTTCCGGAACGCGCGCACGATCGGTCGGGCTGCGAGCCACGCGGTCAGAGCTTCGCGATCGTCGGCCTGCAGTACGTCTTGGAACGTGTCGCGCTGGCCGATGGGGCGGGTTTTGTGCGCGACGCGCAAGAGGTGCACGTCGTGGTTGCCGAGGACGCCGCCCGCGCCGATCGACTTGCACACGCGCAGCGTGCCCGCCGAATCAGGTCCGCGGTTGACGAAGTCGCCGACCGGATGCACTTCGTCGCCCGTCGGATCGAAGCGCAGTTTCTCGAGCAGGCGTTCGAGCTCCTCTCGACAGCCTTGGATGTCCCCGATGTAGATACGGCGCTTGTCCATCGGAGGCTCGATCAAGGGACGGTGTACACGCGCGAGCGACCGACGCCGTGTCCGAGCAGGAGACCGAGACCTTCGAGCTTCACGAACACGCGCCGCGCACGCACTTCGGAGAGGTTGTGCAAGCGCGCGAAGCGCACGACCGTCGCGTTACCCGCGGGCATCCGCGCGGTGTGCGCGGTCCGCAACACCCACTCGAGCACGGATTCTTCGAGCGCGTTCAAGCCGCGCCGCTTGCGCTTCGCGAGACGGAGCGCGGCGAGCGTCGGTCCCTCAGCAACGCGATTCGACGCGCCGACGCGAACCAGGAACAGCTTCTCGCCATCGGGCGTACGGACGGCGTGCGGGCGACCCTTCGAGTAGGGGACGGAACACGCGACGACGCGCGGGCCGTGCACGGCGACGACTTGGAGCTCGACCGCCAGCGCGGGCTCGATCCAGGCGGCTGCCAGCTCGACGATCTTGCGCTCCACTTCTTCGGGATGATGGAGACCATGCACGCGGCCTCGATCGGTGACGCCGACGATGAGGAGTCCGCCGCGCGTGTTCGCGAACGCGCACAGGGTGCGGGCCGCGCGATCGTCGCGTGGGAGGCGACGTTTGAACTCGATGCGCGTGCCCTCGCCCTTCGAGAGCGAGCTCAGCACCTCGATCGCAGTCAGCCTCACGTGCGCGAAGCTAACGGACGCGGGCGCGCGAGGGGAAGACGCGGGGAGCGCAGAAAGCCGGGTGGGGTTTCGGATTCGAGGGGTCGGTGCGTCAGAATCGGTGCGCATGATGCCGCGAACCCGACGCTTGTGGGCCTGGATCGGCGCGTTCGCGTGCGTGATCTACCTGCTCAACCTCGACATGGGGGTGTTCGAGCTGATCCCCGACGTCGTGCCGGTGATCGGCAACCTCGACGAGGTCGGGGCGACCTTGCTGCTCGTGCGCTGCATCCAGACGATTCGGGGGAAGGATCCGGTCGGGGTGGACGCGCAGCGCTTGCGCAAATGACCCGGCGGCCCGTATCCTTTTCGCCCCACGTTCCCGGCGAGGACGTCCCTCGGGCGGGTGCGTGGTCAGTGGAGAACGTCAGATGGCACGCGCACGCAACAAGAACATGGGCCCCACACGCGGACGGCTGAAGGTCCGCAAGATGGGCATGGGCTCGGGCAAGAGCCGCAAGCAGCCGGCGACCAAGCGCCGCATTTGAGCCTGCGCGCGTGATCGCGCGGAGTGCTTGATGCGGTACGCCGGAATCCCGGCGCTCCGTGCGTTTCACCGCCCGCCCGATCCGCTTGACGGCTCTGCTTGACGCCGCTGCTTGACGCCGCTGCTTGACGCCTCAGATCCACGCAGCGTCATTCTCTCCGTCTCCGATGGTGAAGCGGCGTCCGCGCCCTACGTGCGCGCGAGACGCCGCTCTTCATCACCCTGCCAGAGATCGTGCGCGTTCTCGTGAACGATGCGCTGGCTCGCAGCGCGTCGTCGACGGCTCAAAGCGGGCTGGCAAAAGCCGCGAAGAGCGTCAGCCAGATCGAGCACCCGGCCGTGATCGCCAGGATCACGAACTCGAGCACGCGCGAAAAAGAGTTGTCGATGGGATGAGCCATGTCGGTCTCCTCTCGATGTTCCCTGCGGCGGTGCGCCCTGGGACGCGAACGGGTCCGCGCGGGAGAGGTCCGATCGGGGGCGGAGTTGCGCATGAAGGAATCGCCATGCGACTCAAACCCTTGCCGACATACTGCTTCGGCGTGATTCCCTGATCCGGGTCGAGGTCAGGATTCGCGCCGGATGTGGCGCCACGTGAGCAGGAACACGCCCAGGACGGCTCCGGCCCAGAGCGCCGCGTTCCAGGTGGCATCGAAGGCGAGGCCCTTGTCTTCCTTCAGCACGAGCATTCCGTTGTAGGTCGCGTGCAGGAGCATCGCGGGAAGGATGCTGCGTGATCGCAGCGTGATCCACGCGAGCAGTCCACCGAGGATCGCCGTCGGCGCGAAACGGTAGATCGACATGTGCACCGCGCCGAAGAAAAGCATCTCGAACGCGACGATCTTCCAAGCGGGGAGATCACGGCGCAGACCGGAGAGCAGCGCGCCGCGGAAGAAGAGCTCTTCGCAGATCGCCGGCGACAGCGCGATCAGCAGCAGAAGCGCAAGCGTGTGCTCGCCCGGTGCGCCGGCGAAGAGCGTGACCTCGCCCTGCGAAGACGGCATCGGGAGAACGTGCTGCTGCCACTCGAACAACTTCAGCGCGAACACAGTCATCGCCGGCGCGAGAAGGAGTGCGCCGAGCGCGTGCAGCGGGTGGGGCAAGCGGATCCAGAGCGCTCGACTCAACGATTCGTGCGCGCGGTGTGCCGTCCCGCGCGCGGCCAGGATCGCGAGCGGCAAGAGCACGAGCCAGAGCGTCGCGGCGAGCCCCCACACGATGTTCCACGACTGCAGCGTCGCACCGATGAGGTAGACCGCGAAGACCCCGACGATCGCCCAGCGGATGGCGACGCGCGACTGCAGGTTGCGCGCTTGTGACTCGGCTTCGTTCTCGACGCCCTGCACGACCTTCTCGGCGTCGAGCAGCGTCGAAAGGCGCGAGAGCGCGAGCACGGCCCAGATGCACTGTGCGACGAACATCCAGGCGAAGAGTCCGAGCGATACGTCGCCGCGCAGCGCGTCGCGCAGCGCGAGCGCCGGACCGCAGAGGGGCACGGCCGCGAGGAGTGGATCGAGCGCGACGTCCGACTGAGTGGCGGGGATGACCGGCAGAATCGCCACCAGCAAGAGCGGCAGGAGGAGTTGTTGTCCCTCGCGGAACGTGCGCGCGCGTCCGCACACGAGGCACAGGACGGCGCACAAGAAAACCGCTGCCGGCAGGAACAGGAACGCTGCGCCGAAGAGTCGTCCGCCGTCGAGGATGAGACCGTGTCCGGGTGAACCGCCGGGCAACGTGCCAAGCCCCAGTTGCAGCGACACGAGCACGCTGCCCGCGTTCAAGACGAGCGCCGCGATCGCGACGACGAGCACGGCGACGAACTTGCCGGTCACGATCGAACGCGACGTCACGGGCTGGACGAGCAAGGTCTCGAGCGTGCCGCTCTCGCGCTCGCCGGCGAACGCGGAGAGTGCTGCGTACGAAGCTCCGGCGAGCAGCACGAACACGGCGAGCAGCGGCAGGAATCGACCGAGCGTCGCACCGCTCTGGTCGGCGGCGCTGGCGACGTCGACGGGTTCTGCGTCGAGACCGTGCGCTGGATCCGCGCCCAGGATCGCGCGGACGCGCGTGGTGAAGAGCTCGTGCTGCAGCGTGTCGATGGACACACCCGCGCGACGCTCCGCTTCGTTGCCGATGTCGGTCTGACCGTCGAAGTAGGTGCGCAACGCGTACGCGGGGTTGCCGGAAAGCGGGCGCGCGAGCACGAGCAGGTCGGCCTTGTCGCCGAGCACGCGGTGCGCTGCTTTGCGTTCGTCGGCCGACACGGTGGCGCCGGTTTCGAGCTCTGTTCCGAGCGCGAGCAGCGCGCTGCCGTCGATGTGGCTGATCTCGATGGGCGTCTGCTGGCCGAGGAGCTCCTCCATCCGCTGCGCGTCCTGCGCGGGCATCGCCGAGAGCTCGAGCGCGATGCGCACGTTGCGCGCCGAGAGCGTCTCCTTCGAGACCCTCTCGAGCCACGAGTTGCCGAGGAAAAGGATCGGATAGAGCAGGATCGGCAGCACGAACGCCGAGAAGAGCGCGCGTCGGTCCCGCAGGAGTGCCTTGAAGTCGACCTGCGCCACCGCGAGCGCGCTGCGCAACGCGGTCGCCGGTCGGGAGAGCGTGCGCTCCGGATCCCGCGCGATCGGGCGCTTTCGATCGTGTGCGGGCCGCGTGCTCTTGCGGCGTCGCGGCGCGCGCGAGGTGCCGCCGGTCTCGCTCACGCGCGCTCCGTGAGGTTGGCATCCCCGGTGTTCGAGCGGCCGCTGCCGGCATCACCGCCGCTCGAAGCGCCGGGCTTGCCGTCCTGCGCTTCGGAAGCGCGCGCCTGGCGATCGAGGGTCCGGAAGATGTCCTCGAGCCACTCCTGCCCGGTCTGCTGCGCGAGTTCGTCGAGCGTGCCCGAAGCGAGCAGTCGGCCGCGGTGGATGATGCCGATGCGATCGCACAGGCGTTCCGCTTCGGAGAGGACGTGCGTGCTGAACAGGACACACGTGCCGCTCGCGCGCGCAGCGTCGATGAAATCGACCATCGCGCCCGACGCGAGGATGTCGAGGCCCGTCGTCGGCTCGTCCAGGATAAGCACCGGCGGATCGTGCAACACGGCGCGCGCGATCGAGACCTTCTGCTTCTGCCCGGTCGAGAGCGCTTCGCAACGTCCGTCGGCGTACTCGCGGATCGAGAACGCGTCGAGCAGCATCTCGATGCGCGCGTCCAGCGCACTCTTCTCCATGCCGTGAAGAGTGCCGAAGTAGCGCAGCGTCTCGCGCGGCGTCAGGCGCGGATACAAGCCGGTCGTGCCCGACAGGAATCCGATGCGGCGGCGCGCCTCGAGCGGATCGGCTGCGATGTCGACGCCGGCCACGCGCGCGGTGCCGCGCGTCGGTGCGAGGATCGTCGCGAGGATGCGCAGCGTCGTCGTCTTGCCGGCCCCGTTCGGTCCGAGCAGGCCGTAGATCTCGCCTTGCCGGCAGGTCAGGTCGAGCCCGCGCAGAGCTTCGACCTTGCCGCGCTTGGGGTCGACGTAGCTCTTTTCCAGACCCACGGCTTCGATCGCGACGGCGCCGGGCAACGCAGCGCTCGGAATCCCGCTCTGCAACGTCACGTTGCCTTGATCTGCGCTCATCGCGCGCCTCCCGACGAGCGCAAGAGACGCCACATCTGCGACACGGAGAAACCCTTCTCCGAAGCGACGAGCGATTCACGCGAGAGGATGCGCAGCGCGACCCACGTCGCCGCGACGGCGAGCACGAGCAGCGTCAGCGCCGTCAGACAGTATTCGACCGGCATCGACTGGCCCTTCAAGAGCGCGCGGAACGCGAGCACGACGTTGACGACGGGGACGAAGCACAGGACGCGGTCGAGCTCGAGCCCGGGGATCGCGCCGGCCATCGCCGGGAAGATGAACAGCATCTGCACGGGACCGAGCAGCGCCTGTCCCTCCTTGAACGTGCGCGCGAGTGCCGCGACGCCCGTCAGCACGGCGCTGACGAAGAACGCGAACAGGAGTGCGAGAGGGAGCACCGACAGGAATGCGCCGATCGGCAGCACGATGTCGATGGTGCGCCCTTCGCGCAGCATGTTGACCAGGTGTCCGGCCGAGAGCCCGAGCGCCAGCAGGTTCAGGGACGTCGCCAGCACTGCGCACGCGCACACGGCGAGGATCTTGCCCTGGTGCACGGCGAGTCGCGGCACGGGCAAGAGCATCGTCGTCTCCGCCGTGTGTCGCTCGCGCTCGCCCGCGGTGAAGTCGACGGCGGGGTAGAACGCACCCATCACCGTCATCACGACGAGCAGCATCGGCAGCAAGAGCGACAACAAGAAGGCACCCCCGCGCGATTCGGGCGCGATGTCCTTGGGCTCGTCGAGTTGGAACGGCTCGAGGTCGTCGGGCCCGCGGCCGAGCGCGCGCGCTTCGTTCGCGCGCAGCGTGCGTGCGAACTCGGGCAGTCGCCTCAGCGTGCGCTTTTTCGCCAGCGAGGAGTTGCTGGCCGTGCTGTCGAAGAAGAGGTCTGCGCC
>JBBQNP010000072.1:0-21818 GCA_038330085.1 Planctomycetota bacterium | reverse complement strand
GTAGGCCTGGATCACGGCCATCTCGGCCTGCTCCTTCGCCGCGAGGTCGGGACGTGAGGCCTTCACGTACTCGTCGATCGCCTGCTGGCGCACCTTTGCGGCGCGCAAGAGCACGTCCTTTTCGATCTCGGGCGTGAGCGTCTGACCGTCCTGCACTTCGATGCGCTTCAAATCGGCGAGCACCATGCGCAGCGTGTCGCGCACGACCTCGTTGCGCGCGAGCATTGCGGCCTTCACGTCGCCCTCGAGCTTTTCCTTGAGGGCCATGGTCATTCTTCTTCGTTGGGTTCGTTGTTGTCGCGTTCGGTGTCGCTGTCTTCGACGTCGTCGTCGCTTTCGTCATCCGCACCGTTCTCGTCGTCGGTGACTTCGGTCGTCGCGCCACCCGGCGTGATCACCACTGGCCGCTCGCGCGCCTCGCTCGCATACCGCTCGAGGTCCTGTTCGGACACGATCTCGAGCGCGACGAGCTTGTCGCCTTCCTTCAGGTTCACGAGCCGCACACCTTGCGTGTTGCGTCCGATCGTCGAGATCTCCGCGACCGGCGTGCGCACGAGCATCCCCATCTGCGTGATGAAGAGCACGTCGTCGCCCTCGCGCGAGAGTGCCACCGACACGACGGCACCGTTGCGGTCGGTGGTCTTGATGTCGATGACGCCCTGGCCGCCGCGACCCTTGATCGGGTACTCGGCGGCGAGCGAGCGCTTGCCATACCCGTGCTCGGTCCCCGTGATCAGCGCCGAAGCCTCGTCGTTCACCACGACGACGCCGACGACCTTGTCCTCGCCGAGGAGTCGAATGCCGCGCACGCCGTAGCTCGTCCGGCCCATCTCGCGCGCGGCCTTCTCGTCGAAGCGGATCGCCTGTCCGTCGCGCGAGCACAGGATGAGCGTGTCACCCGGCTTCGTGAGCGTGACGCCGACGACCGAGTCGCCTTCGTCGAGCAAAATGGCCTTGATCCCGCCCTTCTTGGGCCTCGAGTACTTCTCGAGCTTGGTCTTCTTGACCGTGCCGCCGCGCGTCGCGAAGAACACGCACGACTGCGAATCGAACTCGCGCACGCGCAGGACGTTCGTGATCTCCTCGCCCTCTTCGAGCGGCAGGAGGTTCGCCATCGCGCGGCCCTTGCTCGTGCGCGTGGCTTCGGGGACCTGGTAGACCTTGAGCCAGTACACCTTGCCCTTGTTCGAGAAGTTGAGCAGGTGGTCGTGCGTCCCTGCTGCGAACAAGGACTTGAGCGCGTCGCCTTCCTTCGCTTCCGAGCCCTTGATGCCGCGTCCACCGCGACCCTGCGCGCGGTACACGTCGAGCGGGACGCGCTTGATGTAGCCGTCCTGGCTGACCGTGACGACCATCATCTCCTCGGTGATCAAGGCCTCGATGTCGAAGCTGCTCTCGATCTCTTCGTCCGAGATGACCGTGCGGCGATCGTCGCCGTAGCGCTTCTCGATGTCGTCGAGGTCCTCGCGGATGAAGTCGATGACGCGCGACTCGCGGCCGAGGATGTCGTTGTAGTCGGCGATCTCGATGATCAGTGCGGCGTGTTCCGCTTCGAGCTTCTCGCGCTCGAGGCCGGTCAGGCTGCCCAGGCGCATGTCGACGATCGCCTGGCTCTGGCGCGGCGACAATCCGAAGCGCGCCGACAGCTCGTTGCGCGCCGATTCGCGGTCGGGGCTGGCGCGGATGATCTTGATGACCTCGTCGATGTTGTCGACGGCGATCCGCAGACCCTCGACGATGTGCATCCGCTCTTCCGCTTTGCGCAGCAGGTAGAGCGTGCGCCGACGGATGACTTCCTTGCGGTGCTTGATGTACGCGTCGAGCAGCCCGCGCAGCGTCAACGTGCGCGGCTGACGGTCGTCGATCGCCAAGTTGATGATCGAAACCGTCTGCTGCAGCGGTGTGTACTGAAAGAGCTGGTTCGCGATGATCTGCGGGTCTTCGTTCTTCTTCAGCTCGATCACGAGGCGCAGACCGTCGCGGTCCGACTCGTCGCGCACGTCGGAAATGCCGGTGATCCGGCCGTCTTTCACGACCTCGACGATCTTGTCGATGATCGCGGTCTTGCGGACCTGGAACGGGATCTCGGTGATGACGATCTGCTGCTTGGTCTTGGTGTCCTCGACGGAGAACTTGCCGCGCAAGCGCAAGAGGCCGCGGCCCGTCGCGTAGGCCTGCACGATCCCGTTCTTGCCCATGACGATCCCGCCGGTGGGGAAGTCGGGGCCTTTGACGATGGTGCAGAGCTCCTGGATCGTGATGGCGGGATCCGCCATCACGGCGCGCATCGCCGCGCAGATCTCGCGCAGGTTGTGCGGCGGCAAGCTCGTCGCCATGCCGACCGCGATGCCGTCCGAACCGTTGCACAAGAGGTTCGGGAACCGGCCCGGCAGCACCGACGGCTGCGTGCGCGTGTCGTCGTAGTTGGGCTCGTGGTCGACCGTGTCCTTGTCGAGGTCGGCGAGCATCTCGACCGCGACGCCGCTCATGCGCGCTTCCGTGTAGCGCATCGCCGCGGGCGGATCGCCGTCGATCGAACCGAAGTTACCCTGGCCGTCGACGAGCGGATAGCGCAGCGAGAAATCCTGCGCCATGCGGACCAACGTCGGGTACACGACCGCTTCACCGTGCGGGTGGTAGTTGCCCGACGTGTCACCGGCGATCTTGGCGCACTTCCGGTACTTCGCCCGCGGCGACAAGTTGAGGTCGTTCATCGCGACGAGGATGCGTCGCTGCGAAGGCTTCAACCCGTCGCGCACGTCGGGCAGCGCGCGCGAGTGGATGACCGAGAGCGCGTAGGTCAGGTAGCTCTCCTTCATCTCGCGCTCGATCAAGCGCGGCGTGACGCGACCCGCATAAAACGGGGTCGAGGGAGGTGCTTCTTCCGTTCCGCTCATGTCTCTTGTCGACTCGGTTGTCCGTCCGCTCTCGGGTCCTGAAAAGCAGGACTCCGGACGGTGCTTCGGGCCGGGTAGTATCCGCGGATTCGAGGCGCGAATCCAGCCGTTGAACCGCGTCTTCTGCGCTTGAAAGTGTCCCTCGCCCAACCCCCATGAACCGTCCCGATCCGCCCACCATCGCCACCGCCCTGGGGCGCATTCCCTCGGGCCTTTTCATCGTCACCACGCGCCTCGCGGGAGAGCGGCTGGGCTTCCTCGGATCGCTGGTCCAGCAGGTCGGTTTCGAGCCGCCGACGGTGTGCATCGCGATGGCGAAGGACCGGGCGCAGAGCACGTCGTTCGCGGAATCGGGCCGGTTCGCGCTCTCGATCCTCGACGAGCACAGCGTCGGGTTGAGGTCGGTGTTCCTGAAGCGCCTGCCGGATGGACAGTCGCCTTTCGACGGATTGAACGTCGGCGAAGCGGCGTCGGGCATGCCGGTGTTGCTCGATGCGCTGGCCTGGATCGACTGCGTGATCGTCGCGCGTCACGACACGGCCGATCACGTCGTGTTTTTCGGCGAGGTGGCCGAGGCGCAGGTCCTGCGTGCCGGCAGGCCGCACATTCATCTGCGCAAGAACGGCCTCTCGTACTGAGATTTCACCTCTGCTGAGAAGTCACCGCGCGTCGGGATCGGCGGTGCCCGCACGCAGCTCGAGCCGGTGCAAGATCGTCGCCAGCTTTTGCGGGTCCATACGGCCTTCGAGCATGTCGGAGACGTCGATCATCACCTCGTCGTTGCGCAATCGGCCGAGCTCGATCCACTGCGACATCGAGTCCAGGTCGCCGCTGCGTGCGGATTGCAACGCGCGAGCCGCGACGTTCTCGAGCGTCGGATCGTTTCGCGCTTCCCACGCGCGGTCGACGAGCGTCGCGAGGTGCGGGTCGAGCCCCGTCGCGGGCGCCACGTCGTGCGCGCGCTCGTAGTGCCCGAGGCACAGCTCGGCGCGCACGCGGTCCTCGGGGAATGCATGGACGAGCCGCACCGCCTGCAACGCAGCCGTGACGACGAACAACGCGATGCCGAGCCATGTGAAGCGCCTCAGGTCGCGCCGCAAACGCCGCCCGACGTTCGGGTCTGCTTCGGCGCGAGAGAGGAACTCGACGCGCTCCGCCGTGCTGAAGTGCCGCCAGCTCGCGACGTCGCGCAGACGACCGCCGACTTTTTCGAGCGCGCTGATCAACGAGCGCACCTCGCCCAGGAGGTCGAGGCTGAATAGGTCCGCCTCCAGCTCGAAACGCCGCGAAAGCCAGCCGAACGTGAGGAACCACACCCCCATCACGCCGATCAGGGTCATGAACGCCCAGAATGGCTGATCGTGAAACACGTGCTCGGCGACCAAGTCTCCCAGCATCACGAACCCGAGCACGAACACGACGAAGATCGGCACGTGTCGACGGAAGGCGTGCCCCATCTCGTGCGCGAACACGGCAGCGAGCTCCGACGGATTCATCTGCGCCAGCAGTGAATCCGAGAACAAGACGACGCGACTCTTCGGCGTGACGCCGACGATCGCCGCGTTGGCCATCGTGTTGCCCGTCTTCCACACGTAGAGGCGCGGGTGCTCGAAGCGCGCCATCTGTGCGACCGACAACAACAGGTCCTTCTCCGGACCTTCGGGTACCGGAACCATCTCCCACGTGTTCTTCAACAAGAACGGGAGCATCATCCCGAGCACGCACAACATCACCACCGCGAAGAGCGCGTTCCACAAGCGCACTTCCTCGATGCGGATGCGCAGGCCGTCCGACAGCCCCACCAGGGACGCGATGACGACATACACGCACAACGGTGCGAGACCTGAAAAGAAGAGGCGCGTCTGGAAAGTCCGCCAGCGCGCTCGGTCGGTGTGCGCGATCGTTGTTCGCGCGCGCGCGTCGATCGCGACCAGCTCGTAAAGGATGAACGGCAGGATCACGACCACCATCGTCCAGTCGGGCCAGGCCAGGAACGACGAAGCGCGTCCGGTCCAGGATTGCACGCTGTCCAACCAGCCGCACGCGCACGCCGCCGCGAAGTACAAGAGCGGCGGGCTCCAGTGCAGCACTCGGTAGACGCCTTCGCCTGCGCGGAACCGGCCGCGCACGAACAGCGTGCGCGCGACCCAGCCCAGCGCGTACGGCACGAGCGCCAGCGCGAGCACGAGCACCGGTTGCTTCCCGCCCAACGCATATCCGCCGGCCGCGCACGCCTGCGCCGCGAGCGCGAGCACGATGTGAGCGAGGTACCCCATGTCGGACTCCGGGCGCGATCGCTCAGCCGGCCTGCGACGCGGGTGCGTCCGGTCGACGGTCGCGCACGTTCCAAGTCAGCGTGCCGAGCCTTTCGACTGGACCTGACAGGAACACTCCGCCCCCGGATCCGGGCCTGGAGGAGGGCCCGCGCGTGGAGGGATCTTCGCGATCGTTCCTCGGGCCGGCATCTTCGACTTCGAGCGTGCCGCCGGGGAGCTCCATGCGCACGGGAAAGCGAGCGAGACCGCGCTCGACGGCGGCCACGGCGGCGGCGCACGCACCGCTGCCGCACGCCTGCGTCTCCCCCACCCCGCGTTCCCACACGCGCAGGTGGAGTTGGCCCGCGCGCAACGCGAGGAACTCGACGTTGGTGCCGCGCGGGAAGAGCGCATGCGTTTCGATGCGCGGCCCTTGCGTCGTGACCGGCGCCGTGCGTTCGTCGTCGACGAAGACGACGCAGTGCGGGTTGCCGACGTCGACGAGTGTGCCGCGCACGGTTGCAGGCCCTCCGTCGTCGATCGCGATCGCGACGTCGCGCGCGAGGATGAGCGGTGCGCCCATGTGCACGCGCGCACGCACGACTTTCTCCTGCACGCGCTCGACCGTCGTCGCGCACGGACCCGCATCGGTCTCGATCACGAACTCGTCGCGCGTGACGTGGCCCTGATCGCGCACGAGCTTGGCGATGCAGCGCAGACCGTTGCCGCACGTTTCGGGTCGACTGCCGTCCGCGTTGTAGAGGATCATCGCGCAGTCGCCGCCGCGAGTCGGTCGTGCCGCGACGAGCAGGCCGTCGACCTTCGGCGTCACCGTGGCGCACACGTCGCGCGCGAACTGCGGCATGTCCGCGGGCAATGCGTCGGTGAAGGCGTCGACGACAGCGAAGCGATTGCCCGCTCCCGACATGAGGTGGAGCTGCATCACGTGCGCCGATCTCCGCGGATCTTCAGCGTGTTCTTGAAGTGCATTTTGGCGACCTTGACCAGCCCTTCGCGTCCGTGCAGCGCGACGTATCGCTCGGCCGCGGCGTCGACGGGAGATCCAGCGCCCTTGTGCAAATCGATCGCGGCTTCTTCGGACAATTCCTTCAGGCCCGTGAGGAACTGCTCGCGCGCGATGATGCTAGCCGCGGCGACGGCGGGGTTCGATTCGGCGCGCGTGCGCTGCTCGAGCTTGATGTCGAGCTTCGCGAGCTTCTTCTGCATCAACGTCGCGTTCGCGAACTGGTCGATCAGCACGTGGATGCCGGGCCGCGCGAGCTGCGCGATCGCTTCTGCGTGCAGGCTGCCGAGCAGGTCGTTGAGCTTGCCCTGCACGTAGATCTCGTTGTAGCGCGGCGGATCGAGACGAACGATCGCGTGGGAGTAGAGCCCGCGCAGCGCGGCGCCCATCTTGAGGCACTGCTCGTCGGACAGCTCCTTCGAGTCGCGCGCACCTGACGTGCGCAACTTCGCAGCATCACCGGCTTCGAGGCGCACTGCCGCGACGACGAGCGGACCGAAGTAGTCGCCCTTGCCGCATTCGTCGCTGCCGATGATCGCTTCCTCGGATTCGGTCACCGCCGGCCGAGTTTTCGAAGCACCCATCGCAGCACTCGGCTCCTTCGCGGAGGACATTCCGTCCGCGCCGATCCAGCGCTCGACGAACAGCTCCGGCGTCGCACCCTGCACCACGAGCTTGCCGGACTCATAGTAAGTAGCCACGACGCCGTCGCCCTTGACGCTGAACAACGCGTACGGGACCGGTCGGAAGTCGAAGTCACCCGCCGAGAGGCGCTGCTTCAACTCGGCCGCTCGCGCGCGCGGAACCTGCAGGACGAGGGTGCGTTGGCTCATGGGATTCGACCCGCGCCGACGCGGGACAGTGCGCGCGATTCTGGCACGCGCAGCAACCAGCGGCTACCGTCGCACCGGTGAGCGCCGACTTCGACACCGGCATCGTCCCCGCGGATCTCGATCCCGACAGGCCGCGACCTCTCGAAACGCCGTGGGGTTCGTACTCGTTGTACGTCGTCGAGGGCGAAGTGCGCGCGGCGCAGAGCTTCTGCCCCCACCTGGGCGGACCGCTCTTCCAAGGCACGATCCGCGGCGAAATCGTCATGTGTCCCTGGCATCTGTGGTGCTTTTCGCTCAAGACCGGCGCGCGGGTCGACATCGTGGGCAAGCTGCTTGCGAGCTCGGCGACGATAGCACTCTTGCCGGTCAGCCTGTCCGAGCGCGGCACCCTCGTGCTCGGGCCGCCGCTACCAGGACTTCTGCCCGACCCCTATCGCGTCTGACGGTTGATTGCGTCGGGCCGCCGATTGCGTCGGACGGGCCACTGCATCAGAGGGGGCGAGCGCGACGTTCGCCGGCGGGTTCCCGCGACCGACGGCGGTTTCTATCATGCACGCGCTTCTCGACCTTGCATCACACGTCGCCGCGCATCGCTCGCGCCTCCGGGAGACACTTTGGGCCAGATTCACGAATCGATCCTCTCCACCATCGGCAACACGCCCATGGTGCGCATGCGCAACGTCGGCCGCGACACGGGCTGTGAGATCCTCGCCAAGTGCGAGTTCCTGAACGCCGGCGGCTCCATCAAGGACCGCATCGGCAAGCGCATGCTCGAAGAGGCGCAGAAAAAGGGGCGCATCCGTCCGGGTGACACGCTGATCGAGCCGACGTCGGGCAACACCGGGATCGGTCTCGCGCTCGCGGCCGCGGTATACGGCTACCGCATGATCATCACGATGCCCGAGAAGATGAGCCGCGAGAAACAGGTCGTGCTCGAAGCGCTCGGTGCCGAGATCATTCGCACGCCAACCGAGGCGGCGTGGGATTCGCCGCTGAGTCACATCGGCGTCGCGAAGCAGCTCAAGAGCATCCTGCCGAACTCGCACATCCTCGATCAGTACTCCAACCGCGACAATCCGGACGCGCACTACTACGGCACGGGTGCTGAGATCGTCGAGCAGACCGGCGGCAAGCTCGATGCGGTCGTGATGACGGCGGGTACGGGCGGCACGATCTCGGGCGTCGCGCGCAGGCTCAGGGAAGAGATCAAGGGTATCCACATCGTCGGCGTCGACCCGGATGGGTCGATCCTCGCCGGTCCGGGGCCGATCCACAGCTACAAGGTCGAGGGCATCGGCTACGACTTCATCCCCGACGTGCTCGATCGTTCGCTCGTCGACGAGTGGATCAAGACGGAGGACCGGCCTTCGTTCTTGATGGCGCGCAGGTTGATCCGGCAAGAGGGTTTGTTGTGCGGCGGCAGCTCGGGATCGGCGATGTGGGCTGCACTGCAGGTCGCGCGTCGACTCGGTCCGGGCAAGCGCATCGTGGTGTTGCTGCCGGACTCGGTGCGCAACTACATGACGAAGTTCGTCGACGATCGCTGGATGAAGGAGAACGGGTTCACGGAGAGCCAATGGGAGACGAACACGATCGGCGACACCTTGCGGACGTTGCCGCGCAGGGAGTTGATCACCGCCGCGAGCGCGGACACCGTGGCGGATGCGGTGATGTCGATGAAGGAGCACGGAATCAGCCAGCTCCCGGTGGTCGACGCGAGCAGGCTCGTGGGCATCGTCACGGAGTCGGACTTGTTGACGAAGCTCGTCGATGGGCGCGCGTCGTTGTCGAGTGCCGTGGCCGAGGTGATGTTCCGCAACGTGTCGACGGTGAAGGCCGGCGACGACGCGGGTCACCTGCTCGACGTGTTCGCGCAGGGGTTGGTTGCGCTGGTGGTGGATGACGCGGAGAAGTTGCTCGGCGTGATCACGAAGATGGACTTGGTCGACGTGCTGACGGCGCGGCAACAGAAGTCGCTCTGAACACGTCGGCGGGCGGTCCCAGACACCGCCGTGCCACTCCCCTCGTTCCTTTCGAGGATAGCCGCGCTGCTCGAGGCGGCCCGCTCGACGCACACGGATCAGGTCTCGCCCGATTGGATCCGAACCCGCCCCGATTGGATCCGAACTCAGGTTCGCGGAGGCAGCGTGAACTGGAACCTGGATCCGTGCCCAAGCTCGCTCTGGACGAACAGCCGACCGCCGTGAGCTTCGACGAAGGTCTTCACGATCGCGAGCCCCAACCCTGAGCCAGATCCGTGCTCCTTCATCGCATCGCTTTCGAAAAGCTCGAACACAGACTCCAATCGGTCCGGCGCGATGCCCGCGCCGTTGTCCTGCACCCAGCACAGGACGCCCTCAGGTCCGCTGCTCGCGCCGATCTCCACCTCACCCGCGGGTGTGAACCGGATCGCGTTTGCGATCAAGTTCTGGAACACGCGACGCAGCAAGCTCGCGTCGGCGTGAACCTCGAGTTCGTACGGCACGCGGTTGAAGAGCTGCGTGCTCCTGGGTCCCGCGACGGGCTGGAGGTTTTGGACCATTCCTTCGACCAGAGGCCACAGGTCGAACCTGCGCCACTGGACGTTGGCCCCTGCCTGGCTGATCAGGTCGGTGTTTTCCTCGATCACTTTGGTGGCGAGCGCGTCGAGGCTCTCGACGTTGCGGCGCAGGGTCTTCAGCATGCGGGCCATTTCGGCACTCGACGCGGCGGGAGGAATCTGAAGCTCCAGCACGCGCGTCGCGAGCGAGATGGCGTTGAGCGGCGTCCGCAGGTCGTGCGCCACGAAGGCCAAGTACTCCTCTCGCCGCCTCTTCACTTCCAGCGCCCTCTTCAGCGCATGGGACTTGACCGCGACGCCGATGGCGCCGTCGAACACGCGATTCAGAATGTGGAACGCGCGTCCCTGCAAGACGATGCCTTGCGCATCCGCGAGGTCGTGAATGCAGCCTCGCAGAATGTTGTATTCCGCGACCACTTCCTCGATGTCGTAGCCGTCCTGGAAGCGTTGCGCTCCGTGTATCGACGAGCTGCCCTGCGCGAGCGCTTCGGGGATCGTCTGGTCGGATTGGCTCGTCAGCGCTTCCGCCAGCTCGAGAAGCAGCACCGGCACGTGGTCGTTCAACGTGGGTACGTCCAGGTGCTTGGAGCACTCCAGCTCACGAACCTGCTTGCGCCACTGCGCCAACAGCTCTTCCCGATCCGCGAGGATGAGTCCCGAGAGCCGATCCAGTTCGTTGGTAGTCATGAGTGCGTATTGCAGACATCAAGCGCGCGCGCTGAGGGTCCACGATCGTGGCGCCTCAGCCTGTGCTCTTCCCCGCGCAGAATAACCCGACACGGCTTTCCCTGAGTTCGCACGGGCCCGATAACAGGAACAGCTCTACGCCAGGAGCATCCGGGGGCAACATCTGCCCAGAAAACGCGGCGCAGAGAGCTCTAAGCCGAAACCTCGGCGCCGACGGCCACCGCGCGACGCGCCAGCAGTGGACGAATCCGGTCGCTGAGCGAGAGCCATCCCACCCACGCGAAGCTTGCGAAGAACAGCGCGAGGAACGGCAGCGATCCCCACAGTTGGTTCGTCGCGGCCTGGTAGATCCCCCACGCGAACCACGCGGCGAACGCGAGTTCGATACCGGGCATCCCCTTCAACGCCGACGCATAGCGCTTGCCGCGCGGCGCATCGCCCTTCTTCGGCGTGCGCACGAACACGCCCGTGCCCGGCAAGAGTCCTTCGACGACCGCGCGCGTCTGGCTGACGCACATGCCGATGCCGAGCGACACCGCTGCGATCGTGTCGAAGAAGCGGTGAGCGAACCTGCGCTCGAGCACGCGCTGGCTCGTCTCGTAGAACGCGATCACCGACAGCGTGCACGCGACGAACAGCGCGACGACCACCCACTGCGAGAACTCGTGCCGCAAGCTGAGCGACAACGGCAACAGGATCGACAGCAACAACACGCACGGATACCCGACGTTGCCCGTCAGGTGCGCCATCGCCTCGAGCTTCACCGACAGCGGCTGCCGCGACGTGAGGATGCGCCAACCGAGCTTGCGGAAGACCTGCACGCTGCCCTTGGCCCAGCGGTGTTGCTGGCTCTTGAACGCCGCGATGTCGGGCGGCACTTCCGCCGGCGCGACGACCATCGGCACGTACACGAACTTCCAACCCTCGAGCTGTGCGCGGTACGACAGGTCGAGGTCCTCGGTGAGCGTGTCGTGCTCCCACCCGCCCGCCGTGTCGATCGCCTCGCGCCGCCAAATGCCGGCCGTGCCGTTGAAGTTGAAGAACACGCCCGTGTCGTTGCGCACCTTGTGCTCGATCACGAAGTGCCCGTCGAGCAGCGTCGATTCCGCGCGCGTGAGCATCGAGTCCTCGCGGTTGCGATGTCCCCAACGCGCCTGCACCATGCCGACGCGCGGGTCGTCGAAGCGCGACACGAGACGCTGTAGGAAGTCACTCTCGGGCACGAAATCCGCGTCGAAGATGCAGATGAGCTCGCCCTTCGCGCTGCGCAATCCAAAGTCGAGCGCGCCCGCCTTGAAGCCGACGCGATCCGGCCGACGCAAGACGCGCGCATCCATGCCGCGCTCCACGAGACGGCGGACTTCTTCGTCGACGATTGCGACGGTCTCGTCGGTCGAGTCGTCGAGCACCTGGATCTCGAGACGTCCGGCGGGGTACTCCATTGCGCCCGCTGCACGGATCAAGCGCGACGCGACCGTGCGCTCGTTGTAGATCGGCAACTGCACCGTCACCCGCGGCATCTCGGTCTGACCGACGCCTTCGGTGCGCGATGCCGGCACGCGCGCATCCCAGCGAAAGCGGTACAGCAACCAGATGCGGTGCACCCCATAGACGAAGAGAAGCGCCAACGTTGCCGCGTAGGCGAATCGGATGAATTCGTCGAGTAGCAATGGTGCGGGCATCGGGGGGGCGGTGCGCGGGGCGAGGATGATAGCGAGGCTCATGGACGGTTTCAGTCACCGTGTTCGCGGACCGGGGTTGGGCGGGCTTCGATCCTCGGGCCAGGACAGCGTCGAGCGGGTTGGCGACGACGGCTATGGGGTCGGGGGACGTCAACAGGGTGGCATCCGCCGCGCAGCATCCATAGAACGTTGCCAAAAGGGTGGCCACCCGTAGGAATCAGAAGAGCGACTGCTGCCCCTCGATGCGCGTGCGCGCTCGCAGGTGAGGGTAGCTCTCGACGATCTCGTTGGGAGCGGCGATCGGTCCCCCCGAGAGCAGGAACATGAGGTCGATGGCGTTGGCAACGGCCTGCCCCGAGAAGTGGTTGTTCGTGATGACGGCGGTCTCGTCGTGCAGGGATGCGATGCGGCGCGCCTTCTGCGCGAGCTGATCCATCTCGTCTTGGCGATAGAGGTAGTCGTACTTGTCGTCGCGCTCCGCGTCGCCGCGGAACCACGTCTGGCTGTTGCGACCGTGCAGGCGCAGGTAGCCGATCGGACCGGTCGGCTCGTGCCAGGGCGGCGGGTGGTTCCACGCACTGGGCAGATCGACGTAGGCCAATGAATAGGAGAGCCCGCGCACCTGGTCGACCGCCGGGCGTTCGAACCACGACTGGTGTCGCACTTCGAGGACGAGCGGCACGTCGGGGAACAGCGTGCGCAAGCGACCGAGTCGGCGGACTTCGCTCTTGCCGTGCAGGAACGTGACGGGGAATTGCACGAGCAAACCGTTGAGCCGCTTCGCGCGGACGAGCGGCGCGATGCCGGCGCGAAACGTGCGCGCCCTCGCTTCCCAACCTTCGTCGGCAGGTCCGCCGTCGGGCTCGTTCATGTGCGTGAACTCGCGCTCGAGCTTGGCGAAGAAGCGGAACTGCGGATGATCGGCGACGACTTGCGCCCAGCGCGCGACGACCTCCGCGCGCGGCGTCGCGTAGAACGTCGAGTTGATCTCGATCGTGTCGAAGAAGCGCGTCATGTACGCGAGCGCATTGAAGCCGTGTGGCTTGTGCGCGGGGTACACGCGACCTTCCCAGTCGGGATACGACCAGCCCGCGGGTCCGACACGGATCACGTTTCGGGCTCCATGCCGAGCGCGGCGAACGCGCGCTTCTCGCAGGCGTGCATCGCGGCGGCGATGTCGAGGCTCGCTTGTTCGAGCTGCGCCGTCGTCGCGTCGCGCGCGACCGCGATCGGCGGTCCGTAGACGAACGAGACGCGCGCGAAGGGCTTGGGCACGGTGAAACGATCCCAGCTCTTCATGTGCCAAGCTCGGTCGGCCACGAAACCCGCCGGCACGACTTGGTATCCCGTCGCGCGCGCCATCCACACGAGGCCCGGGTTCATCGCGTGCATCGGTCCGCGCGGTCCGTCGGGCGTGATCACGAGCACCGCTCCCCCACGCAGCGCGTCGAGCATCTCGCGCAGCGCACGCGCGCCGCCGCGGGATGCGGATCCGCGGATAACGCCGAAGCCAAAACGCTTCAACGTCGGCGCGATCGTGTCGCCGTCGCGGCTCGGGCTGACGAGCACTTTCCATCCGGCACCCTTGTGGTGCGCCATAGGCACGAGCATGCGCCCGTGCCACAGCGTGATGAAGTGACCACCGCCTTCGCCGCGCGCGGCTTCGAGGTTCTCGAGACCCTCCCACGTCGCGCGCCACGTCTTCGACATCAGGCCGACGAAGAACGCGCCGACGCTCATGCCCAGCTTGCGCGCGAGCGTGCGGCGCCAGCGACGAAAGCGCGAGCGCTTGCCGGTGCGCTCGAGCGGAACGGGACGCGACAAACGCTCGCGCGTCGGTGCGTCGTGTTCGGATCCAGCTTCGACTCGGGCGTCTTCGGTCATGAGCCCGCGTCCTCGATCGTGCTCGCCGACTTCAGGGCACGAGCACGTCGTCGCCGGTTCCGTGATCGTCGACGCCGTTCGCTCCGCACGAGCGCAGTGCGTACGTCGCGCCCTTGTCCGTCGTGGCGTACACGAGCGCGTGATGCCAGCCGTCCTTGGGCACAGCACCTCCGTCGAGGAATCCGTTCGGGAAGGCGTCGGTGTGTTTCAGCAGGTCGTCGAGCGTGTCAGGCACGCGGCCGAACTGCGAGCGGTACACGGCCAGACCGGTCTTCACGTCCCGCAAAGCGGTCGACGTTTCTGAGCGCTCGTCGCCCCTGACTTTCTCCCAGTCCGACGCGCCCGAGCCCACGGTCACGACATGACCGACTTGGACGTCCCCGTCTGCGGCAGTCACACCCGGCAGAACGTGCGCGCTCGATGCGATCTGTCCAGCGGTGCGCTCTCCGTAGGCCGTGATTCCGATGGCCAAAGCGATCCCGGCGAGCGGCGTCTCCGGTCCGAGCGACGTGACCGAGTGCTTGTACTCCTTGCCGTCGATGCGCGCGGTGTAGCTCGCGCTCGGCGCGATGTAGCGGAACAACTCCGCCGCCGTCGGCAGCGTGCTCACGTCGATGCTCTTGCCGGTGCTCTGCAACAAGAGCGGCAAGAACCCGCGCGCCATGTCGTACGACTTGCCGATCGCCGCGCCCCAGTCGAACCACGAGACTTCGTAGGCGTTTTTCGGAATCGCGCCTTCCACGGCCAGCGGATGCGCGTCGTCGCCGCCCGCCTCGATGCGCCGCACTTCGCTCTGCGCATAGGTACGGCTGGATGCAATGACCACGCGATCGGCGAGGATCACGAGCGTGGGACGTGCCGCCGAAGTCGGCGCCTTGTCCTCGTCGTCGGAAGGGGTCGCGTCCTTGGCGTAGGTGAACGTGTAGGCCGCGTGCTTGTGATAGGGCTTGCTCTCCACCTTCAGCCCAGGCTCGTTCGTCTGGGCGTGCGCGATCCAAGCCTCGAACGCCGTCTGGAAAGCGGTCGCGTCCTTCAGCTCGATCGCCATCAACGCGTTGGGGCTGATGCCTCCGTTGCCCATGTTGCCCATCGATAGCGGCATCACGAACATGGCGACGGAATCACCGATCGCGGCGAAGGGATGAGGTGCATTCGCGTCGGTCGGGGCGCCGTCAGCCGGCTTCTTCGTCCGTGCGAGCGCGCGCTGCACGAGCGCTTCGATCTTCGCCGGTTGGACCTTCAGCAACCACGCGCCGATCGCAGCCTTGGGCACGAAGCGCGCGATCGAGGGCGCGATCGGCGCCGTTCCGTACAAGTCGTCGAGCCCGCGCGAAGGACCGATGCGCTCGGTGCTGCTCTCCCACACGAACTGTCCCTTGCACAGTTGCAGGCGGTGCACGCCGCGCTGACCGACGAACGGAACGAACTCGGCCATGCCCAGTTCGACGAACTCCGGCCCGAGCCGTTCGTCGATCATGCCGGGCACGTCCACGCGCTCGAGATCGCTCCAGGCGCGCGCGATGGTCACGCCGCACGACGACTGCAACCCGGAGTCCTTCTCGAGCAACGCGTGTTGCGCGACGAAGGTCGACTCCGGCTTCGACAAGCGCTCGACCAGGTCCCGAGGTTGCGCGTGGCCGACGCCGCAGACGACGCGAGGTCCGGACTGCACCAGCCAGAACGCGACCTTGTTCCCGAAGAGATCGACCTCGTGACGAACGACGGTTGCGTCGGCGCCTTCGATCTTGACCGTCTCTGCTTTGTTCGTTGCAGCTGCTCCGTTCGTAGCGCTGCCCGACGTGCTCGCCGCGGGACTCCTGCTCCCCTGCTCGGTCTTCGATGCAGGGTGCTCGTCAGCGCCATCCTTGCCCGCGGGCGTCGAGCTCTGCACAGAGACCTGCGTGACACCGGCACTCGCGCCGATCGCAGTGAGTGCTTGCGTCGCCGCAGCCGCATCCGCGAACTCGAGCACGATCCAACCGCTCGCGCGTTCCGGCCACGGCGTGCCTGTCGGAGCCGGCGTGTCGAGGCCGGCGATCGACATCGACATCGACGAGAGCCCCGACCACGGCCACCAGTGATCGTCCGGTCGTGAAGGATCGGGCGTCGGCATCAGGCCGACCAGCATCGCGCCGATGTCCGGGTTCATCTGCTTCGCAGCTTCGGCGATGCGCGCGACCGCCGGATCTTGAAGCGTCTTCACGAGCGGCGCGTCGGCGTACGCGGCGAACGCAGCCTTCACGTCGGCGATCTCGACGTACACGTCGGCGTTCGCGGGATGGAATCGCGCGTTGTCGCCCGTCGACAACGTCAGCAGCAAAGGCAGCGCGAGTTGGATCATGTGGGCCGTGTGCGTCAGAGACCCGCGAACTTCCGCAGGTCGGCTTCGTTCTTCAGGATCTCCGCGTCCAACGCGCTGACCGCCTCGTTCAGCTCCTTGCCGGTCTTGCCAGCCTGGAACGCCGCGAGGAATGCCTTGCGCTTCTCGATCACGCTCGCGCAGTTGCCGTCCATCACGAACGCCATGACGAGCCCGGCTTCGTTGATGAGCTTGGACGTGTCCGTCGGATCACCGGGATGCAGGCTGAACGCGATCACCTGCTTGAGCGGGCGCAACCCGCCTGACTTCAGCAGCGATTCCTTGGACCACTTCTTGGCCCACTGCATGTCGCCGCCGGCTCCGACCGTCGTGTCGTTGTACCAGCGCTCGACGTATCCCGCGGCACCGTAGCGGTACCACCCAGGCAGGCGCTTCTCTTCGAAGAACTTTTTGACGAAGGCCTTGTCCACGCGACCCGTCTTCTGCAACGCAGCCGTCGCGAGCGGACTCGGATCGAGCGCTTCGGCGTAGGACATCCCGATCGCGTTGCGCACCTGCTGCACGCCCCACTGAGAACCTTCTTTGGTCGACGCGTCCCAGAACGAGACGCCCATGTTCTTGCAGCCATCGTCGTCGAACAGAGCATCGGCGAGGTACGCACCGTACGCCGACGACATGCCGGTCGCGTCGTTCGTGTCGGAGCCGTCCTCTCGATCACCTTGTGCGAACGCGCCGTACTGATCCTTGCTGCGCAGCACGAAGAGGTTGAACGGTTGCGCCGGCTTCGTGCCGTAGATCTTCTCGAGATCGTCGCAGGCCGACTCGAGCTGCGGCTTCATCTTGTACGTCGCAACGTCGCGATCACACGTTGTCCACAGCACGTAGCGACCGAACGGGATCTTCCACGGCTGTGAATACTCGGCGTGATACTTGTTCGCGTCATCGAGCGAGAGCCACTGGTCGCCGCACTTCCACAGCTTCTTCTCGATGTTCTCCTTCTCGGCCGGAGCGATCCAAACGAGGTCTTGCTTCACCCAACCTTCGTCGATCTTCTTCGCGATGTCCGGCGTCACCCACTCGCCGAGTGAATCCTTGACGAGTCCCTTCTCGAGGTTGGCGACGTCCTCTTTCGGAACCCACTCGCCCTTGTAGTCGACGAGGCCTTGCGCCGCTTTCTCGTCGATCTCCTTCTGCTTCTTGTACTCGTCGATCTTCTTCTGGTTCTCGAACCACTTGCCGTCGAAGAACAGGTTGCCGAGCGCGATGTTGGCTTCCTTGTGCAGCGGGTCGATCTTGAGGATGTCCTTCAAGATCGCCTTGCCGTCCTTGTCCTTCTTCTGCTCCTTGCACCACTCGTAGACCTTCCACAGCTCGACCGGATCTTTGCCGGCTGCCTTCTTGCGCTTGGTGAGCTCGGCATCTTCGCCCGGTGCTGACGTGTGCGCGGCAGCGGTCGGCGCAGCGACGGTGGCCGGCTCCGCGAGCGACGAAGGGATGAACGATGAGCAGGTGAGGAGGAGCAGGCTCGTCAACATGATCTGGATGCGATGAGAGAGGGTGGAACTGTCGGCACTCGTGACGACGCGCGCGAGGATCGAGCGAGTGTACGCTGCCGTGAAGGGAGAGAGGTCGCGGGCCGGTACGCGGCGCGCGGGCGGGGTCGCTTGTGGCTCCGACTCCGCCCTGGATACAATGCTGCGCCCGGAGGAACTCTGCGCCTACTCCTGTTGCCCTTTTTGGCCGTGGAACCTCAAGGTCCAGCGTGCAAGTCAGCGCGAGACATCCCGCCGGCGTGATCTAGCGTGACAACACCTAGGGACAACACTGCGGGGGCACTCAGCGTGACAATCCGCCCCCTCCATGCCCCCCGCTTCCGCGACCCCAGCCTGCGTGCCCCGTTTTCTTCGCACCGCGTAAAGTCAGGTATCTACCTAGTACTTAGCCGGTAGATCGCACCCACATCGGAACCCAGATGGCTCAACATAAGGCCCCCACTTCGATCACCATCGCCTCCGTCGACGACAAGTCCGGACTGGCGGAGTTCGTCGATCGCTACTGGAAGATCGCGCTCGTGATCACGCTGGCGGTCGTGGCCGCTTTGATGTTCCGCCAGAAGATGCACTCTCAGCACGAGCAAGAAGAGGCTCAGGCCTGGGATAAGATCCTCCAGGTGACCAGCCAGGGCGGAGCGGGCAAGGTCGAGGACCTGGTCGGTGTCGCGGATCAGATCCGCGGAACCCACGCAGCCCCTTCCGCCCTGTACTTCGCGGCTGTCCTGGCGGCCCAAGACGGAAAATATGACGAGGCCAAGTCCCTTCTCGGCAGGTTGCGGCAGGAGTATCCGAACAGCTCCGTGGTCTCCGCACCCCTGGTCCAAGCTGCGGACGGTCCCCTCCAAAGCGACGTGGCGCTCCTGCAATCGCGCATCGATGCGCAGCTGGCTTGGCGTGCGCAACACCCCTTGCTCGTCGGTCTCCCCGATCTGCCCGCGGATGCCCCCAAGGTCAAGATCAACACGGATCGCGGCGCGATCGTGGTCGGCCTCTACATGGACCGCGCTCCGCACCACGCCGAAGCGTTCTTGAAGCTCGCACGCGAGGGCAGCTTCAACGGCTTGAAGTTCCACCGCGTGATGTCGGACCACCTGATCCAGAGCGGCGATCCGAACACGCTCAAGGAGGACGTCACGACGTGGGGATCCGGGGAGCTCGGGACCGCGCTGGAGCCCGAGTCCAACGATTTGGCCCACTTTGTCGGTGCCCTGGGTTCGGTGCCGCGCATGGGCGCGAAGGGCAGCAACGGCAGTCAGTTCCAGATCCTTCTCGCTGAAGATCACGGGCTCGATGCCAACTCCGTTGTCTTCGGCAAGGTGCTCGAGGGTTTGGACGTGGCCAAGGGGATCAGCGAGTCGAAGACGGTGACCTCGACCGATCGGCCGGAAGAGCCCCCCACGATCCAATCGACGGAAGTGCTGTAGCCTTCGGGCGTTCGACCCACCCCCACCGGGAGATCCCTCGCTCGGCGAGGCTGCCGCGGATCGGTGTTCCACGTGGAACATTGCCGGCGGAAGCCAAACCTCCTCGGTGTGAGGTCGGCGGATCCAGCCGGGGTCAGCGAATCTCGTCGCGGGGCGCCAAGCGCTGGCAAAGTCGATCCAGGTCCTTGCGATCGAAGTACTCGATCACGATCTGACCGCGGTAGCCCGGGGCGTTGCGCACTTGGACCGCCGTACCCAGCTGCTCGCGCAAGCGCGTCTCCAGCTCACGCACCCATGGCGCCGGCGCGGCCTGCGGTTGCATCACAACCTTGCCCTGGCTGGTGACACGACCCGCCTCTCGAACCAGGCGTTCCACCTCGCGCACGGACAGTTCTTCTCGACCGATGCGCTCAACGAGGCCCAGAACACGGGCCGGATCGGTCAACCCCAGCAGGGCACGCGCGTGGCCCATCGAGATCAAGTTGCGGCGAACAGCGTCCTGGGCTGCAGGGGGGAGTTCGAGCAAACGCAGGTGGTTGGCCACCGTCGAGCGCTTGAGGCCGACCTTCTCCGCGACCTGCTCCTGGGTCACGTTCAGGGACTTCATCATCTGTTGATAGCCAGTTGCACGCTCGATGGCGTCCAGATCCTGTCTCTGGAGGTTTTCGACCAAGGCCAGCTCGAGCATCTGATCGGAGTCCACCTCACGGACGGTGACCGGGATCGAATGCACTCCGGCCATCTGACTCGCGCGCCAACGCCTTTCCCCGGAGACGATTTCGAAGCTGCGGCCCTCCTGATCCCGTCCAGCGGGCCGAACCACGATGGGTTGGAGGATCCCATGCCGACGGATGCTGTCCCTCAGCTCCTCGAGCGCGACCGGGTCGAAGGTCCGGCGCGGCTGATGCGGGTTGGGGCGGATGGCGTCGAGCGGAAGCTCGCGTACCTGCTCTTGACGTTCAAGTGGGTCGCTTCCGCCCAACAACGACCCAAGACCACGCCCTAGTCGACGCTCCATGAAAGACCTCGATTCGAATGAGCCAACCGCTGACCGTCCGAATGTTCAGGCTAGAGGGTGGGCCGCCCGAGTCAAGCGCGTGCCGCGGAATGCAACCCATCTGACCCTGGACGCGTCCTAGTGCAGACCGTACAGCACCCTCCATGGAGTTGGAACTCGCCAAGCTCATCATTCGGCGCACCTTGCACCGGCCCGCGCTGCTGCTTGCCTGGATCGGCTTGTGTTCCTTGCCCTGGCTCCTGGCCGTGCTCGGTCCGCTCGGACCCGATGCGCGGTCGCTCTTTTCCAGTCGGATGATTTACGAAGTTGCCTTTGTGTGGGGTCTGATCGGCGGCGTGATCGCCCTGACCGCGCTGGGGGAGATCACGACCAGCCTCGAACCCCTCGGCACGCTGCGTCGTCTGCGCGCGCAAACCGGGGTTCTCGCCCTCTGCATCCTGTTGCCAGGCGTTCCGATCGTCGCCCTCGGATTGCTCCCGGCAGCCCGTGAAAGCGCGGGTTTCGCCCCCGCGGGCGTGCTCCTCATGGCCCTCCACGTGCTCGCCCTCGGGCTCATCGCAGTGCAAATTCCGGCCGGGGCGCTGCGTTCGATCGCCTTCCTTTCCCTGGCTTGGTGGTTTCCTGCTCTCGTCTCCGGCCCCGTTCGTGGCATCGTGGTCGCTGTCCTCGACGCGACAAGGCATCTTGACTCGAGTCCGGGTTCCGCTGCATGGCCGGCCGCCTGCGCGCCGATCCTAGCCCTGGCCCTCACGGCGATCGGGGTCGATGTGATCCGACGGCCGGCGACATGAAGTACGGAATCCTAGGCGACATCCACGGCAACCTGTCGGCGCTCCGCGCCGTGCTCGATGCCCTCGAGAAGGAAAAGGTCGACGTTCTGCTGAGCGTCGGCGACGTCGTGGGATATGGCGCGGCACCGCGCGAGTGCATCGCGCTCTTGCGCGAGCTCGACACCGTGGTCGTCAAGGGCAATCACGATGCGGCCTGCGTCGGCGAGCTCGACATTCTCTACTTCAACAACTACGCGCGCTCGGCTGTGCGTTGGACTCAGACGGTCCTCACCGACAGCGACACGCGCTGGTTGGCGGGCCTGCCGCTCTTCGTCGACCTCGAGCACGCGAGCGTGGCGCATGGCACGTACTGTCATCCTGAACTCTTCGACTACGTGCAGAGCACGACGGACGCGGATCCTTCGCTCGACGCGATGCAGCTCCCGGTCTGTTTCGTCGGACACACGCATTATCCGGTGACGCTGCTCCGTCTGCGCGACGATCCGCTGCGCACGGCGTACACCGAAGACACGGAAGTCGATCTCTCCGAGTCGCATCGCGCGTTGATCAACGTCGGGAGCGTCGGACAACCGCGCGACGAAGATCCGCGCGCGGCGTACGCGGTGTTCGATTCGGAGCGTGAGCGCGCGTGGATCCATCGCGTGCCGTACGACATCGAGCGCGAAGCGGCGCGCATTCGCAGCGCGGGATTGCCGAGCGCGCTCGCGGACAGGTTGTTCCTGGGAGTGTGACTCGCAGAAATACGGTGCCAGTCCCGATTTTTCAAAAAACGACCGGCCGAAAGGGGGGGGGGGGCGGCCCCCCCCGAACATGCCGGGCAGGAGTTGAAAAAAAGAAGTGGACCCGAATTAGGGGAGGCACACCCCCCCGCCCCCACAGAGCCCCAGCGC
>JBBQNP010000071.1:0-22351 GCA_038330085.1 Planctomycetota bacterium | reverse complement strand
GATCTGCGCGAAGACGCCGTTCGCCTGCACCGGGTACGCGAGGCGCACACCGGGCACTTCGAGAGCCGCGCGAGCCAGCCGCTGCGCCATCGCGTTGGAGTGCTCGGCGCATCTGCGCCACAGGTCATTTTCCAGGAACGCGGCGAGCTGGCAGGCGACGTAGCGCATCTTCGAAGCGAGCTGCATGCCTTGCTTGCGCTGGAAGCGGAACTCGCTCGCGTGTTCGCCGCGCGGGAACACGACCGCTTCGGCCCCCATCAAGCCGTTCTTCGTGCCGCCGAAGCTGAGCACGTCGACGCCCGCATCGGTGGTGATCGCGCGCAGGTTCACGCCGAGGGTCGCCGCTGCGTTCGAGATGCGCGCTCCGTCCATGTGCAGGAACATGGAGCGCGCGTGCGCGAAGTCGGCGAGCTTCCGGATCTCAGCGGGCGTGTACACCGTGCCGACCTCCGTCGACTGCGTGATCGCGATCACGCGCGGTTGCACGTGGTGCTGGTCGCCGACGCCGTGGATGTGCTCTTCGACGAGCTCGGGCGTGAGCTTGCCGTCGGGCGTGTCGATGGGGAGCAGCTTGCAGCCGAGGTAGCGCTCCGGCGCGCCGCACTCGTCGACGTCGATGTGCGCACCGCGCGCGCACAAGATCGCTTCGTGGCGCTCGAGCAGCGTCTGCAGCCCGAGCACGTTCGCCGCCGTGCCGCCGAACACGCAGAACGCGCGCGCCTTGTCGCCGAAGTGCTCGCGCACGCGCGCTTCGAAGCGCTCGGTCCACGGGTCGTCGCCGTAAGCGCGCACGTGCCCGACGTTGGCCGCGCGCAGAGCGTCCATCACCGCCGGGTGCACCGTTGCGTTGTTGTCGCTCGCGAAGTGTCGTTGCGTGTCCATTCAGCAATCCAGTATGACAGACTCCCTCGTCCACGACGAAGCGGCGGCGCCGGCGCGTACGAGACGCGTTCGACATGGAGAGGAGAAAACAATGCACGTGATCCGCATGCAACACCCGGCGAAGAACGCGCTGGGGAGCGACCTGATGGGCTGGCTCGAGGAAGAAACTTCCCGTGCCGCCACCGATCCGATCCTCTTGACCGGGACGGCCGACGCATTTTCGGCGGGGCTCGACCTGCGCGAGGTCGCGGGCCTCGACGCGCTCGGCATGGAGAAATTCCTCCGCCGGCTCGACCTGCTCGCGGCGCGGTTGTTCAACCATCCCGCACCGGTCGTCGCGTGCATCAACGGTCACGCGATCGCCGGCGGCGCCGTGCTGGCCGCGTGCTGCGACTGGCGCATCGCGCAGCGCCACACGAAGACGCGGATCGGCACCAACGAGGTCGCGATCGGCGCCTGCTTTCCGCCGGCGATCCTCGCGATCATGACGTACCGGATTTCGCCCCACGTGCGGGAGAGGGTGCTGCTCGGCGCCGGGCTTTTCGACGTCGACGGCGCGCTTGGCGTGGGGCTGATCGACGAGGTGGTCGACGACGCCGAAACGGCCGCGAAGCAACGCCTGGAGGTGCTCGCTGGCTATCCGCGGTCGACCTACGCGCTCACGAAGGCGATCCTGCGCGGGGGCGTGACCACGATTTCGCCCGCCTCCGAGCGCCGATTCCGCGAGCAGGAGGTCCCGATCTGGTCGTCGCCCGAGATGAAGGCGCGGGTGGCGGCGGTGCTGACGAAGCGCTGAGCTGCTTCCGTCGCCTCGAGTCGAGGGGGGAAAGCGCCGCGAAATTCACCCGCAATCGGCTTCGTTTCGAAAGCGCAGTGTTGATCGCCACGTTCGGCGAGGTCTATTCTCGGCCGCAGATCCCCTGCCACGCCGAAGGACCACGAACATGCACAAGTACCTCGCCATCCCCCTCTTTCTTGCCCTATCGACCGCCGCGCTGAACGGCTGCTACACGACCTCGAATGGCGTCGTGGAGAACGTCATCAACGGCACGTACACCACGACCGTCAGTGCGACGGCGGACCAGGCCATCGCCGCCGCACGCGAGGTCTCGCAAGACATGAAGTACACGGAGGTCGTCTACAACGTGACGAAGGCCGCCGGACACCTGCAGGTCACGACGTCGACCGAGACGATCATCGAGTTCGATTCGACGACCACAGGTGATCGCTTGAGCGAGATCAAGGTGCGAGTCGGCATCGGCGATCGCACGCTGAGCCGCGATTTGCTCAACAAGATCAAAGCCAAGCTCTGATCGAGCGCTCGTGAACCGCGACGAGATCCTCTCCCGCGCCGAGGATCACGCCGCGGCGTGGGACATGGTCGTGATCGGCGGTGGCGCGACCGGGGTCGGCGTCGCGATCGACGCGGCGTCGCGCGGATACGAGGTGCTGCTGCTCGAACAGCACGACTTCGGCAAGGGCACGTCGAGCCGCTCGACCAAGCTCGTGCACGGCGGCGTGCGCTATCTGGAGCAGGGCAACATCACTCTCGTGATGGAGGCGCTGAAGGAGCGCGGGATCCTGCGACGCAATGCGCCGCACCTCGTCAGGGATCTCGGCTTCGTCGTGCCGAGCTACGAGTGGTGGGAAGCGCCGTTCTACGGGCTCGGTTTGAAGATGTACAACCTGCTGGCAGGGCGGTACGGGTTCGGAAGATCCGAGATCCTGACGCGCGACGAGACGCTCGCGCGGCTGCCGACGATCAAGCGCGAAGGTCTGCGCGGTGGCGTCATCTACTACGACGGACAGTTCGACGACGCGCGCTTGCTCGTGCACATGGTCGCGACGGCGCACGAGCAGGGTGCGGCGTTGCTCAACTACGCGCCGGTCACCGGGTTGCTCGAGGACGCGGACGGTCTCGTCGACGGCGTCACGTTCAAGGACGCCGAGTCAGGCCGCGAGACGCATGCGCGCGCGCGCGTCGTGATCAATGCGACGGGTGCGTTCTCGGATGGAGTGCGCAAGCTCGCCGATCCGAACGCGCGCACGATGATGGCACCGAGCCAGGGCGTGCACCTGGTGTTCGAACGCTCCTTCCTGCCGGTCGACACGGCGATCCTCGTGCCGCACACGAGCGACGGACGCGTCTTGTTCGCGATCCCGTGGCGCGAGCACACGCTCGTCGGGACGACGGACACGCCGGTGGAAACGGCGACGCTCGAGCCGCGCGCAATGGAGCAGGAGATCGACTTCATCTTGTCGACCGCGGCGCAGTACCTGTCGCGCGCTCCGACGCGGGAGGACGTTTTGTCGGTTTTCGCGGGGATTCGGCCGCTTTTGAAGCACGGGGAGGGTCGCGCGACGAGCCTGTTGTCGCGGGATCACTCGATCCACATCGACAAGAACGGGCTGCTCTCGATCACCGGGGGCAAGTGGACGACCTACCGCAACATGGCGCGAGCGTGCGTCGATCAGGCGGCGACGCTGGCTCAGTTGCCCGAGGTCGAGTGCCGGACGCGCGAGCTTCCGATTCATGGCTGGCACGATCGGCCGGAGACGTTGGGTGCGCTGTCGGCGTACGGCAGCGACGCACAGCACGTCGCCGAGATCGCGCGCGCCGAACCTGCGCTCGCTGCTCGATTGCATCCGCGGTTGCCGACGATCGGCGCCGAGATCGCCTGGCATGCGCGCTTCGAAATGGCGCGCACGGTCGAGGACGCGCTCGCACGGCGCGCGCGAGCGTTGTTCCTCGATGCGCGTGCGGCGATCGAGATGGCTCCGCGCGCAGCCGAGATCCTGGCGCGCGAGCTCGGTCGGCCGCGTGCGTGGCAAGCAGAGCAGGTCAGCGCCTTCCAGAAGCTGGCGTCGGGCTACTTGCTTTCCTGAACGGTGCGCAGGACACAGTAAGCTCAGCGCGATGGAAGAGCTGGCACTGGTGATGAGCGGCGGCGGCGCGCGCGCTGCATACCAGGTCGGTTGCTTGCGCACCCTCGCCAAGCACTTCCCAAGCGTCGTGCCGCAGATCCTCACCGGCGTATCAGCGGGCGCCATCAACGCGGGGTTTCTTGCGTCGCGTCATGGGACGCTCGCGCAAAGGCTCGAGGAATTGACCGACCTGTGGTGCACGCTCGAACCGGAGAAGGTGTTTCAGGTCGGATCGTTCGCGCTCGCGCGCAACGTGGTGCGCACCGGCGCCAAGCTCGTATCGGGCGGATTCCTGACTGCACCGCACACGAATGCGCTGGTCGACACGTCGCCGCTGCGCAAGCTGCTGGAGGAGCGAATGGGCGGGCCCGACGGTCGTCTGCGCGGGGTCGCCGAGAACATCGAGTCGGGACAGCTGCGCGCGCTCGCACTCACGACGTCGAGCTACTCGACGGGCCAGTCGATCACGTGGGTCGACGGACGAGAGATCGACCTGTGGGAGCGCGCGCACCGCAAGAGCGCGCACTCGGTGCTCACGATCGACCACGTGATGGCGTCTTCGTCGCTGCCGATCTTCTTTCCCGCCGTGCGCATCGGGGCGCACTGGTACGGTGACGGCGGCATCCGACTGACGGCGCCGCTGTCGCCGGCGATCCACCTGGGTGCGACGCGGATCTTGGCGATATCGACGCGCTATGCGCGCTCGCGCGCGGAAGCCGACACCTCCGCGATCGACGCCTATCCCCCGCCGGCGCAGATCATCGGCGCCATGTTCAACGCGATCTTCCTCGACCTGTTCGACGCCGACGCGCTGACGTTGACGCGCGTCAACAAGATGATCGACTGCATGCCGCCAAAGGAGCGTGGGACCCTGCGCAAGGTCGACTTGTTCATATTGAGACCGTCGCGCGACCTGGGCAAGCTCGCCAACGACTACGAAGCGCGCTTGCCGCGTTCCTTCCGCTTCCTCACGCGCGGGTTGGGCACGCGCCAGACGAAGTCGAACGACCTCTTGAGCTTGGTGATGTTCCAGAGCGACTACCTCGCGCGCCTGATCGAAATCGGCGAGCAGGATGCGGGGGTGCGCATCGAGGACATCGGGCGGTTCCTGGATGGTGCTGGGAACGGCGCCTGAATGGAAGCCTGACGGCGACGGCCGCGCGCGAACGAGCACGAAAGAGCGTGACGAAGCACGTCGGTTGAACACAGAGCGACTTTGAAACGCGCGCGGAACCGTTACGCTCTGCCGCGCACAGCCCTTCCGCGGAGACGTTCATGACGCTGATTTTCGCACACCTCGCGCTGCTCCCGCTGCTCACCGTTCAGAGCGCCCCGCAGACGCCGCCGATGCCCCTGCTCGACCAGCACGATCTCGGTCTCGCGATGACGCGCATCGCGACCGAGCATCCCAAGCTCGTCGCGGTCATCGCGGTGGGAGAGTCGCGCGCGAAACGACACATCGAAGCCCTGCGCTTCCCCGCCAACACCCCCGATCCCGGACGGCCGGCCGTGTTGATCGTCGCGAACGTCGACGGACCGCTGGCCTGGACGAGTTCGCTCGCGCTCGATCACGCGCGCGTCCTGGCCGAGCGCTACGACACGGATCCGAAGGTGAAGGCGCTGCTCGACACGACGACCATCTACATCATCCCGCGCGCGGATCCGGACGCGGCCGAAGCGCGATTCGCCAAACCGCTGTACGAGGAACGCGCGAGCGGCACGGGCGTCGACGACGATCGCGACGGACGTCAAGGCGAAGATCCTCCGAGCGACGTCGACGGCGACGGGCTCGTGACTTGGATGCGCGTGCCCGCTGCCGACGGCGAGTGGACCACGGATCCGGCGGACGAGCGCGCGCTCATCAAGGCCGATCATTCGAAGGGACAGCGTGGTCAGTGGAAGCTGATGCGCGAAGGCCGCGATTCCGACGGCGACAACGTCGCAGCGGAGGACCAGGAACTCGACGCGGTCGTGAACCGCAACTTCCCCGCGGGTTGGGAAGAGCACGGCCACGACTCGGGGCGCTTCGCGACCGACGAGCCCGAGTCGAAGGCGTTGTGCGATTTCGTCGTGCTGCACCAGGAGATCGCGCTGGTCATCACGTACGGCACGCTCGACAACGTCGTCGAGAAGCCACGCACGGAGAACAAGCCTGGTCGCCAGAGCACGCTGCCTTCCGCGGGGGTTCCCGAGGACGACGTCGGTGTGTACGCAGAGATTGGACGACGTTTCAAGGAGCTCGGCCAGGGCGCGAAGGGCGACGGGCACGACGGCGGCACGTTCCAGGCCTGGGTGCAGGCGCAGCGCGGGTTGTGGGCGATCGACATCGCACCCTGGTCGGTTCCGCTCGACGAGCCGGACGCGAAGAAGGACGTCGAGAACAGCGCCCAATCCAAGGCCCAATCAACGGAACCTGCGGATGCGAAAAGCGAATCCAGCACGGAGCCGAAGTCGTCAGGTGACGCTGCGAAGCCCGTGGAAAAGCCCGATGCATCCGCTGACGGCAAGCCCAACGCGAAGTCGGGTCATGGCGCCGACGCGAAGTCGGACCACAAGGGCAAGTCGGAGGACGGGGGTCCCTCCGACGACGCCAAGCGCCTGAAGTGGATCGACGCGCACAACGAGGCCGCGCGCTTCGTGGCGTGGCACGCGTTCAAGCACCCCGAGCTCGGCAACGTCGAGATCGGTGGGTTCGCTCCCTACGCGCTCGTCGAGCCGCCCGAAGCAGAACGCGCTGAGATCGCGCGCAAGGACGTCGAGTTCGTCATCGAGATGTGCAACGACCTCGCGCGCTTGAAGCTCGTCGACGTGCACGCGACCGACCTCGGCAGCGGGTTGTGGAAAGTCGACGCGGTGCTGATGAACGACGGCTACTTCCCCTTCCCGAGTGCACTCGGCAGGCGCTCGCGCGAGATCCGTCCAGCGCGCGTGACGTTCGAGCTGCCGAAGGACGCGCAGATCCTGATGGGTAACAAGCAGACGCTCGTGCGCGAGCTCGCCGGAAGCGGCGGTCGCAAGGAACTCCACTGGATGGTGCAAGGCGCACCGCCGTCCGCGATGAAGATCGCACTCGACACCGATCAGGCGGGCACGATGAGCGTCGTGCCGGAGGTGAAGTGATGCTCGCGCTGTTTGCACTCGCAACGCTTTCGTTCCTGCAGACGACCGCGACCGCGCAAAAGGCTGCGCCCTCGCAGCAGACTGCGCCCTCTCAACAGACGCCGCCCGCGCCGAAGCCGGCTGTGTCCTCGCAGACAGGGTCCTCGCAGACGGGGCCCGCGCAGACGGGTTTCCCCGGCACGCCTGTCGGTCACACGCCGAAGGTCGAGATCCCGTGGAACCGCTTCTACGACACGCCCGAACTGTACGCGCTCTTCGACAAGCTCGAAGCTGCGTGGCCCGACCTCGTGCACCACGAGGTGATCGGCCACAGCACCGAGAGCCGCGAGATGCGCGTGTACGTGCTCAACGATCCCTCCACCGGCAAGGACACCGAGAAGCCCGCGATGTGGGTCGACGGCAACGTGCACGGCAACGAGGTACAGGCCGGCGAGGAAGTGCTCTACACGCTTTGGTACCTGCTCGAAAACTACCGCACGAACGACGAGATCACGAAGCTCGTGGCCGGCTCCGCGTTCTACATGCTGCCGACGCAGAACCCCGACGGACGCGCGTACTGGTTCGAGCACGCCAACGACTCGTCGAGCTCGCGCTCCGGCGTCATGCCGCACGACGACGACGGTGACGGTCAGTACGACGAGGATCCCGCCGACGACCTCGACGGCGACGGGCAGATCACGCAGATGCGCAAGTACGTCCCCGGACAAGGCACGCACCGCCTCGATCCCGACGATCCGCGCGTGATGATCCCGGTTCCGCCGAACGACGAGGGCAAGAAAGGCGACTGGATCTACCTCGGCGAAGAGGGCACCGACAACGACGGAGACGGTCGCATCAACGAGGACGACAAGGGCGGCTACGACATGAACCGCGCGTGGCCCTCGATGTGGGAACCCGATCACATCCAGTACGGGGCCGGCCCGTATCCGCTGTACTGGCCCGAGTCGCGCGCGATCGGGAAGTGGGTGCTCGCGCATTCGAACATCGCGGCGCTGCAGAGCTTCCACAATGCGGGCGGAATGATCCTGCGCGGTCCCGGCGCCGAACCGTACGGCGAGTACGAGCGCGAAGACGTGCGCGTGTTCGACGAGCTCGGTCGGGATGGCGAGAAAATGCTGCCGTTCTACCGCTACATGGTGATCTGGAAGGACCTCTACACCGTGTACGGCGGGTTCGCGACGTGGGGCTACGAAGGTCTCGGCGTGATCTCGTTCACGAACGAGCTGTGGAACGGCGACCAGCAGTGGGGTGACGGTCAGCACAAGCCCGAGGCGAGCGACCCGAAGTCACGTTACTTCTTCGACGACAAGCTGCTCGCCGGCGCCGGTTTCGTGAAGTGGCATCCGTTCAACCATCCGTTCTACGGTCCGATCGAGATCGGGGGCTGGCGCAAAGACGTCGGCCGCGTGCCGCCGACGTTCATGATCGAGGAGATGCTGCACAGGAACTGCATGTTCAACGTCGCGCACGCGCGCGCGATGCCGCTCGTGCAGATCACCGACGCGACGGTGACGGCGCTCGGTGACGACGTGCTCGCGGTCGACGTCGTGTTCAAGGACCTGCACGCGATCCCGACGCGCACCGCGCAAGCCGCGAAGCAGAAGATCGGCGAGCCGGACGCGTTCACGATCGTGGGGAACGACGTCGAAGTGCTCGCCGGAGGATTCCGCACGGATCGCTGGCATCCCGAGCAGATCGAGCTCGCCGAGCACGAGCCCGCGCGCTTGTTGCGCGAGCGCGGCATCTCCAGTCGCGGCGAAGTGCGCGTGCGCTGGTTCGTGCGCGGCAAGGGCGATCGCGCCACGGTGTCGTGGCAGGGCGAAAAGGCGCACGACCAGAGCCTCGAAGTGCGTTTGCGCTGAGGAGCGGATCGCTTCCATCTGGACACTCGTCGTCGAGGATCGGCATCCTCTTGCGATGCATCCCGTCATCCGCATGGCAAGCGTCGACGATGCCGCGTCAGTCGCCGCGATCTATGCACCGTTCGTGCGCGACACGTCGGTGTCGTTCGAGCTCGTGGCGCCGTCGGCGAGCGAAATGGCGGAGCGCATCACGAAGACGCTTGCCATCGCGCCCTATCTCGTCAGCGAAGAGAACGGGCGCACCCTTGGGTACGCCTACGCGGGTCAGTGGCGCACGCGCGCGGCCTACCAGTGGTCGACCGAGGTCAGCGTGTACCTCGACCCGAGCGCGCACGGTCGCGGCATCGGAACGAGCTTGTACCGCGTGCTGCTCGACCTCGTGCGCGTTCAGGGTTACCGCATGGCGCTCGGCGGCGTGACCCTGCCGAACGCAGGCAGCGTCGCGCTGCACGAGAAGCTCGGCTTCACCCCCGTCGCCACGTACCGCGCGGTCGGCTTCAAGTTCGGCGCGTGGCACGACGTCGGGTGGTGGCAGCTCGACCTTGGCGACATCGGGATCGATCCACTTCCACCGCGCACGCCGGCGCAGGTTGAGCACGATCCGCGTTGGAACGCGATCCTCGATCTCGCTCGATGCGGCGAGTGAGGATCGACGTCTTCGAGCGCAGGAAGCGCCTCTCGCATTCACTCCCGTCGATCGCCTGACGCAGGTGGACTGAAAATGTCCGCCCGATCAAACCTCGCGCATCCTTTGTTCAGCGAGAACATCTTCCAGCGAGAACGAAATCTCCGCCCAATCAAGTCAGGGCGCGAGCGCAAGCCGCCACGCGGCGCCGTCGGCCGGCATGTCCTGCTTCGTGATCGTCCGCAAGCCGTTCCACGCGGCCTTGCGCACGTCCTCGTTCTCGCTCTCGAGCTTCTCGATCAACCAGGGCAACGCACGCGGCGAACCGATCTGCGCGAGCACCTCGCACGCGAGCCGTTGCGCGGACGGATCCTGTGCATCCAACATGGGCTTGATCGCTGAAGCAACCGCGTGACGGTGCGCGCGATGCGTAAGACCGGCGTCGATGCTGGCTTTCACCATCTGTGCGTCGCGGATCTGCAGCGCCTCCGAGAGGTTCGGCAGCTCTTCCTCCGCCCAGGCCTTTTCGTGCGCCCACCACTCGTTCCAGGCGGCCGCATCCAGGCCCTTTTTCTCGCCGCTCGAGGTCTCCAGCGCCCAGCGCGCGGAGGCTTGCGTGAGCGTGTCCGCGCTCGTGAGCCGGCTGAGCATGAGCGGGATGCTGTCCGTGTCACCGATGCGTGCAGCGGCGACGAGCGCGGCGCGCTGCACGTCGTGATCCGGGCTCTCGAGCATCGCATGCAAGCGCTTGAGCGCCTCGGGATCCGCGAGCGGATCGCAGTTGGCGCCGACCTTTTCGAGCTGCTCCAGGATGCACAGGTCGAGCGCGCCATCGCGCCCGAGGTTCGAGAGGAGCGCCGGCAGCGCGGTCGCAGCGCGGGCTTTCGTCAGCGCGCGTGCTTCGATCTGCGCCAGACCCGACGGTGAATTCTGCATCGAGCTCGCGAGACGGCGCGCGATGCGCGGGTTGCGTCCGACCAGTTCGACGAACGCGTTCTCGATCGCACCTTGCACGAACGTGCGCTCCCACTGGATCGGATCGAGCGCTCCGGCGATGCCGATCGCGCCGTCGAACGCGGGCACTCCGCCGATTTCAGAGAGCACTTGGATCGCGAGCAAGCGCGCGTCGACGCTCGTTTTCGAGGTGATGCGGCTGCGCACACCGTCGATCGCGTCGTGCGGGGTCAAGAGCTTCAATGCGTCGACCAGGATCTTGCGCCGCATCTCGATCGCGCGTGGGTGGACGGCGTAGGCCACCTCGGGCTCGGCGCTCTCGCCCAGCAGAATCGCGACGATCGGGCTCGCGGCGGACGGTCCGCCCTTTGCGATCCGCGCCGAAACCGCTGCGACGTCGGGAACCCCCGACTCTGCGGACGGCTGCAAGAGCGTCCACACGACGAGCTCTTCGGGCGACGCAGGTGCTACCGGCAGAGCCGCCTCGACGGACGTTTCGCTCACACTGCCGCGCTCCGACTGCGCGTTGGCCACGGCCGACAGCACGATCGCCGCGAACATCGACAATGTGTTCACGGACTTCGCGTTCCGGGTCGCCGTTCCCACGGCCAGCGAGATCCGCGCGAGCACGCGCGTGGACCACGCGACCAGCGACGTCGCGAACATCGAAGGCCTCGAGTTCTGCATCACGGGACGGCGACCTCACGCCAGCTCGCGACCGACCACGCTGCGCTCGATCCGCTCGACGACGGCAGCCCGGGCAACTGCAATGTGCCGTCCCAGATGCGGCTGTCGTAGTTCACCGTCAGCTTCGAGTGCTGCGCACCGAAGTCGCGGTTGATCTTGACCTGGTTGCCGGCCGTCATGTTGCCGTGCACGGTCACGCGCGCCGATCCCGACGCCGACAGGTTCGTGTCCAGGAAGTTGTTCTCCGCGTACATGAACGCGTCCATGTACTCGAGCGTCCCGAAGCTCGGGTCTCCGAAGTAGATGTTGCCGCTGTCGGCGACGGCCGAGTCCTTCATCGCGATCAACGCCAGACCGTCCGCGTTTTCGTCGTGATAGAAGATGTTGTCGGAGATGTAGATGTTGCCCTTGACGACGAACGTCACCTTGATGGGCGTGCCCGTCGAGTTCCACAGCGTGAACGAGTACGCGTTGTTGTTGTGGACCCACAGGTTGCCGTCGATGTAGTAGACGAGCTCGTTGCCGTTGACGCCCGGCTCGCCGCCGATGCCCGAAATCGTGACGTGCGCACCTGCGTTCGCGTTGATCGCGCTGCTCGAGTTCATCGGCTCGTACTGGTCCTCCAGGAAGTAGTCGTCCTTTGCCGTCGAGCTCGTGTTTGCCGAGCGGTCGCTCGGGTTCTTGCGGAAGATGTGGGCCGGGTTCGATTCGGGGAGGCTCCACGCTCTGCCGCCGTACGAGGCGCTGTTGGTATAGGTCGCCGATGCGAACGCACCCGCGACGTCGATGTCGTGGTTGACGCCGTAGTTCATCGCGACGAGGTCAGGGATCGGCTGCGTGTGTCCGGTGTCACCGGTGCCGCCCCCGATCGCGCCGAACGCGCGGATCGCACCGTCGATCGCCGCGTTGCCGGTGATCTGGATGTTGCCGCCGCTGTACACGCTGCCGCCGATGTGGTCGGCCTGCGCGCCCAAGCCGCCGAACTTCATGCGGTAGTTCGGATCGCCGGAGCTGTTGCCCGCGAACAGCGCGTTCGCGTACACGCCGTCGCTCGTCCTCACGACGACCGCTTCGACGCCGCGCGTCTGTCCGTGGCTCGTGCCGTACACCGTCACCGTCGTCGTGTCGTCGCCGTTGTCGACGGCCGAGCCGAAGTAGCTCCCGTCCGAGAACGTCACCGGCGCATCGACCGCGCCGAGCGCGGGCACGCCCCCACCCGTGAGCACCGAGATGCCGTCGGAGAGCCCCGCTTCGGCCACGTACAAGGCCTTCATGTGGTCGGCCGACGCGATGTGCTCCTTCTTTGAAGAGCCGCTCACGGCCAGGAGCGCGCTGGCCATGCCCGCGCACACCACCGTCGCGATGACCGCGACCACGAGCGCGCTGCCGCGCTCCGGAGAATCGAATTGGAATTGACTGCGCATGTTTCCCCCCCCTGCTTTCCGAAGATCCCCTCTCGTTCAGTTGCGCATGTGCACGGAGCTCTCGACCGTGCGTGCGACGAGTTGTCCATGCGGATCGCGCGACTCGAGCGTCAACCTGATCGTCACCGTGCCGGTGCCGACGAGCGCGAACGAAAGCCCGCCCTCGTCGACGAGCCCGTTGCCGTTGTCGTCGGCCAAGTTCGCGGTCTCGCCCTGCAAGAGCTCGCGCACGCCGCCGCAGATCACGGACTCGACTTGGTTGCCCGTGCCCGCGTTGCGCACGAGGACGATCTGTTTCTCGTCGATCGATCCGTCGTTGTCGTTGTCGATGCCGTCGTCCGGATCGCTCGGTTCGGGCCGCAGCTCGATGCGCGTCAGCGTGCTGACCGTCATCGCTCCGGCCGTGAAGCCGGTGCACGTGCGGAACTGGATCGTCGAGGCGTCCGTCTGCGCCGGCGGAACCGTCGTGAGCGACGCGGCCTGCGCGGCGGTCAGCTCGGTGGCGATGCGCGCGACGGTGCGGCGACCACGGGCTTCGAGGGCGGCGCTGCTCAAACCCTGTTCGTAGACGCCACGCGCCGAGAGCACGACGACCCCCATCGAGCCGACGAGCATCGCCAACACCGTGGCGCCGATCAGCATCTCGACCAGCGTGAAACCGTTGCGTCGGCAGCGGGTCAGGTTCGCGGTCGAAGCCCAACGGCTCGAGCCGTGCGCTCGCATGGAATTCAGCGCGAGCACAGCATGGTCTCCACGGTCATCGTCCGCAGGCCCCTGACGCCGCGCCACGTGACGCTCACGCGCACGGGCAAGACCCGGTAGTTGCCGGAATGGTCGGCGGCGTCGATCACGCCGTCGCCGTTCAGATCGCGCGGCATGCCCAGCCTCGCGTCGTCGACGTCTTCGCGCAGCTCGCCCGGTGTGCCGACCGGGAACGTGATGCTGCCCGGAAGCGCGCCGGCGTCGCCGGTCAATCCGGTCACCGCGAACGTCGCGCCCGGCGCAGTGCCCGCGCCACCGGCATCGTCATTCGGATCCGCGTTGAAGCGCGCGAACGCTTCCGCGAACGTGGTGCCGCCGATGCGCTCCATCGTCCCCCGCACCGCGGCTTCGGCCAACGCGGTCTCGTGGTTGACGCGGTCGAGCGCGAGCGTGGACACCATCGAGCCCGAGAGGCCGCACACCGCGACGGTCAACACCACCGCAGCCACGGACATCTCGATCAGCGAAAAACCTGCGCGCCCCGGCGTGCGCAGCGGTCTTCGTGGGCACCCCAGCGTGCGCACTCTCATGATTCCATCCAGTCCCGCCCCTGCGGTTCGCGAGTTCACGGGGCGCGGCAACGTCGTTGAACACGGACTGCCCGCGCTCCCTGCCACATCGCACTGCCCCCGAGCGCTGCCAGCGCCCGTCGATCTCCGCCGGATGCATCGGAAGCGTGCTCGACTGAACTGAACGCGACTTGCGAATCCGTCAGGTGCGCTGTGCCTCCAGCAGCGCCGTGTCTGCACCCTGTGCGTGCGGAAGGACTTTCCAGACATCTCCCCTCCTCGACGGCCCCGCGAAGGGGGGTACAATCGACGCCGGTCCACAGGCGTGTCCCTCGACGCGCTGCCCGATCGACGGCGCTCCCGATCGACGGCGGTGCCTGATGGACGGCGGTGCCCAATAAACGCAGCGGAGTGCGCTGAGCCCCTTTGACCCCCTGCCCACATGACCCCCTCTCAACGGTTGCACGCGCTCAGCCGGCTAGCTGCTTCGCTCACTGCTTCAGCGCTGCTGATTGCATGCTCGGGATCGTTCGGGTCTTCGAGCACGAACACGATCGCTTCGCAGGCGATCCACGTCAGCACGACGGCACCGAGCGGCGGACACGGAACGAGTTGGGCCGATGCGCTCGAAGACCTGCAGACGGCGCTCGCACTCGCGCGACCGGGCGACGAGATCTGGGTCGCCGAAGGCACGTACCGCCCCGCGCACGCGGGTGGCGATCGCCTCGCGTCGTTCGAGCTGAAGAGCGGCGTCGCGCTCTACGGCGGGTTCGACGGCACGGAGACCGAGCGCGATCAACGCGACGTCGCCGCGCACAAGACGATTCTCTCGGGAGATCTCGATGGCGACGACGGGTTCCTCTTCGACAACATGGAGGAGAACAGCATCCACGTCGTCGTCGCGATCGACGCGGACGAGAACACGCTGCTCGACGGCTTCACGGTCGAGAGCGGACGCGCCGACGGACCGGCGGTCGGCACCAGCACGGACGGTCTGGATCACCCAGACAGCCAGGATCAGGGAGCCGCACTGAACATCTTCGGCGGACATCCCGTGTTCCGCGGGTGCATGTTCCAGAAGAACTGGATGGCCGATCACGGCGCCGTCAACGACCACGGCGCGGGCACGACCTTCGAAGCTTGCATGTGGTGCGCGAACCATTCACAGGCGACTGGCGCCGGTCTCTACGTCAGCGAGCGCGCGATGACGAGCCTCGTCGACTGCACGTTCCTCGACAACGAGGCAATGCACGACGGCGGCGGAACGTTCTGCGCCAGCCTGGAAGGCACCGAGTTCCAGAACTGCCGGTGGCTCGGCAACTTCGCCGAGCAGGGTGCCGGCATGTTCCACTCCGAAGGCAGCGCAGCGCGCGTCGAGCACTGTGATTTCAGCCTGAACGTAGCTGGAAACGGCGGCGGCGGCGTCTTCTGTGAGCGCTCGACCACGGTCGTCGAGCACTGCACGTTCGAATACAACTCCGCCGGGCTCGACGTCGAGACGGGCGGCGGAGGCGGCGGAGGAAGCGGAGGCGGCGGGTTCTGGTCGACGGGCGGATCGCCCTTCGTCGCGTCGTGCACGTTCAGCCACAACGCCGCTTCGTTCGGCGGCGGCGTCTACCACATCGAGGACAGCGCCGCGGTCGTCGTCGACTGCGACATCATCGAGAACACGGCGGGCGAGGGCGCGGGTCTGTACACGCTGTCGAGCCCGTCGCGCGCGAGCTACTGCCGCTTCTTCGGGAACGTCGCCAGCGGCACGTTCTTCTCCGTCGGCGGCGGGATGAGCAACTACTTCAGCAACTCGTTCGTCGACCACTGCCTCTTCCGCGGCAACCGCGCCGAGCTCGGCGGCGGCGGGATGTACTGCGAAGGCGAGAGCCCGCAGTTCACGAGCCTGACGTTCGAAGGCAACGTCGCGTTCGGCGAGACCGAAGGTTTCGGCGGCGGGCTGCTCAACGGCTACCACACGTCCTCGCGCGTGGTGAACTGCACGTTCGCGCTGAACCGCGCCAAGAAGGGCGGCGGCATCCACGAGATGTTCGCGAGCGCGAGTTCGGTCGTGAACTGCTCGTTCGCCGGCAATATCGCGCACAAGGGCGGCAGCGTGTTCGCGAACGACGACAGCACGAGCCGCTACTGCAACTGCATCCTGTGGGGCGGGACGCCGACCGACCTCGTCGGCCCGATCGATTTCCAGTACGGGTGCATGTCGAACGTCATGCCCGGGACGGAAGGATCGATCGCCATGGATCCCGCGTTCGTGCGCATGCCGAGCGCGGGACCGGATCAACTCATGGGCACGGACGACGACGACTTCGGCGACCTGCATCTGCAAGCGGGGTCACCGTGCATCGACGCGGGCTGGAATCGCTTCGTGCCCAAGGACGTGGTCACGGACGCGGACGGCGCGGCGCGATTCATGGACGATCCGTCCATGCCGAACGTGAGCCCGGGTCCGAATGCGCCGGTCGACATGGGCGCGTTCGAAGTGCACTGAGCGTGTGCGATTCGCGCAGCGAGCACGCAGGGATTTCGCTGCTCGCCTGCAGCGCGCGCAATCGTTGCCTGCCTTGATTTCCTGGCGTCTTCAGCCTCTTCGCGGGTCGATCGGGAACGCGGGTCTCAACGCGCCGAGTATCGGATCGCCTTCGTAGCGGACTCTCTCGAGGAACAGTCCCGACGCGGGCGCGGTCCACGCGGCGGTAGGTGACGTTCCATCCGTCGGCGGCGCGTCGAGCAGACGCGTGAACGCATCGACGCTCAGCGCGCCGCGTCCGACCTGCTCGAGCGTGCCCACCAGCCGCCGCACCATGCGCCACACGAAGTGCGAGGCTTCGAAGCGCAACAGCACCAGGTCGCCCGATTCCCCCACTTCGGCGCGATCGATGCGCACGCGCGTGTCCTCAGGATCGGCGCGGCCGTCGCAGAAGAGCGCGAAGTCGTGCTCGCCGACGCAGGCGTGCATCGCCGTGCGCATTCTGTCGACATCGAGTTCCGCGTCGACCCACCACACGTAGCGCTTGGCGAACGCCGTGCGTCGGCGCGCGATCTGGTAGACGTACGAGCGCGCGATCGCGTGGTGCCGCGCGTGGAAGCGATCGGCAGCGCGCTCGAACGAGAGCACGTTCACGTCCGCCGGCAGGTGCGCGTTGATCGAGCGCAGCACTTCGTCCGTGCTCACGTCCTCTGCCATGTCGCGCTCGAGCCGCAAGTGCGCGACCTGCGCGAGCGCGTGCACGCCCGCATCCGTGCGTCCAGCCCCGCCGAGCTCGACGACCGGGCCGAAGGACTTCTCGATCGCGCGCTCGAGCTCACCTGCGACCGTCAACGCGTTCTTCTGCTTCTGCCAGCCGCTGTAACGCGTGCCCGCGTATTCGACGGTGAGCTTCCAGGTCGCGCTCATCGATCTAGAAACCGTGGCTCCAGCCCAAAAACACCGTCAAATCCGGCCCCGACTCCGCGATCAAGTCCTCCGTGAACCCGAGCGTCAGCCGTGATCCGTTCGCAAAGTCCTCGATCCAGCCCACGTCGAGATCGAGCACGTCGCCGTCGATCTCCATGATGTGGATGTCGTGCGTGACCGGCGTGCTCCAGCGCAGGCCGAGATCGATCGAGGCTGAATCGTTCCAGCGCATCTCGATGCCGCCGTGCACCTCGGTCTGATCGAGCGCGTCGATCCCCGCGCGATCGAAACCGTCCGACGACGCCGTGATGATGTGGTACGCGCCGCCCGTGAACGTGAAGCGCCCGTGCGTCGACTCCGCGAGCACGCCGCCGCCCCAGTCGATGCCGCCGTTGCCGAAACCCTTCGACTGCGATCCGGTGGGGAGCTCGACGCCCGCGCGCACGGCCACGCCGACGCCGCTCTCGGCTTCGTCGAGGATGCGTTGCGTCAGGACGATCGGTACGTCGCCGAGGCCGACCTCGTTGTCGTCGAGCTGGTACGCGCGCTCGGCGTTGTGATCGACGTGCACATCGAACTTGTTTCTGGGGCGCTCGTCGCGACCGCCGTCGGGAAACCCAAAGAAACTGTGCCATCCGTTGATCAGGTCGTCCGCGAAACCGCCCGACGCATACACGATCGGCACTTCGACCTCGACGTCCGTGCTCGGCGAGAGCCCCGTGCGCGCCGCGAGGCCCGTGCGCCACAGCTCGGCATCGATCACGACGGTCGAATTGTCGCCGGTCCCGTTCTCGAACAAGCTCGAGTACTCGGACATGACCGAGACGTCGACGGCACCGGTCGCGGTCGTCGTCGCACCGCGCGGGCGGAACTGGAGGAACGTGTCTGCGATCGCCCCGTTGGTCGTCACCGGCAAGGGACCGCGCACGGTCCTCCGCGGATCGGAGGTCGGCGAGAGGACCGAACAACCGCTCGTGACGAGCAGCACGAGCAGGATGGGAGCACCGGGGCGCATGCGCGGCGGGAGTATGGCGTCCCCTCCGGCCCGAACGTGAGGTCGGGATGCCTCATTCGGTAAATCCGCTCGCAAAAAGAATCCGGCCCCTGGCCAACAAACTACCGCAGTAGTAGTACTGGTCTCAGGCGCGCAACGGACCCTGAGTCCGGGTGTCGCCGATCCGAAGAGTCAGAAGAGTCTCAGAGCGTCGAGAAGCGGAGGAGAGCCCGTGTCCGGCACCCATCACTTGGGAGATCTGCAGTACGCGATCATGCGCGTCCTGTGGGACGAAGGCGAAGCGACGGTGTCGCGCGTGCAAGAGCGCCTGTCCGGCAGCGACGAAGAGCGCGACCGCGCGCTCACGACGATCGCCACGATGCTGACGAAGATGGAGAAGAAGGGCGTCGTCGCGCACAAGAGCGTCGGCCGCCAGTTCGTCTACCACGCCAGCATCGAAGAGAAGGACGTGCACCGCTCGATGGTCGCGGACTTGACTCAGCGGCTTTTTCGCGGCGATTTCAGTGCGCTCGTCAGCCACCTGTTGACGGAGCAGGAGATCGACAAGAAGGAAGTCGAGCGGCTCAAGGCGCTGATAGCGGCGCGCGCGAAGGACTCGACCGCGAAGGACGCCGACAAGGGCGGGAAGGAGAAGCGCCGTGGTCGCTGATCCCCTGCACGGATTCCTCGACGCGCTCATCGCGTGGCTGCTGACCTACGCGCTCCACAGCACCGTGCTCATCGCGGCCGCGTGGTTGGCCGCCGTGCTGATCGCGCGCGCGGCGTGCCGTTCCCAGCGTCTGCGCGACGCGCTGCCCTCGATCCGCGAGCGGTTGTGGAAGCTCGCGCTCGTCGGCGGATTGGTGACGGCGAGCACGCAGAGCGTTCTCGGCCTCGATCCGTGGGGGCTGCAGCTCGCGTTGCGCTCGAACATCGCGGGCATCCGCACGGCGCCCACCGACACAGCATCAGTCCCCTCGCTCACGCCGGACCTGCAGGCGAACGCAACGCCTTCGTCCGCATCGCCGAGCACGTTCTTCCGGACACCGTCGGGCGGGCCTTTCGCTGCCGCACTTCCGACGGTCGCACGAGGAATCGATTCCAAGGTGCTCGCGACCGAGAGCAACGCGCTCGCAGGGGGTCGTGCCTCTGCGACGGCCTCTGCGAACTCCTCTGCGCAATCCTCGGAGACATTCTCTGAGACATTCTCTGAGACAATATTGAGTAGTTGGGTAGCTGTCGTGCTCGCCCTCTGGTGCGCCGGCGTCCTCTTCGGCCTCGTGCGCTGGGCCTGCCAGTGGAACCGACTCCTGCGCAACCTCGACGACCGCGAGCCGATCGTGTCGGGCCACGTGTTCGAGATCTTCCAGCACCTGCACCTGCGCAGCCATGTGAAACGCGACGTGCGCCTGAGTGCCGCGCCGGGGCTGAACGCGCCGATCACGCTCGGTGTCTGGCGCAACGAGATCTGTCTGCCGCCGCGCGTCGCGACCGAGCTGCAGCACGACGAGATCGGAGCGCTCCTCGCGCACGAGCTCGCCCACGCCGAGCGCCGCGATCCTTCGTGGGTCGTCGCGTGCCGCGCGATCGAGATCGTGTTCTTCTTCCAGCCGCTCAATCGCATCTGCGCGAGCTGGCTCGCCGACGAAGCGGAGTACCTGTGCGACGACCGCGCGGTCGTGCGCATCGGCGAGCGCGTCGCGTTGGCGTCGTGCCTGACCGAGATCGCAGGCTGGATCGTGCACAGCACGCCGACGCGACTCGCGCCGGGCATGGCGGCACCGGGCACGCGCCTGTCGCTGCGCGTCGGCCGCTTGCTCGACGAGGATCACGATCCCGCCGCACCGCAGGCGAGCCGCTGGTTCACTGCGGCGTTGGCACCGGTCGCGTTGTCTGTCGCAGTGCTCGTGCCGGGCGTCGTCGCGGAAGCGCGCACGGACGACGATGATCCGACGTCGGAGTCGGTCGACGTCGCGGCGGATTCGGCGCTGCTGGATCGCGCGCGCGAGCTCGAGATCGCCTGGCAAAGCGAGCCGGTTCCGCTCGCGCAGGATCCCGAGCCGGAAACGTACGCCTTCGGCACACCCGTCGCGCAAGTGCCCGATGCTGACGCCGTTTCTTCGCCTTCGGAGGATGCAGCGAGCATGACTTTGGACGCAGACGCAGAGCCCGACGCAGATGGACTCACTGCGCTCGGCGAGGAGATCGCGCGGATGCGCGCCGACCTCGCGACGCGCAAGGGCGGCAACGCGCTGCTGCACCGGCTCGACGCGCTCGAAGCACGCCGGAAAGCGCTCGAGCAGCTCGCGGGCGAACTGCAAGGACGTCTCGACGAACTTGATCACCTAGCAGAGCACGTCGCAGAGCAGGCAGCGCAGCCGGCTCCGACACCGGTCCCCTCACGCAAACCCATTCCCGTTGCATCCGTGTACACGTTCCAGGTTCCAACGAAAGACTGATCATGAAGCACAACATCCTCGTCTTGTTCGCGGGCTGTGGCGCATGGACCGCCGTCGGCTTCGCCGGCTCGCATGTGCAGACGGCACGCGCTGCCGTGCAGCTCACGCCCGCCCGCGCAGAAGCACCGGTCGCGGTCGTGATCGCACTTGACGGCTCGCGCTCGGTTGCGACGTGTGTCGCAACCGCGTGCGTCACGGCGCCGTGCGTGACCGCGACATGCGTCACCACCCCGTGCGTCGCCGTCGCGTGCTGCGATCCGAACTGTGATCGAAAGCAAGGGCACGCAGCTCCGTCCGTCGTGCGCGTGAGCACGGGGAGCAACGGACAGGTCGTGGTGTGTGGGAGCGGAGGCGGCGCGTTGTCGGTCTGTTCCGGCTCGGGGCAGAGCACATTCACTTCGTCGCCTCTCGGAGGCGGAAGCAACGGTTCGCTCATGGTCGTCGGACAAGGTGTCGCGCACTCCCACAACGGTGTGCTCACGGTTGCGAGCGCGCCGGGCCAGGCGTCGGCAGGACCCCTCGTTGCCGGCCACGTCGTTGCCGGACAGTGCGCTGCAGGGTCGGGGTCGTGCTCCGCGGGGCCGTGCTCCGTCGGTTCGGGCGCGTCTTCCGCTGGGCAGGGTTCCTGCTCCGCAGGTCCGCTGTCGGGATCGTGCAATTCGATCGGCGCAGGAGTTGTGAGCGCGGGTCATCTGCATGGGAACCTCGTCTCGCTCACGGGACCGTCGCTGCCCAGCGCGCTCACGGTCGTTCAAGCTCCGTCGCTCGTCGCGCACAACAGCACTGCCGCGCACTCGGTCGACCTCGGTGAGCTCGTGCAAGGCTTGCGCGGGTCGGTCGGCGCGCTCGTCGTGCAGAATCCAAACGGCGCGGACTCGGACGATGCACCGCGAGCCCTCGATCCGGAGGGCAGCGGCATGTTCGAAGGGATCGAGGCGCCTGACATGCCGGAACTAGCGGACGTCGAGGACATGGACGCCCCCGACATGGACGACGACTCCGGCAACGACGACATGGCCCCCGATGTCGCCTGGTCTTCCGACTCGTGGAAGGAAGAAGTCGAACAGGCGCTACAGCAGGCTCGTGCGCAGATGGACGGCGCCGACGCCGCGACGCGCGAAGCCCTCGAACAGGCGCAAGAGGAGATGGTGCGCGCGCAGAGCGGCTGGAGTTCGGGCGACGCGCAACGCGAATACAAGAAAGCAATGGAGGAGGCGCAGGTCGATTGGAACGCAGCGCTGGAGGAGTCGACGCGAGCGCAGGCCAGGGCCGGTGCTGAGCAACGTTCGGCCTTGCTCGCGCAGGCTCGTGCGCAAGGCGAACAATCACAGGAGAGACAGGAGCGCATGAAGACCGAACTGCGTGCCATGCAGGACGGTCAACAGAAGCGTGCGAAGGCCGGGGGTGAGGCGCGCGGATCGTTCCAGAAGCGCAGCAGTGATGACGCCGGGCTCGAAGCACGCGTCGAAGCGCTCGAGAGGCTCGCGAAGGCGAGTGGTCGTGAGGTCTCGGGGAATGGCTCGCTCGAAAGCCGCGTCGCCGAGCTCGAGCGCACGATGCGCAGTCAGGGCGAGGGTCAAGCGCGTGCACCGCATGCAGCGCGCGTGCTCGAAGTGCCGCGCGCGGGCATGTTCACGACGCCGGAGAAGATGAAGCGGTTCGAGTTCGCGCGTCCGGCGACGCCGAGAGCGGCGCCGCGTGTGACAGCACCTCCGACCCCGCCGACGCCCGCCATGCCCCGGACC
>JBBQNP010000070.1:0-22832 GCA_038330085.1 Planctomycetota bacterium | reverse complement strand
TCGGTGACCGCGCCGGTCCGCTCGTGTTGCAGTTCCCGTACTTCAACCGCACCGCGTTCACCACGCTCGCCACCTTCCTCGAGCGCCTCGATCCGTTCCTGTCGCGCCTGCCGAAAGACTTCCGCTACGGCGTCGAAGTGCGCAACAAGAACTGGCTCACGAAGCCTCTCTTCGACTGCTTGCGCGCACACTCCGTCGCCTGGGTGGCGGTCGACCTGCCCTACATGCCGCATCCGCTCGATCTCTCTCCTGACATCGACCCGATCACGACCGACTTCCTCTACGCGCGCTTGATCGGCGACCGCAAGGCCGTCGAGGACGCGACCGACACCTTCGACCGCATCGTGCTCGACAAGTCGCACAGCCTCGAGCGCTGGGCGACGTGGCTCGCGCTCCAGGCGCCGCGCGTGCGGGAAACTTTTGCCTACGCCAACAATCACTTCGCAGGGCACGGTCCGGCAACGATTCGCGACCTCGCGCGGCAGGTCGACGCAAAGCTGGGATAGGCGCCAAGCTCGCGCGCAAATGCGGCGTTGTAGCCGGACTCGCTGTCCGAAGAGCAACGTACACCGCCATGAAGCCCTCCATCGCGCTTTTTTTTCTGTCCCTACTCCTGCTGGCCTTCTCGACGCCGCGCGCGCCGGACTTCGATGCGATCAAGACGCGCGCCGAAGGGTTCTATGCGCAAGGCTCGTATGAGCTCGCGCGGCGCGCGTACCTCGAAGCGGATCCCAAGCAGCTTTCCGCCGACGACCAGCGTTGGCTCGCGTTCCGACTCGCTGACACGCGCTGGCGTTCGGCCGAGGGCGCGCCCAACGCGGACTCCACCGAGATCGACGCGGCGCGCAAGGATCTCGATGATCTGCAGCGCACGGTGGAGCGAATCGAGCAGCGCGACCGCACGTGGGCGCTCGCCGAAGAGTCGCTCGGCGACTGGAGTTGGCAGCGCCGCAACAACCGCGACTACAGCTCGGCCTGGCCGCACTACCAGAACGCGCTCGCGTGGTGGGCAAGCGCGCGCGACGTCGATGCCGCACGCAAGCGCTACCTTTCGATCACGTTTCGCATGGGCTGGCCCGACGGCGGCAAGGGCGACGGCGGCTGGTGGTACGGAGTCGTTCCGCTGCAGGTCGCGCAGAACGCGGTGAAGATCGCGACGAGCGAGCAGGACAAGGCGCAAGCGTTGTTCCTGCTCTCGACCGTCGTGCGCAACCAGGGCGGCGACTACGACGCGCGCGCGCGCATGTTCGAAGCGCTGCGCGCCGTCGTCGCGCTGGGCAAGAAGGCGCGCTTCTACGACGACGCCATGTACCGACTGGCGGAGGCCTTCGAGCAACAAGGCGAACCCAAGGTCGCCGACGACGGCTCGTGGAAGGTCGAACCGGACTACGTCGCCGCATTGAAGATGTATCAGCGCCTCGTCGAGGAGTTCCAAAAGGGCGACAGCGCCTGGTGGGATCAGGCGCGCGAAGGTGCGCGGCGCATCCTGAAGACCGAGGTCGCGATCAGCGTGCCGAGTGCGTTCCTGCCCGGATCCGAAGTCGGCTACTCGCTCTCATGGCGCAACGTCGAGCGCATCGACCTGGCGCTGTACCCGCTCGACCTCGTGCGCGACGTCGACATCGGCGTTGTCGAGAACAGAGGCGACCGCAGCTCGTGGCAAGGCTGGCTCCAGAACGTCGACGTGTCGACGAAGACGCCGACCCTGACGTTCACGCACGCTACGGACGACAAAGGCCTGCACGTCCCCGGCAGCGTGGAGAAGCGCCTCGAGCTCGCCAACGGTGCGATGCTTGCGCCGGGTGCGTACCTGCTCGAAGCCAAGGCCGGCAAGGCGAGCGCGCGCGAGATCGTGCTCGTCTCCTCGACGACGCTCGTCGTCAAGGCCGCGGGACAACAAGCGCTGGTGTGGTGTTGCGACGCGCTCACGTCGCAGCCGATCCCGAATGCGACAGTGCGCTTCTTCGACGGCGACTCGAGCAACAACGGCTGGACGTGGCGCGCGACGACGAAGACGACGGGCGCGGACGGCACGGCGCTCTTCGACGTGCACAGCGGTCCGAGCCACTCGATGATCGCGTTCGTGCGCAGTGACGATCGCCAGGCGTTCACCGGCGCCGACGGCTGGTACGACGACACGCGCAACGGCGGGCGCTGGCGCACGTTCGCGTTCACCGACCGATCGACGTACAAGCCGAACGACACGGTCAACTGGAAGGTGATCGCGCGGCAGGAAACCGGCGGTCCGTGGACGACGCCGAAGGGCGCGAAGCTCGACTGGGAAGTGGTCGATCCGCGCGGTGCGAGCTTTGCGAAGGGGACGTTCACGCTGTCGGACTTCGGCACGGCGTCGGGCACGCTCGCGCCGAACGCGAACTCGCCGCTCGGCGAGTACCGCGTGCAGTTCACCGCCAACGGCACGGGCATCGGCGGCGCGACGCTCTTCCGCCTCGAGGAGTACAAGCTGCCCGAGTACGAAGTGCACGTGAGGCCCTTCAACGACGACGGCAAGAGCCGGCTCTACGTGGTCGGCGACAAGGTCGACGTCGAGATCGAGGCCGCGTTCTACTCGGGCGGTGCGGTCGCGAATGCGGACGTCGAAGTGATCGTGCGCCAGAATCCGTTCTGGCGCCGTTGGATCACGCCGCGCGACTACCCCTGGTATTACGACAGCGACGAGAGCGGGCGCTGGAACCGCTACGGCGGTGGCGGCGGGCAGATCGTCAAGCAGGAGAAGCTCAAGACCGACGCGCGCGGCATTGCGCACGTGACGTTCGACACGCCGCGCGATCTCGGTCAGGACTTCGAGTACTCGATCGAAGCGCGCGTGACCGACGCGTCGCGCCGCGAAGTGTCGGGCCAAGGCACCGTGCGCGTCACGCGCCGCGAGTACGACATCAACGTCACGTGCCCGAGCAACCTGCACAAGCCGGGGCAGACGACCGAGATCGCGCTCGAAGCGCAGGACGCGAACGGCTCACCGGTCGCAGCCGCCGGCACCGTCACCATCACGCGCAACCGCTGGCTCGAAGTGTGGATCGATCCGCAGGGTCGCGAGGTGTCAGGCCAGGAACTGGAGGACGCGCGCAATGCGGCCGTCGTGTTCCCTCCGCCCTCGAGCGGAGTCCGCGGATGGGTTTACCAGAGTGCCGGCTATGTCTCCGAGGAAGTCGCACGTTCCGCGGTGCAACTCGGCAAAGACGGCAAGGGCACGTTCGCGTTCGTGCCGCTGAAGACCGGCTACTACCGCGCGCACTGGACCAGCAAGGACGGCCGCGGTCGTCCCGTCGAAGGCGAGACGTGGACGTGGGTGATCGACGAGAAGTCGCACGACCTCGGCTACCGCGCGAACGGGCTGCAGATCGTCGTCGACAAGGACACGATCCGCTCCGGCGAGCGCGCGCCCGTGATGATCACGAACGCCGTGTCGGACCGTTGGGTGCTCTTCACCGTCGAAGGCGCGAAGCTCCACTCGTGGCAGGTCGTGCACGTCGAAGGCACCGTCAAGCTCGTGATGGTCGACGTCACCGACGCGCACATTCCGAACGTGTGGATCACGGGCACGAGCACGCTCGACGGCGAGGTCGTGCGCGATGCGCAGGCCGTGATCGTGCCCCCGGTCAAGCAGTTCCTCGACGTCCAGGTCGCGTGCGACAAGGATCCGGTGCTGCCGGGATCGAAGGCGCACCTGCATGTGGTGACGAAGACCTTCGACGGCGAGCCGATCTCGGCCGAGGTCGCGCTCTCGCTCGTCGACGAGTCCGTCGCTGCGATCCAGGGCGACTACGCGGGCGACATCCGCCAGTACTTCTACGGCGAGAAGAAACCGTGGAACGTGCGCACGACGACGAGCGTCGATCAGCGTCCGTACCGGCGCTACAAGCTGGACGACAAGGGGCACGTGATGCTCGCCGTCGTCGTGACGAACGGGCGCGACGAGGAGGACCAGTCGAGCTTCCAGGGCAGACAGGCCGGCGCGAAGAACGAGCTGAAGGACATGCTCGCGATGGGGGGCATGGCGCAGAAGGAGAAGGCCTCTCGTGGTCGTTCGGATGGTCCCCCGGCTCCGGCGATGGAGTCCGGCGTGATGTCCAAATCCGTGTCGGACAAGAAGATGGACGCGGACGGTGCTAGCGCGGGCAACGACGCCGGCGGCGAGGTGCAGGTGCGCTCGAATTTCAGCGAGACCGCACTGTGGTTGCCGGGCCTCGTGACGAGCAAGGACGGCACCGCCGACGTCGAAGTGCAGTTCCCCGATTCGCTGACGCGCTGGAAGGCCAGTGCGCGCGCGGCCGACAGAAACGCGCGTTTCGGGCAGGGGAATGCCACCGTGCGCGCGAACAAGCCGGTCGTCGCGCGCTTGCAAGCTCCGCGCTTCTTCACGGTCGGCGACGACGCGCTCGTCTCGGGCGTGATCGACAACCGCACGGACACGGATCTCGTCGTGACCATCGATCTCGGCGTCGAGGGTCCGCTGCAACGTGAGAAGTCCGACGCACCGACGCTCACGATCCCAGCGCAAGGCGAAGTGCGCGTCGACTGGAAGGTGCACGCCGCCGGTCCGGGCATCGCGAAGATCACCTTGCGCGCACGCGCGAAGGACCAGGACGGCGAGCCGCGCTCCGATGCGATGGTGCGCACGTACGAAGTGCAGGATCACGGGCTCGAAGTGCAGGTCGCGCGATCCCTGAAGGGCAAGGGTGCCGATCTCGTGTGCACGCTCGAGATTCCGGGTCAACGTGCGCACGAGTCGACGCAGTTCACGATCGACGTCGCGCCGAGCTTGGCCGTGACGATGCTCGACGCGCTGCCGTACCTGGTCGACTATCCGTACGGTTGTACGGAGCAGACGATGTCGCGCTTCCTGCCCGCCGCGATCGTGGCGCACACGCTGCGCGCGCGAGGTTTGTCGGCAGAGGATGCGATGTCGCGCGTGTTCGGCGGCATCGAGGTCGAGTCCGTCGGCGCTACGCACCCGGGCGGCAAGAAGTATCTGGACCGGCTCGACGAAGTGACGCGGCAATCTCTCGAGCGCCTCTACGATTTCCAGCACTCCGACGGAGGTTGGGGATGGTGGAAGGAAGGCGAGAGCGATCCGTGGATGAGCGCCTACGTGGTGTGGGGTCTGTCGCTCGCGAAGGAGGCGGGCCTCGACGTACGCGACTCGGCGCTCGACAACGGCGTCAACTTTCTCAAGCTCGAAGTCGTCAAGGCCGAGCGCGATCCGGACATGGCCGCGTGGATGCTGCACGCACTGGGCACGAGCACCAAGGCGCGCGGCGACGAGCGCACGGCGAAAGCGTTCGCGAAGCTGTGGGAGCAGAAGGACGCGCTGCATGCATACGGCAAGGCGCTCTTCGCGCTGGCCGCGCGCGGCCTGGGCAAGGACGACGAAGCGCGCATCCTGTGCGCGAACCTCGCGAACGGTGCGCAGATCGACGCGCACCCGGACGAGTCGCGGATCGGTGGAGCCGGACAGCCGGGGCATGCGGACGCGCTCGCGACCGCGCACTTCGGCTCGGACCAAGGTTGGTGGCGCTGGCACGACGGCGCGATCGAGTCGACCGCGTTCGCGCTGCGCGCGCTGTCCTTGATCGATCCGAAGAACCCGCTCGTCGAGCAGACTTCGAACTGGCTCGTGCAGAATCGGCGCGGCGCGCAGTGGAACAACACGCGCGACACGGCGATCGCGATCCTCGGCCTCGACGCCTTCCTGGATGCGACCGGCGAGATCGGGCGCGACGTCGAGTACGAGCTGGTCGTCAACGGCGAGCGGATCGCGTCGCGCAAGCTGACGGCGAAGGACATGCTCTCGGCTCCGGCGCGTTTCACGATCCCGGCCGACAAAGTGAAGGACGGCGCGAACGAAATCCGCTTGAAGAAGCTCTCGGGCGAGGGACCGCTCTACCTGTCGGCACGAGCGACGTTCTTCAGCCGCGAGGACAAGATCCCGGCGCGCGGCAGCGCGATCTTCGTCAAGCGCCAATACTGGAAGCTCGTGCCGCGCGACACGCTGCTCGCCGGCGTGGTGTACGACCGCTTGCCGCTCGAGGACGGCGGCAGCGTTACGAGCGGCGAGCGTGTCGAGGTGGTGCTCACGCTCGAGGCCAAGAACGACTTCGAGTACCTGATGTTCGAGGACAACAAGCCCGCCGGCCTCGAAGCCGCAGCGCTGAAGAGCGGCGATGGTGCCAGCGCGCGCGAGATCAAGTCGGGCGAGGTCGCGCGCCGTTTCGGCGACGCGAATGCCCTCGCGAACGCTCCCGATGAGCGCGAGTGGGAGCGCTACACCGGCCGTCAGGAGTGGGTGCACCAGGAGCTGCGCGAGAAGAAGGTCGCGCTGTTTCTGACGCACTTGCATCAGGGTGTGTGGGAAACGCGCTACGAGCTGCGCGCCGAGGTGCCCGGTCACTTCTCCGCGTTGCCGACGTCGGGCTTCGCGATGTACGTGCCCGAAGTGCGCTGCAACGGCGACGAGGTCAAGGTGACCGTCGAGGATCGGCCCGCGAAGGGGGAATGAGTTCCAAAACCTCCCGCTGAGCGGATCGAAGCCAGGTGTCTCGGTCCGGCGAGTGACAGCTGCCGCTCAGCGCGCCGCGTTCGTGTTGAGATCGGCGTTGCGGACGTGATCCGTGTACCCCGCCGGATACGTCATTCCGGTCGTGTGACACCAACCGGTGACGTGTCCCATCGAATGTCCGCCCGGCAACTGTGCGCGGAACATCTCGACCGTCCCGTCTTCCGGGTTCGTGAGCAGCAACCCTGTGAGAAAGTTGCACGCGCTGCCGGCATCCGACGTCGTCCAGTAATACACCTCGTTGCGCGCCCACGTCGGAATGCCGGCGAGCCACATGGTGCTCCCGGCGGGCGTCATGTCGTTGTTCACGCCGCACGTGAACCCACCCAGCGACGCGAGCGGCGTTCCTTGATACGGCGCCGCGAGCGTCTGGATGCGGCGCGGACCGCGCGCGTCGTCGAGCCCGCTGACGTAGTACGTGTACAGGTGAAGTGCCGCCATTCCGCCCTGGCTGTGCGTGACCACGCCGAACGAGCGGCGCCCGACGACCGCGTGCTGCAGGAGCTGCGCGAACTGATCGTGCGTGCGGTTCTGATTGGGATCGAGGAACTCCTGCTTGGGCTGCGAAAAATCCGCCGCGGGCCAGATCGAGCCGCTCGAGCAGTAGCCGTGCACGAGCAACAGCGTCGGCTGGATCAAGCTCGGTGCGTCGTTCTGAACTTGCGTCGGCTGGGCACGCGGCGTCAACACGGCCGACATCAACATCGACGGCACGATGCGGCGCGGTCCGTGTCCGACGACGGGCGGCAACGCGCTCGTCGGGAGCGGCAACCAGTCGACCTCGTCGTAGGGGATTTCGGTGTCGGGATCCTGCACGCGCACGTTGTGCAGCGCGAGCGGCGCCGTCACGTGAGCGACGTCGAGCCAGCGTCCGTCGAGGAAGAGCGGCAGCTGCCACTCGCCGCCGCGCAGTTGCGGCACGAGCATGCGCGAGAGCCAGCAAACAGGAACGAGCTCACCCTGATCGTTGGTGCCCCACACTTCCGCGGACGCGTGCAGTTGCGACTGCGGTCCGAGCGGCAGCGCTCCGAGATCGATGCGCAGGCGCAGGTCGTCTTCGACGTAAGACGCGACGTTGCCGCTCAGCGCGGTGCGGCGTTCGATCACGGGGAACTGCAACTGCACGCTGCGTTGGAATGCGTCGCCTTCATGCGTGATCCCGTCGAGCTCGACGCGCGCGCGCACGTCGCCGCTCGTCCAGCGCGGCAGGATCGCACCGAACACACCGTCGTTCGCGGCACCGTCCTGGTGCAGCCCGTCGTCGAAGAGCTCGAGTCGCTGCGTACCGCTCGTCGTCTCGAGATCGACGTGACCGGAGCGCGCGAAGTTCGCAAGCACCTGCGTCGGTTCGTTGCGGTCGGCGTCGTACACATGCGCGACGATGCCGATCTCGTTCTCGCTCAGGGTCGCGAGCGTCGCCGTGCCCGCCGACATCGCGATGGGGGCCGCGTCGCGAACGACGAGCCAGCCCGGAGCGGGTCGCTGGAATTGCGCGTCCCGGTTCGGCTGAGACGGGCGGGCGACGTTCGAAGAGGGGACCGTGATCCGCAACGCATACGAGCCGGCCTGCACGTGCTCGACGTCGAAGCGATCGACGCTCCAACCCGGCATGTCGTCACCAAGCACCTGCGTGCGCCGCTCCACTTGTCCCACGCCGAACACCTGCTCGATCGGCATGAGCGAGTCGCTTTTCGCGCGCACGTCGAGGTTCCATCCTGCGGAACCGGGCGCAAGCAACCCGATCGACGCGTGACCGCTACCCGCGACGGGAACGATCGCGTCGAACGTCCACACTCCATCCGCGCTCCACGTGAACTCGGCCGGAATCAGTTGCGCGCGCGATCTCGTTGCGCACTCATCGGTCGACGGCATGCGCACGCGACCCGACACGATGTCCGTCGCCGGCGCAGACACCTGCTTGAAAGGCAAGTCGTTCGGGCCGGCTGCGAAGACGGTAGCAGACACGAAGACGAACGTCGCGGCGCGCAACATGCCGCCCAGTGTACGCCCTCTTCGGATCGTTGATCAGCGTGAAGCCGGTGCCGGTCGCAGGATCTTCCACGCGATCGTCAAGGCGGCTTTGTCCCTCCCCACAATCTGGAATGCCGCGAGCACGTCTTGCTTCCCGTTCTGCACGCTGCGCACGAGATAGCTGTCACCGAGTGTGGCAGCCGTGCCGAGACGCAACCCAAGCTCGCCCGCTCGCGCGCGATCCTTGTCGCTCACCTCGAAATCGGGTCGATCCTCGCCTTCGCGTACAAGCACGATTGCGCGCACGAAGTCGACGCGCTTCTGGCGATCTGACTCCAGCCCCGGGATGACGCCGTCGGCAGAGACACCGCGAGGGGAGCGAATGCTGCGAGGAATCCGACGAACCCTCAGGGCGCCCGTCGGTTGGTAGAGTCTCCCCCGCGTCGACGACGCACCGAACCTTCCGACCTGGAGCACATGGGCCTCAAAGACCTCTTCAAGAAGCGCGACGACGGCGGCAGCGCGAGCTCCGCCCCGATCGATGGACTCGTGCAGCAGCTCTCCGACCGCGATCCGAAAGTGCGTCTCGCCGCGTGTCGCGAGCTCGCCAAGCTCGGCACGCGCGCACGGAAAGCCGTGCCGCGCTTGCACGAGCTGATCGACGACGACGACGGCGACGTGTGCAACGCTGCCGCTGCGGCCATCTCACAGATCGACCGCTAGCGGCGGGCCTGCTGCGCTGGACGTATCGCAGCCTGTCGTCCTGATCGCGCGCGCTCCCCATGCTCCACGCCACGCGCCACCCAAACGGACAGAAGGCTGCGCAAGGTGATCTCGTCGATGGCCTGCGCGAGGGCACGTGGACGTTCTGGAACGAGCACGGTCGCAAGCGGGCGGAGATCGAGTACGCACGCGGACTTCGTCACGGTTGGTCGACGCGCTGGCACGTCGCGAAAAACCAGAAGCGCTGCGAGGGTCGCTTCGAGTCGGATCTGCGCACCGGTGATTGGACCTGGTGGTTCCCCGAAGGAAGCGTGCGGGCGCATAGCGTCTTTCGCGACGGACACGCAGAGGGAGCCGTCGAAATCCATCACCGAAACGGTGCGCTCGCTGCGCGCGGAAACCGCCACGCCGGTCTGCGAACCGGTGAATGGGCTCGCTGGCACAAGAACGGACGCCGCGCGTCGCTCGGTTCGTGGCAGCAGGGAAAGCGCGAAGGGCCCTGGTCGACGTGGCACGAGAACGGCAACCCGCAGAGCCGCGGCACCTACCGCTCGGGCTTGCGCGAGGGCGTCTGGACCTTCTGGCACCCCAACGCCGCGAAGGCGAGCGAGGGTGATTACCAGAGCGGCCGACGCAACCTGATGTGGATCTTGTGGCATCCCAATGGCATGCGCCGCGCACAAGGAACGCTGGTCGACGACGTGATCGAGGGCTGGTGGACGCACTGGTACGAGGACGGCCAGAAGCGCGCGGAAGGCGAGATGCGCGGGGGACTCCAACAAGGTCCGTGGCAGGCCTGGTTTCCCGACGGCACGGACGATCCGCGCATGAGCGGCATGTTCGTCGACGACGTGCGGACACCGTCCAACGACGACGGCCTCCTGCCCTGAGACCAGTCAGAGCACCGAGGGCGGTGAGACCGTCGCAAATATGCAGCGAGCAGGGACGAAACGCGGCAACCCTGACGCGCGGCCGGTATCCTGGACCGCATCTCCATCACTTCCCGACGAGGAAGGCCGCTTTCCACGAGGAGAACCATCGGATGAACCGTTTGCTTCGCACGTTCACTTTCGTCGCCGTGCTCGCCGCCGCCGCCGTGTGTCCGGGTTGCCTGATCGGCAGCCACTCGCACACCAACGTGACCGGTCGCTACGTCGGGCCCGACACGCTCGCACAGATCCAACCCGGCAAGAGCGAGGCGTACGTCGTTGCGCTACTCGGGGATCCCTCCGACAAGACGAGCCTCGACGACGGCACTTCGATCTGGAAATGGCGCTACACCGAGACGCGCAACTCGAGCGGTGCCGTGATCTTCATCTTCGCAACCGATTCGAAGACCGAGACGCAGCGCACCACGTACGTCGAGTTCAAGGACGCCGCGGTCGTGAAGGCCTGGCACGACTGAACTACGGCCCGAACAGATAGGCGCATGCGAAAGCGCTCGTGCATTCCGCTCGCGGAGTTGCGCGAGCGTTTTCAGGTTCGCAGCAAGTTCATGTTCGCGGCAAGACGGTGCGTACGTTCCGCCGGGGTGGTTCGCCTCGAGGCACCGATGCTCGCGAGGGGAATGGCGGGTCTTAGACCACCGCTCGGGGGCCTCTGAAGGGCGCAAATACGCTTCAGACTGCCTTCATCTCGGGTCATCCCCACGAATTCTCATTGGGCGCTACGCTGTCGGGCCCCGTCCCCCCCGACGGTCGTCTCCTCCCCCCCAAGGCGCGTCGCTTCGTGTGCGCGCCTCAGGTCCTCGCGCGGAATTACCGCAATCCCGCGCGGAGCCTGGAGATCACCATGCGCTGCAACTCGATCCGCATCCTGCGTGCGCTCCTTGCGTTCGCACTCGTCTCCCACATCCAGGCTCAGTCGCCGACCCTCGTCGACGTCTCGCTTTCCGGCCTTGCGCCGGTGAGCGGTGCGCGCGACGCGAGCCTCTCCGCCGACGGCCGCTGGGTCGTGTTCATTTCGAGCGCGAGCGATCTCGTGACCGCCGACGGCAATGCAGCGGCCGACGTGTTCCTCTGCAATCGCGACACGGGTTCACGCGTGCGCGCGAGCCTCGCGAGCGGCGGATTCGAAACGCACCCAGCCTCGATCACGCCGGAATTCCCGGGCGTCGCAAGCCCGGTGGTTTCGCGCGACGGGCGCTTTGTCGCGTTCGCGAGCAACGCGCCCGATCTCGTCGCGGGCGACACGAACGCAGCCTGCGACGTGTTCGTGCACGACGTCACCCTGAACACGACGGAGCGCGTCAGCATCTCGACGAGCGGCGTCGAGGGTTCGACCGGCTCGGGTGTCTACGAGTACGTCGTGCCGGGGAGCCCGTCGAGCGTCGTGCAGCGCGCGAGCGGAGTGTGCATGACCCCTGACGCACGCTTCGTCGCGTTCGCGAGCACGGCGCACCAACTCGTTGCGGGCGGAACCACCGAACAGCAGATCTATGTGCGCGATCGCACGAGCGGCATCACCGAGATCGTGAGCCTTGACGTCACAGGCAGCCCCGCGAACGCCGCATGCTGGTTCCCTTCGATCTCCGACGACGGACGCTACGTCGCGTTCGACAGCGCGGCGGGGAACCTCGTCGCGGGCGACACGAACGGCCTCTCCGACGTGTTCGTGCACGACCGCGTGCTCGGCCTGACGATCCGCGTCAGCGTCGGAGCCGGCGGGCAGGAGAGCGACGGCACCTCCGGCTTCTCGTTCGTGCCATTCGACAACGGCTGCAGTTGCACGCTGACCTCCGCGCTCGGATCGCGCATCAGCGGCGACGGGCGCGTGATCGTGTTCGGCAGCGCGGCGACGAACCTGGCGGGAACGCCGGCGTCCGCGTCGGACGTGTACGCGTACGATCGCCTCTCGCACGTGACGAGCCGCGTGAGCACGGGCACGAGCGGCAACGGCGGCGACGGCGCGTCGTTCGCGCCCACGATCAGCGCCGACGGTCGCTTCGTGGCGTACGTCAGCTCCGCCGGCGACGTCGTGCCGGTGGGGAGCCCGAGCGGCGACCACGTGCTCGTGCACGATCGCTATCTGGCTTCGACGCACCTCGCGAGCACGGATGCGAACGGCGCTGCGACGAGCGAGCACGCCGAGCGGCCTTCGATCAGCGCCGACGGTGGACAGGTCGCGTTCACGACCGACGCGCCGCTCTCGGCCACGGACCAGAACGCGGTCGCCGACGTCTATGCCCGCGGTGCGCCGCTCGTGGCCTTCACCGAAGCGTGCGCAGGTTCGGCGTCGACGTGTCCGTGCGGCAACGCGGGTGCTCCCGGCGCCGGCTGTTCCAACTCGTTCGAGCCCGACGGCGCGCGACTCGAAGCGAGCGGCCGACCGAGCGCGTCGGAGGACGAGATCGTGCTCGTCGCGCACCGGCTCGTTCCGACGACGGGGGTGTTGTTCGTGCAGTCGGGCACGTCGTTCTCGACAGCGACCGCGCCGGCGTTCGGCGACGGAGTGCGCTGCGTCGGCGGGAACATCCAGCGCTTGACGACGCGCATCGCGACAGCGGACGCCGCGCTGCTCGGCGTCGCGCAAGATGCGCGCGTGTCGGCGCTCGGTCACCTCGCGGCGGCCGGCGGTACGCGCTACTACCAGGCCTGCTATCGCAACACGGTGCCGTACTGCACGAGCGCTACGGTCAACTCGACGAACTCGATTCGCATCGACTGGACGCCCTAGTGGGCTCTGCGTCAGCCCGGGAACGAACGCGTCGACTCGATCGGGCTGGACCACGGGCAGGACTCGAGAGATCGTTCAGCGGGAGGTGCAACGCGCAACGCGTGGTCCCCCCGACATCGAGTCGGGAGCACCGGGCGCTCGATCTTGGGGCGGGAACGCGCGCGGATCGGTGACGAGCCTCACCGAGGCGGGTATACAGCGCGCTCGTCCCCCGTAGCTGGTGCCCATGACCAAGAACGCCTCTGCCACGAACCGGCTCGTGTTGCTGCTCGCCGGCGCGGTCGCACTGTGCATGGCCGTCGTCGTGTGGCTCGCGAACCCGCGAGAGGGCCGTGCGGTGGCGACGCCTCCGAGTTCGGCGAGTTCGAAGGTCGCGGCCGCGCGCGACGATCTCACCTCACCCGTGCCCCGCGAGGACGTGCCTTCCCCGTCGCGCACCAAGGCGACGCCGCAGCGGATGCCGGAGCCGCCTGAGGTCGCGAGTTCGAAAGCAACGTACGAAGTGCGCTTCTCACTCGAGCGCCCGGACCGCGCGCCGATCGTCGTGCCGCAGGCGGACATCGAGGTCGTCCTCTCCGATGGAACGCAGCGTCACGCGACCGCCACGAGTGGTTCGCGCACTTCGATGCGCTTGCCCTCGGGCCCGTGCACCGTGCGCGTTCACGCCGACGGCTTCGTGCACCACGTTCAATTGGTGCTCGTCGAATCCGATCGGCGCGAGCGTGGGCACCCGGACGACGATCCGCAAGACGAACGACTCGTGCTGTGGGCGGTCGGAAAAGAGTGGGTCGCGGTCGTCGTGCAGACGAATGACGGCCGTCCGTTCCGAACGCTGGCGGAGGATCTCGGTCTCGAGCCCAAGCGGTTTTTCTATCAGTCCTTCGACATGCGCGTGCAGCTCTCGCCTCCGGGGCAGGGCGTGCCCTTCGAGCCCGCGAGGGGTCCCGAGCACGTCGCCACCTTCCACCGACCGCCCGAGTACAAGAGCTTCGAGTTCGCGAGCGGGGTCGCCGGTCAGCTCGAGCTCGAACACGATCCGCCCATGTGGGCGCAGCTCCTGCTGTTCGGCGCACCGCTCGGCGTCGAAGTGATCCATCCCGGCGATCGAGAGGTCGTGTTCCATCTCGATCAGGCAGCGTTCGACTCCTGCTGCTCGCGCGTGAAGCTGCGCGTCCTCGATGCGCACACGCATGCGCCCATCACCGATGCGAAGGTCACGCTGCGGGCCGACACGGCGCCGCACCGGCGCACCGATCAGGAAAACGTACGGCCGGAGTGGGACGGCAGCGTCGAGTTCCCGCGCGTGATGCCGGGCAAGTACGAGCTGACGGTGACGCACGGTGACGACCTGGACCAACGCCGGATCGAGCTCGTCGCGAAGCAGGTCCTCGAAGTGGGCGACGTGCTGCTCGAGCAACGCGGGCACCTCGACCTCCTGGTCGTGGACGAGGGCGACCATCCCGCGTCGGCTTGGATCGAGATCGCTCCGTTCGAGCCTGGGAAGAGGGTCGACGAGCTCTACCCGCCGATGCTCCATCGCCAGTCGGGAACGGACGGGAAGTACCGGTTGCCTTTGCCCACGAAACGGTCGATCGTGCGTGCACGCATCGAAGGCGGGACGAGCAACGGTCAGCCTGCACAGGGGGCGCGCTCGGCGAACCTGCTGATCGATCCGGACAAGTTGCCGCCGCAGCCCTGGAAGATCGTGCTGCGCGACCCGGTGTCGACGTCGTTCCAAGTCGGGTTGCGCGACGTCACGACGGTGGAGGTGCAGGACGAACTCGGCATCGTCGACACGTGGCCGCATTTCGACGCGCAAGGAAAAGCGACGTGCGATCTGGTTCCAGGCCGGCACAAGGCGCGCTATCTGGATGCTTCGAAGAGCGTGCGCAACGAGCAGGACTTCGTCGTCGCGAAGGACTCGGGGCTCGTGCACGGACCGTGAGACCGAACTCATTGGATAAACCGGACAGGGCCACGATCCTCTCGGATGATCTGCAGCAGGATCTATTGCGTCGGTCTCGCGAAGAGGCACCACGCGAGGCCTGCGGACTCTTGGTCGGCATCGTCGTCGGCCGGCGGGTGGAAGTGCGCGAGCTCGTGACGACGAAAAACCTCGCGCACGGAATGGACCGGTTCGAGGTCGATCCCGGCGAGGTCGTTCGCGCGGACGTCGACGCGCGCCGGCGCGCTCTCTCACTCGTCGGAATCTGGCACTCGCATCCGCGTGACGAGGCCGTGCCGTCGGAGAACGACGTGCGCGCGATGTGGCCCGGTCACGTGTGCGTGATCGTCGGCCTGGGCTCACAGCCGACCGTTCGCGCGTGGCGGACCGTGGACGGCGACCTGCTCGAAGACGTGCTCGCGACAGGAACGGCTTGCACGAATGCGATCGGAGACCACAATCGGCGCTTCGAACAGCACGATCACGAGAGCGCACCATGAGCAAGACCAAGCCCGACACGAAGACCGAGACCACGACACCGGAGACGCACCGCTTCCAGGCCGAGACGCAGGAGCTGCTCGGGCTCGTCATCCACTCGCTCTACAAGAACCGCGAGATCTTCCTGCGCGAGCTCGTCAGCAACGCCAGCGATGCGATCGACAAGCTGCGCGTCGAGCGCTTGACGCGGCCGGAACTTTCGGACGGAGAAGACGGGCAGATCACGATCGAGGTCGACGTTGCCGCGCGCACGTTGTCGGTGACCGACGACGGCATCGGCATGAACCACGACGAGCTCGTGGCGCACCTGGGCACGATCGCGCGCTCGGGCACGCGCGCATTCCTCGACAAGTTGAAGTCCGCGGGTTCGGCGGCGCCGGAGCTGATCGGCCAGTTCGGAGTCGGGTTCTACGCGAGCTTCATGGTCGCGGAGGAAGTGGTCGTCGACACGCGGCGAGCGGGCGAGGAGCAGGCCTGGCGCTGGCGCTCGAACGGCAAGGGCGAGTACTCGATCGAAGCGCTGGACGCGCAGAGTGCAACCGACCTCGGCACGCACGGCACGCGCGTCGAGCTCCACCTGCGCGAGAAGGAGGGTGAGGAAGAAGAGGATCCGGCCGACTTCCTGCAGGAGCACACGCTGCGCGAAGTCGTGAAGCGCTACTCCGACTTCGTCGCATACCCGATCCGCATGGACGTCGAGAAGGACGGCAAGCACGAGCTCGTCACGTTGAACTCGATGAAGCCCTTGTGGTCGCGGCCCAAGGACGACGTCGCCAAGGAAGAGTACGACGAGTTCTTCCGCCACCTGACGCACGACTGGACGCCGCCACGCGAGGTCATCCACTTCAAGGTCGAGGGCACGCTCGAGTTCACCGCACTACTGTTCGTCCCGGGTCACCGGCCGATGGACATGTTCGAAGCGGGCAGCAACAAATCGCGCCTGTCGTTGTACGTGCGGCGCGTGTTGATCATGGAGGAGGCACCGGAGTTGTTGCCGCCGTGGTTGCGCTTCGTGCGCGGGCTCGTCGATTCGCCCGACCTGCCGTTGAACGTGTCGCGCGACGTGTTGCAGGCGAGCTCGGCGGTGCGCGCGATCCACAAGCGCCTCGTCAAGCGCGTGCTCGAGACCTTGTCGACGATGCTCGAGAAGCGTCGCGACGAGTACAGCGCGTTTTGGAAGGACTTCGGCCCGGTCCTCAAGGAGGGGATCTGGCAAGGAACGGGCTCCACGACGGGCGTCTAGGACGGCGCGATCGCGAAGCTGCTCTAGTACGATTAGACGCACGGCTCCTCGACTGCCGGCGCCGCAGCGGAGAGCGCGCAGGAAACAGCGCCGAATCAAGCAGCGCCTGATCAAGCAGAGGGCAGCCTGACCACCCTCGCCGAGTACCGCGCGCGCATGAAGCCCGACCAGAAGGTCATCTGGTACTTGGCCGGCGACTCACGCGCTCTGCTCACAGGCTCACCGCACCTCGAAGCGTTTGCGAAGCGCGGGCTCGAAGTGCTGTTCATGACTGACCCGATCGACGAGTGGATGTTGCAGCGCCTGACCGAGTTCGACGGCGTGCCGCTGCAACCGATCGACCGCGGCGATCTTTCGATCGAAGCCCCCTCCGAGAAGGAAGCGCGCGAGGCGCTCGACCGCGAGAACCGCGCCGTGCTCGCGGCGATCGAGGAGCGACTTGGTGAATCGGTGAAGACCGCGCGCTTCACCACGCGCCTCGTCGAGAGCCCGGCTGCGATGGTCGACGACGAGCACGCGCTTTCGGCGCACATGGAGCGCTTGCTGCGCGCCGCGAACCAGGACGTGCCCACACAAAAGCGCATCCTCGAGCTCAACCCCGACCACGCTCTGACGAAACGCTTGATCGAGCTCTTTGCGAAGGACCCGCACGGGCAGTCGTTCCGAGACTTCGTCGACCTCGTGCACGGGCAAGCGCTGTTGCAAGAGGGTTCGCCGCTGCCCGACGCAGCGCGGTTCGCCAAGCTCGTCTCGAAGCTCGTCGTCTCGGGCGGCGCGCAGAGCTGACGCTTTCTCTCGCGCGCACTCGGGGTTCGCCGGCTGCGTCCGCCGCACCGATGTCCGACATCCGCTGATCAGGCTTTCGACATCGGAGGATCTGGATACGATCGGTCCGCCACGGACTCGCGTCGACCCAGGCAGAACCATTCCGCCGTCACGGGCTGGTGCGACGCGGCCCTCCACATCCGAGTCACCCAGTTCGAGAGGTGCCCATGTCCATTCTCCGCATCGTCGCGTTGGTCCCCACGCTTCTCTTCGGCATCGCATCCAGCGCCGTCGCCCAGCTCAGCGTCGTCGCCACCAACCCCACCCTCAACGCCAGCAACCGCGCGCCCAACGCGTCGGTCATCGTCGACTTCGACCGCGCACTCGACCCGTTGACGCTGGCGCACTTCGGCGTGTACGGCACGGCGAGCGGGCCGATCGCGGGGGCCGTCGTGCTCGAGAACGGCAACCAACGTCTGCGCTTCTCGCCCGCGCGTCCCTATTTCGCCGGCGAAGTCGTGTTGGTCGGCATGAGCCACGACCTGCGCGCGATGGACGGCACGTTCCTGCGGCAGGCCGGCTACGCGCTCTCCTTCCGCGTGAAGACCGAGCCCTCGCCGATGACGTTCACGACGTCGAGCACGTTTTTCACTGACCCTCCCAACTTCACGCGCATCTACGGCGGTCAGATGTGCGACGTCGACGGCGACGACTACCTCGACATGGCGATCGTGAGCGAGAACAGTTCCGACGTGCGCGTCTTCAAGAACAACGCCAATGCGACCGGCGCGTACACCACGCCGAATTTCTCGGTCACCAACGTCGCGACGCAGCCTTCACCGAACGAGAACGCCGACCTGAACGGCGACGGCAACATCGACATCGTCACGTGCAACTCGATCGGCGGCGGCGGCAGCATCTCGGTCTTGATGGGGGACGGACAAGGACACTTTGCGCCGGCCGTCACCTACAACATGGGCAGCGACCCGCACGGCCTAGCGTTGCTCGACGTCGACGGCGACGGTGACGTGGACGTCGTGACCGCGAACCAGGGCTCCGACGATCTCGCGCTGCGGCGCAACAACGGCGACGGCACGTTTGGCCCGGTCACGTTCTTCGAGGGCGGCGGCAGCGGCGAGTACTCGGTCGCAGCGGCGGACATGAACAACGACGGCATCACGGACCTCGTCGTGGGCATGCGCTCGAGCCAGAACATCGTGGTGCACCTCGGCAACGGCAACGGCACGTTCACGCCGCAGGCTCCGCAGAGCGCGGGCGGCGGCGTGTGGATGATCGTGTGCGGCGACATCGACGCGAACGGGAACATGGACGTGTCGTGCGCCAACAGCTTTTCGAACAACGGATCGGTTCTCTTCGGCAACGGCAACGGCACGCTGCAGGCGCCGCAAATCGTGAGCACGGGCGGACACACGAACGCGACCGATCTCGGCGACCTCGACGGCGACGGCGACCTCGACTGGGTGATCTCGGTGTTCGGTGCGAGCCAGTGGCGGCTGTACCGCAACGACGCGGGCACGATGCACTTCCTGACCAGCTTCCCCTCGAGCGCCAACCCGGCGTGCGCGGCGTTGTGCGACATCGACAACGATCGCGATCTCGACCTCATCCTCCTGACCGAGACGTCGGACGAGATCGTGGTCAAGGAGAACGGCGCGCTCGACGCGAGCACGTTCTGCTACGGGACGGCGACCACCTGTCCGTGCGGCAACGCGGGGGCGAAGGGCCACGGCTGCGACACGAGCCTGCAGAACGGCGGCGGTCTCTTGAACGCGACGGGTCGAGCGAGCGTCGCGAGCGACTCCTTGTCCTTGACCGCCGGCGGGCTGCCGCCGTCGACGTCGACGCTGTTCTTCCAAGGCGATGCGCAGATCGCCGGTGGCGCGGGTGCGGCGTTCGGCGACGGGCTGCGCTGTGCCGGTGGAACGGTCGTGCGCATCGGCACGCGGGCGGCGGTGAACGGCTGGGTCACGTTCGGCGCGATGAACGCCGGCGACGCGCACGTCTCGGTGCAGGGTGCGGTGCCGGCCGGAGGCGGAACGCGCCACTACCAAGCCTGGTTCCGCAACATGGCCTCGTTCTGCACGAGCGAAACGTTCAACCTCACGAACGCGGTGCGCGTCGTGTGGGGGGCGTGACCTGACGGGCGGCCTTCCTCCGGAGGAAGGCACAGCGCCTGATTCACGCGGGGCGGCGGTGCGGACCGCCGGCCCTCCTCTTTTCGCGCACGCGCCTCGAGCCGAAGCGGATTTCGCACACACGACGCCGACGTGGGCGGTCGCGAACACTACTCTCTGCGGCCCGTCTGCATGCAGATCCTCGCCCTCTCCGCGTTCCATCAGGATGCCGCGGCCGCCCTCCTCGTCGACGGCGTGCCGGTGGCCGTCGGCTGCGAGGCGCGCTTCACGCGCAAGCGCGGTGAGCGAGCCTTCCCGATCGCGAGCGTGCAAGCGTGCCTCGAGCGCGCGAACACCCGCCTCGATGCGATCGACTACGTCGCGTTCGCGGGCAAACCCTTGGCTCAGTTCGAGCGGCGCGTCGAAGCGCTGCTCGCGCTGGCACCGCGCGGTTTCGGCAAGCTGCGCCACGAGATCACCGACTGGTTGACGCGCGACATCGGTTGCGCGCGTGCGCTCGACAAGGGCCTCGGCGTGCGCGGTCGCCGCTACGTGTTCGTGCCGCAGCACGAAGCGCTCGCGGCGGCGGCGTTCTACACCTCGCGGTTCGAGTCCTGCGCTCTCCTTACGGCCGACGGGCGGACAGGTTGGACCAGCGTCGCGATCGGACGCGGATCGAGTGCGGGCCTCGAAGCGCTCGCCGAGCAGCGTTTTCCACACGGTTTCGAGGCACTCGCCGCAGCCTTGCGCGCCTTCCTGGCGCTGGAGGGTGACGTCGACGAGGACGAGTTGGTCGCGCTCGCCGCGCGCGGGCGCCCGGTGCACCTCGACCGTCTGCACCGCGAGCTCGTCGATGCTCGTGAGCAGGGCGCGTTCGCGTCGACGCGCGCGGCCTTCGACGTGCTCAACGGCGCATCGTCGCCGGACGTGCTGGAGAGAATCTTCGGCACTCCGCCGCGCGCGCGCGGTGCCGCGTTCGAAGCAGCGCACGCCGATGCCGCGGCTGCTCTGCGCGATCTGTCGGCAGAGCTCCTGTTGAACATCGCGCGCGAGGCGCGCAGGACAACGAACGCAAACCATCTCGCCGCCGCGCTGCACGTGCCGTTCGGTTCGGTCGCGTGGGCGCGCGTTGCGCTCGAGGCGGGGTTCGAGCGCGTGCACCACGCACCGTCCGGGTCAGCAGCGGCACTCGGTGCTGCGTTCTTCGTCGAGCACGCGATCCTCGGACGCGAACGGCGTGCGCTCGTGCCGGGTGCGTTCGCGCGCGCGGGCATCGCGAGCACGAACACGGTGAGCGCGAGCACACCTGCGCGAGCCATCCCCACAGCCTTCGACGTCGATCGCGTGGTGAACGGGATTGCCGCCGGTCAGCGCATCGGTCTCGCGTGCGGTCGAGCGGAGTCGGGGCTCGTGGCCGCCGGCGCGCGCTGCGTTCTGGCCGACGCCCAGAGCCCTGCGGTGTGGAACGCACTCGCCGCGCAACGCGGCTCGTTGCTCGGTGGCACGGTGCGGGGACTGTGCGTGCCGTTCGCAAAGGCGCACGAGTGGTTCGACGTGCCGCGCGGATCGGTGAGCTACGGCAACTCCTGCGTGTGGAGCGTGCGCACCGAGCGCCGCGCACAGCTCGCCGGTACCGAGTTCGCGCGCGTCCTCACCGTCGATCCCGATCGTCATCCCGAGGTCGCGCGCATCCTCGACGCGTTCGAGCGCGCGCAGTCACTCCCGGTCCTCGTGCACATCCCGCTCGCACTGCCCGGCGAGCCGCTCGTCGCGCGCATCGAGGACGCACGCCGCGTGTTCCTCTCGAGCGACCTCGATGCGCTCGTGCTCGACGACCGCATCGAAGAGAAGTCCGTGCGACACGCACAGATCGAAGCGCGGCGCATCGTGAACGCACACGCCGAGTCCGACGCCGGCCTCGATGCACTGTGGGCCTGTCCTGCCTGCACCGGCGCACTCTCGCGCGACGAAAGCGGCGCACGCTGTACCGCATGCAAGCGCGTTTTCGTGCAGGAAGACGGCATCTGGCGCCTGTTCCACCCGCACGAGCCGCACGAAGGCGACGTCACCGACCTCGTGAAGGGCTTCTACGAAGAGCATCCGTTCCCCAACTACGACGTGGGGGAGTCGGTCGGCTCGTTGATGGAGAAGTCGCGGCGCGGCGTGTACGCGCGACAACTGTTCGAGCAGATCCCGTTCGACGCGCGCGTGCTGGAAGTCGGTTGCGGCACCGGCCAGCTCTCCAACTTCCTCGGCATCGGCTGCCGCACGGTCGTCGGCACGGACCTGTGCTTGAACTCCCTCCGACTGGCCGAGACGTTCCGCAGCGGACAAGGTCTCTCGCGCGTGCGGTTCGCACAGATGAACCTCTTCCGGCCCGCGTTCGCGCCGGCATCGTTCGACGTCGTTTTGTGCAACGGCGTCTTGCACCACACAGCCGATCCGCGCGGCGGTTTCGAGAGCATCGCGAGGCTCGTCAAGCCGGGCGGCCTGATCGTCATCGGTCTCTACAACACCTACGGGCGCCTCCTCCTCGATGCCCGACGCGTCGTGTTCCGCCTCACCGGCGGGCGCTTCAAGTGGATCGACTCGTACTTGCGCAACACGCCGATGAGCAAGGAGAAGATCGACGCCTGGTTCCACGACCAGTACCGACACCCCCACGAATCCAAGCACACCATGGGCGAGGTGCTCCAGTGGTTCCAAGCCTCAGGCTTCGAGTTCGTGCACGGCGTGCCGCCGACCAGCCCTTGGACCGATTACTCCGAGGACGCAGCGCTGTTCGAGCGAGAGGAAGCGGGCACGAAGGTCGAGCGCGCGCTGGCGCAGACGAAGATGATCGCGACCGGGTCCCGTGAGGGCGGGTTCTTCATCATGATCGGGAGGAAGGTGGGCTGATGTTCGACCTCTCGCTCACCGCCGGTACGAAGCAGTTGCGCCAGTTCGCGTGGGCGTGCCTCCCGGGGTTCGCGCTCTTCGGCTGGGCCGTGCATCGCTGGGGCGGTAGCAACACCGCCGCGATCATCGTCGCCGCATTCGGCGTCGCACTGTGGCTCGTCGGTCTCGCGCGACCGACCGCACTGCGCCTGCCCTACATGCTCATGATGCTCGTCGCGGCACCGATCGGTTGGATCGTGATGCGCCTCGGGTTGTTCGTCGTGTTCTTCGTCGTGCTCGTGCCGCTCGCGCTCGTGTTCAGGGCGTTTGGACGGGATGCATTGGGGTTGCGATCGAAGACCGGTTGGCACAAGGCGGAATCACGCGGCGAAGCGAAGTCGTACTTCAGGATGAGCTGAGCGC
>JBBQNP010000069.1:0-22837 GCA_038330085.1 Planctomycetota bacterium | reverse complement strand
CGGCGGCCCTTCTTCGCTGCCTTCTTGCGCGCGCCCTTGCGTGCGCCCTTCTTGCCTGCCTTCTTCCGACCTTTCTTCTTCATCGCCATGAGAGAAAACTCCTTGGACCTTGGGTCCGTGGTTGTGCGCCATACCGGCGCGAACGCCACGACATCAGGGGAGTCTTCGGCAAGTAAAGGCTGTGACTTGCCCATCAAGTTCGAAACTTTTCCTGACTCGAGGCGACGGAGTGGTCGTGAAGCGTCACGGAACCGGCCCTGAGAAGTCGGAAAGTCGCTGTCGACGGGTCGGTCCCACGAGCGAATCGGATCCGCGCGAGGAGGGCGGAGCGGTGACCTCGGAGCCCGCGTCACAGACACCCGCCTGTACGGTGCCCGAGCAAGAACGCCTGTACCGTGCCCGAGCAAAAACCGGCGTGGGTCTCACCCGCCGGCGGAGACTCTAGAAGTGGGTCGGACTGACTGCGCTAATCAGGACGCCAGCTTGAGCTTGCCGCGCGTGGCCTTGTCGACCTTGCCGCGCTTCAGGCAGCGCGTGCACAGCCGGATGCGCTGCGGCACGCCGTCGATGACAGCGCGAACCTTCTGGATGTTCGGCTTGAACTTGCGCAGCGTGCGACCGGTGCAGCGCAAGCCGACGCCACCCTTCTTCTTCGGGAGACCGCGGCGCGCGACGATCTTGCCGACTTCGGTGCGCTTGCTGCAGATCGAACAGACACGTGCCATGACGAGAACTCGGAAGAAGGGAGGTGAGGGGTGAAGCCGTCGAAGCAGCACCCGACACCTGCCTTCCGGCAAGGGGGATGCCCGCAATTCGAGGCCGGGTAGGCTAGCTGTGGAGGCACCCGGGCGCAAGCGCTTCGGCCGGAGGAGCGCACCCGACCCGGTCGTCTGGACGTGGCCTCGGACGTCGAATTGCGCCTCAGTGGTGGCAACTGTTGCAGTTGTCGCCGTTGTCGACGTGCGGCATGGGGGGCTGCACCCCGCCCGGGATGTGGCACTGGCGGCAGTTCATGGCCGGGTTGTGGTCCATCGGCTTGGGATGAGCCAGCGCGTGGCTCGGCGTGCCTGGGTGACAAGCGACGCAACCTTCCGAGCTGAGAGGCTGGTGGCATCCGAGGCAGTGGTTGTCGCGCGGCGACCCGAAGCTCCCGGTGTGGCTCGCCGGCTGGACCGTCGAATGGCAGCGCACGCACGAGTCCGGTTGGTGGCACGCGGCGCAGCGGTCGCGGTCGAGGGAGGCGGAGATGCCGTGACCGACGCGACGCCACTGGTTCGTGTGATCGCGAGGCAGCATCGTCATGTGGCACGCGGCGCAGCTCGTCTCCTGGTGACAGAGCGTGCAGCGATCGGCCGTCTCGGTCGAACCGCGGCGACACACGCCCCCGTGGCGGAACTGCCAGTTTTGTTCGTGCGACGCCGGCGCGACTTCGGCGCGGATCGTCGTGTGACACGTGGCGCACGCGGAGGCGACGCTGCGGCTCGCGTGACAGCTCGTGCACGTGTCCATGCTCGCGCGCGGGAGCAGCAGCGCATCGTCGTTCTCGCCGATCCCGGTGTGGCATACGTTGCACTCGGTGCCCGACGCGACGTGACGCGAGTGCGAGAACACGACCTCCTTGCCCAGCGCGCCCCGGTCGACCGTGCGGAACTTCCCCTCGTCGAAGAACGTGTCGACCTTGCGCTCGGGCGGCTTGCCTTCGTCGATCTGGGCGTGGCACAGGCGGCAGGTGCTCAACCGCGGCATGCCCGGCTCGTCACCCGACTCCGCATCGGCGTGGCAGTCGGTGCACGAGATGTCGAGGGTCGTGTGCAGGCGGTGGCTGAAGGCCCACGCGCGCTTCACCGGGCCCTCGCCGCTGAAGAGCACACAGCCGGCGAGCGCGCCGATCGTCGCCACGATCAGGCCTGCAAGCGTCACCGCTACGGCGGTTCGACGGTCGAGCCGCACGTTCAGAATCGCCATGTCGCACCTGCCAGGAGCTGGGTGTAGTCGTCGACGTCCTCGTCGTCGTACTCGAAGGCACCGTCGAGGGTCCACGCGGGCCCCATCTGGCGGTGCACGCGCGTGTACCACACGCGGACGTTGTCGCGCTCGGTGTCCTGCGCGAGGTCGTACTTGTAGAGCGCGTAGCTCGAGCCGACGGACAGACGCCAGTCGTGGTTCGGCTCCCACGTCAGGTCGAGCCCCCACGTCTGGATGTCGCGGTCGCTGCTGTTCCAGTAGTCAGCCGTCAGCGAGAGTGCCAGGTCGAACGACGTGAGCCCGGATACGACGAGCGTCGTGTAGCCGCGCTCGTAGTCGTGGTTGAACTGGCTCTCGTCGCCGGAAGAGTCGAGCCGCCGCACGTCGCCGCCGACGTCGACGTGCAGGTGAGAGGTGAGCACCTTCGACACCAGCAGCCGATACTGGTCGAAGGGCTGGTGCTCGAGCAGCGTCGTGAAGAACGGATCGAATTCGTCGGCGAATGCGGCCTGGGCTTCGAGCAACCGGTACCAGCCCGCTTGCACGGTCAGGTCCCCGTCGCCGTCGTCCCACGTCGCGCGCAAGCGCACGTCGCGGTCCTTCTGATCGAGCCGCGTGTAGCCGGCGTCGACGGTGGTGTGCGTACCCAACTGTTGCCACAGCGAGAGACCGAGCAGGTCGTTGCGGAAGTCGTTGGTGTCCTCGGACTGGTGGACGTACATCCAGTCCCCGCGCACGCGCCCGCCGGTCCACGGCTGCGCCTCGGCGAACACGCCGGCGAGCTGATTTTGGATCGAAGTCCCCGCGTAGATGCGCACCGGCACACCGCCGTACACGCCGGCGACGAGCTTGTCCTTGCCGATCGGCTCCGTCTCCACACGCACGCCGTCGTAGTGCGCGAGCTCCGGCGTGAGGTAGTCGGTCTGGCGTCCGACGCGCAACAACACGGGAGCACCGAACGGCTTCTCGATCTGGGCCGAAGCCTCGTACAGATCGAGCACGACGGCGTTGCCGTCGATGTCCTGCAAACCGCCGAATTTCTGTTTCGATTCGTCGTTGCCGCGACCGTCGACGTCCCAGCTCATTCGTCCGAGGAAGTGACCGGTGACGGAGTCCTTCCCGAGCGTCCCCACGTCGAGCGCGAGCAGACCGTACGCGTCGACGTCGTGAGCGCCGCCGCTCGCGCGCGCGCGCAGTTGGGACGAGAGCATGCCGTGCAGCGCGAGATCGTCCGACACGACGGGCGCTGTGCTCGGCTCGTGGGTCGGGACGACGGCCGGCGTCGGATTCTCTTGTGCGGGCGACGCACCCTGCGGTGCAGGCGTCGGGTTCGACGTCGTGGGAGTCGGCTCGGACTTCACCATCGGGTCGAGGGCGGCGATTCCGGCCGACTTTGGAGCGGCGTCCGACTGCGCTGCATCGTTCGCGGGCGCCTGAGCCTTTGTCGGCGATGCCGACGACGCTTCTGCTTGTGTCGGCGACGGCGCAGGGTGGTCCGGCGCGGAGTCCGCGTGGTCGGGTGCACGACACGCGGACAAACCGAGCGCGACGACGATCAACGCTTCACCGACGCGAGCGCGCGCCGGCGATCTTCGTCGCACATGCTGTTGGGCGAGGGCGGGGGGGGAACCCATCGCGCGGTCTCAACTCCCTGAATGAGACGCCGTTCGAGTCGACATACCGCTCTCCATGGCCGGGAACATTAATCGCGCGCGTCTCGATTGCCTAGCGTCTTGGGTTTCTGTGCTCGCGTGCAGACACGGAGGAAACGGCACCTCGCGCGAGTGTGAGCATTCGACCCCGCCGGCGGATCAGGCCAGGAGTGCCCGACTTTGAGATGGGCCCGGGATCGTTGATACCCTGCGATCATGAGCGAGCCCGTCCCCCCCGGTGTCTCGGAGAAGAGCGGCGATGCCAAGCGTCCCGGCGTCGCGATCTTCACCAGCCACTGGTTGGCGATGCTCGGGCTCGGGCTCGTGCTGACCGGCATCATCGGTTGGGTGTGCCTGTTGCCCGCGCGATTGCGCACCGGCTTCGAAGTGCCCTACATCGGCGTCGCGAACGCCGTCGCCATCGTCATCGTGCTGCTCGGGGTGGTGATCACGCCGATCGGCTTGTGGTTCGGACGGCGGCGCCTCGCGCAAAGGATCGGGGAGGCCCACACCACTCGGTCCGCGTGGTTGAAGCTCGCGGTGTTCCTGTTGATCGTTTCGGCCTTCAACCTGCTCGTCGTCGCGCAAGGTGCGCAGAGCGCCGTGCACCATCTCGAGAGCAACGAGTTCTGCCTTTCGTGCCATCCGGTGCACGATGCGGAGGAGCGCACGTACACAGAGGGCCCGCACGCCGCGATCCACTGCGTCGATTGCCACGTGGGCGAAGGCAACGTCGGGTTCTTCAAGGCCAAGCTGCAGGGGACGCATCAGCTGCTCGCGGTGCTCACCGACAGCGTGCCGTATCCGGTCAGGGGCCCGATCGAGCGCGGGTTGATGGTTCCGGCTGCCCAGACCTGCGAGAACTGTCATTGGAAGCAGCAGCCCGCGGCCGCGAAGGTCAAGCTGATCCAGCGCTACGCCTCGGACGCGACGAACACGCCCGAGACCACGTTGCTGACGATGAACATCGGCGGAAGACAGATGGGCGGCATCCACGGCGCCCACAACGGAGACGACATCGAGATCCGCTTCGTCGCGTCCGACGCACAACGAAGGCGGATCCCGCTCGTCGAGTCGGTCGACACGAAGACCGGCGTGAAGCGCACGTACGTCCTCAAGGGTGAGGATGCAGCCTCGTTCGCGAACGCGCCGCGGATCACGATGCAGTGCTTCGACTGCCACAACCGTCCCGCGCATCAGTTCGAGATGCCCGAGCCCGCGGTCGACCATGCGATCGCGACGGGCCGGCTCCCGGTCACGCTGCCGTTCCTGAAGAAAAAAGCCGTAGAGATCCTGACGGCCGAGTATGCGACGCGCGAAGCGGCGGCGGCGGAGATCCCCGTGGCGTTGGAGAAGTCCTACGCGTCGACGCATCCCGAGGTCGCGAAAGCGCGCGCCGACGAGATCAAAGAAGCCGGGCTCGTCCTCGCCGACTTGCATGCCCGCAACGTGTACCCCGCTCTCGGCATCACGTGGGGCACGTACCCCGACTACAGCGGTCACCAGGATTCGCCGGGTTGCTTCCGCTGCCACGATGGACAGCACGTCGCGGAGAACGGCGACGCGATCACGAACAACTGCTTCCGCTGCCACTTTCCTGCGGCAGTCGGCGAGACGAAGCCCGAGGTGCTCGAGCTCCTGGGCGTCGACAAGATGATGAACTCGATGCAGAAGAAGCAGTGAACCGGGCGCGCGGCGGTGACCCGCATCGTGCGCGCGTGCAGAGGGCAGACCGGCACGGAGCGGGCTCGGTCTACTGCTGGCGCCGCTGGCGCGGCGCTGCACCGCGACGTACGCGGTGCGGCAGCTACGCCGCGTCCTCGAAGCAACTCCAGTTAGAAGAGCTTGTCCAGCGCGGCTGTCGCACTCGTCGAGAAGTCACTCGACAGCGACTCCGTCTCACCCGTGCGCCCGTCGATCTCGTCCAGGATCTCGCTCAGACGCTTCGTGGCCTCGACCGAGTAGTACCGCACCAACCCGAGGTTCGTGCGCTCGTCGAAAACCATCGCGAACAGAGCGCGATCCCCCACCAAGGAGATCTGGATGCTGTCGCGGCTCCCCTGGTGGAAGAGCGTCGTGAACTGCTCCTCACCCAGCAGCCTCGCCATCTCGCGCGTCGCAGCGAACGAACCGGCCACGAGGGCCGAGATCGATTCGAGCGACGTCTGCACCGCATCACCGCGGCGCGTCACGAGGTGACCTTCTTTGTCGATGAGCAGCGCGCAACGCGCGCCCGAAAGTTCGAGGAAACCATCGAGCTCGCCGTCGAAGCGGACCACGTCGCGCTCGTAGAACACGAGGCGATCCCGGCGAAGTTTTTGGTCGGACACCATGGGAGCGACTCCTTTCTAGAACAGCTTGAGGACGATCTTGGCCACGACGGCCGCCAGTGCGAAGGCGACGCCGACGAACAGGAGGATGTACATCCCCCGCTTCTTGCCGCCCGCAGCGGGCGTCGGGAGCGGAGCTGCGCGCGGTTGGATGCGCGGTGCCGCCGTGTTGTTCGCGGCCGGCTTGCTGGCTGCCGGACGAGCAGCACCCGGGAGCGGACGCGTCTTCGACGTGCCGGCTGCCGCTTGTTGTTGCGGTTGAGCTTTGGCGGCTGCACCGGCCTGCGACTTTTCGGGACGCAACATGTGCAACGAGTTGCCCGGACCGGGCTGTTGCTGCGGCGGTTGCATCATCACCATGCCCGGTTGTCCGGCCGGTTGTTGGCCATAGCCGTGTTGAGCGGGCATCGATTGTCCGCCGCTATGGCCGACCACCGGAACCATGCCCGGTTGCAACGGCATCGGCGGCAGCGGGATCGAAGGCGGCGCGTGCACCTGCGTGCGCGCGAGCGGATCGGCGGCCGGCCCATGTCCTTGCATCGGAGTAGGTGCACCTGCTTGCATCGACCGCTGTGCGCCGGCTTGCATGTTCGGCGCCTGGTTGAAGCCCGTCTGCAACAAGGGCCGTGTCTGCCCGATGGTCGGGTTGGCGTGCCCGGCGGCGGGAGCGGCGTGGAAGCCGGTCTGGTGCAGGCGTTGTTGTGCGCTCGCAGCCGACGGCGCTTGCGCAGCGGCCTGCGGATAGAACCCGGTCTGTCCGGTCATCACCGTCGGACCCGATGCGCTCTTCGCACCCGTGTGGATGCTCTCGAGCACGCGCGCGGCGAGCGCCTTCAGCGTCGGGAACACACCTTGTCCCGTGTTCGCGATCGCTTCGAAGAACGGCGCGTTGTACGGGTTCAGGATCTTGTTGAGCTCCTCGACCGTCATCGCGTCGGGCAGGTCGCGCTTGTTGTACTGGATGATCAGCGGCATCTGCGCCAGCGTCTTCCCGTACTCCGCGAGGTTCTGCTCGAGGTTGCGCATCGACTCGAGGTTCTCCTCGACCATCGACGCGGAACTGTCGGCGACGAACACGACGCCGTCGGTCCCCTGCAACACCAGCTTGCGCGTGCTGTTGTAGTAGACCTGGCCGGGCACCGTGTAGATCTGGAAGCACGTGCGCATGCCCGCGACCGTGCCGAGATCGAGCGGCATGAAGTCGAAGAACAGCGTGCGGTCACCGTCGGTGCTGATGGAGGTCAGGTCACCGCGGTTGGGAGAGGGTGCACGCTGGTGCACGATCTCGAGGTTCGTCGTCTTGCCCGACATCCCGGGGCCGTAATAGACGATCTTGGCGTTGACCTGTCTTTGGGCGAAGTTGATCTGGACCATGGTTCATTCCCCGGAGTCTTCGGGGTTCTCGCTCCCGGTTGTCGAAACCCTGTTCGTTCCTGTTGGGGGGACTTCCCCCGCCGCATCGCGTTGTTCCGATGACGCGGGCAGGATGCTCGGCTGCGTGTCGAGCTCCGGCAGAACGCCGGGCCCGGATTCGGTTGTGATCGCCGTCGGAACACGATGTCCGATCGTGCGCAGGTGACGTTGCATGCGCGCGACGGCACCTTCCATCGGCAGGCGCAGGTCTTCGGCGCGCATTCCGCTCTCGAGAACGACGAGCAAGAGCGCACCCGGCGCCTGCATCGCGATCAAGGTGCCGCGCGCGGCGCGCAGCACGAGACGTTGCGGAACGCTCCACGAAAGAGGCGCGACGGCGCGCGTGACTTCGCTCATCCAGCCCGAGCCGAGTGCCGCCATCGCGTGCACGTCGTCGGCTGAGTCGACGCCCTGGTCGCGCTGGCGACGATCCGGAGCACCCGAGCGCGGGCCCTCGTTCGCCTTGCGGCGCTCGCCGTGCACGGTGATCGGGACACCGTCGGGCGTCACGATCATCGCGAGGCGCACACCCGGGGTGCGCGCGATCGGTTCGAGGACGTGCTTCATGCTTCTTCCTCGCTCATGTTCCCCGCGGCCGAAGACAGGTCGCGCAGGCGTTCCTCGTGCACGCGCGTCACGTCGCCCGAGCACCACAAAGCGCCCGTGCCGATCTCGCCGGGCGCGACGAGCAGCGTTCCGAAGCCGCCTTCGATGCGCACTTCGTTGGCTTGACCGAGACCCAGCTTGCGCGCAGCCGTGCGGCAACTCCCGACGATCTCGCGCACACCGCGTGCGGTGCGTTCGGCGGTGGCGCCCTTGGGACCTTGCACGAGTGCGGTTCCGCCGCGCACGAAGAAGGCCGCTTGCACGCCGGGCTCTTGGAGCATCGCCTGCAGGAGCGGGCGGATGCTGCCCGACGCGTTCGGACGTACGTTCTCGGGCTCGTCGTCAGCGAGGCGACCGGACTTCTCGACGTCGCGCAGCGCTTGGTCGAGCGTCTTCGCCGTCTCGGCCAAAGTGAGCAATGTCCGGAAGCGTGCCTCGAGCGACGGATCGCCCGGGAAGTGCTCGAGCAGGCGCGCCATCACGCGGCGCGCGTCGCTCCACGCACCGACGCGCGAGGCGATTTGCAGGTGCAAGCGCAGCGGGCGCGCGTCGGCCGGCATCAGCTCTGCCGCTGACTCGACCAGCTCGACCGCCAGACGTCCGTCGTCGCGACGGCGATCGGCGAAGAAGCGTTCGGCGCGGGCGCGCGCGCGCAGGAGTTGCGCTTCGCCGCTCTTCGTCGCCTGGAACCACTCGACGGCGACTTCTTCGGCGCGCGCGACCTTGCCGGCTTCGAGCAGGATCTCGCACAGTTCCTTCCACAGCGCGGGACGCGGCGCGGACTTGATCTCCAATTGCAGTTCGCGTGTGCGGCCTTCGAGCAGCATCGCGCGCGCACGCGCTTCGAGACGCTTGAGCTCGGTGTCGCCCGGGAACAATCGCAGCCCTTCGGCGGTCGCCTTCACGACCTCCTCGAGGTCGCCGACGACAGCGTATTCCTGCGCCAGATCAGCGTAGGCGCGAGCCGTCGGCTCCTTGGCGACGCGCTTGCTCGCGACGCGCACACGGCTGGTGGTCAGCCATCGGTTGAGGAAGGTCATGGGGATGGGGTCGGGTTGGTGGTCAGGGAGTCTTCTTCAACCAGGCCTCGATGGCGGCCACGTTCGCTTCGACTTGCTTGCGTTCCGGCCACGTGGCGTCGGACAGCTCGAGGGCGTGACGCAGATCGACGAGCGCTTCTTCGAAGTGCCCTTGTTGCGCAAGCAGCATCCCGCGGCTCAACGAGGCCTTGGCGTCTTCGCTCTTCTGCGCGCGCACGACCGCGGCTTCGTGCTCGACTTCGGCTTGTTTGGCTTCGGCGGTGGTGACCTGGCGGTGCAGCCGGTCCTGCTCGCGCACGACGGCCGACATGCCGATCCACACGTAGTTCGACGCAAGCAACGACTCGATCGAGTCGAGACGCTGGCGCAGCGATGCGAGATCCCCCTTCGCGGCGGGGATGTCGGCGTACAAGGTGTCGATGTGCTCTTCGCGCCAGTAAACGCCATAGGCCAGGCCGCACAGGAGCAGGAACACGCCCGCGGCCTTCGCGCGCTTTTGGTTCCGCGCCTTGCGCTCGTTCTCGCCCCAGCGCAGGTCGCGGATCATGCGCACGACGTCGCGGCGGTTGCGATCGAGGGCGACGACCTCCTGCAGGCAGCGGATGGCTTCGTGCGTCTTGCCGTTCGCAGCGCACTTGTCGGCGCGCGCGAGGAACTCGGCGATCTGCGCTTCCGTGTCTTCTTGTTCGGCCAGGCTGGGCTTCGACTTGGCGGAGCGCTTGCCCGGCGCGCCCTCGGCGGGCTGCGCGGGAGATTCTTCGGCCTCGACGACGAAGCCGTCGTCCGGTCCGACGTTCATCTCGATGGTCTCGGCCAGGCAGCGTGCTCGATCGTGCTCGCCCATGTGCTCGAGCATCGTCGCGAGGCGCTTGCCCTCGGCGCGCAGCGAGATGCGGTGCTGCACGAGGATGTGCGGATGCGCGAGCCCCAGGATCAGGAGCGCCTCGAGGCGGCGCACGTCGATCTCCTCGGTGTTGCACAACGATTCCAGCAAGGAACGCGCGAACGCTTCGGCCGTGCGCTGGTCGAACTCCGCCGTCGCGCGGCTCATCTGATCGCGCAACGCAGTCGTGGAGTTTCCACGCGCGTCCACCGGCCCGGTCAGGGCGGTGACCACGTCTTCGACGAAGAGGTTCTTCTCGGGGACCTGCGGGCTCACGTTCGTTCCTCGGACGGCTTCACCGTCGAACGAGGGCAGGGACCCATCTCGCGGGGGTCAGCACCTCGATTTCCACCTATCGAGCGTGATCGATCGCCATCTGAAGGCAGGGGCACGGTTTCGTGCGGCCGGCACCTCAGCGCACGCCTGGAGCGGGACGGCACGCGCCGATCGCGGAGCATCTCCGCGAGCGGCACGCGCTGCGCCGACCGCTCGTCCAGCAGGCCGAGACCGTGAAAGGAAATACCTTCCCTCATTCGATCGGGTCCGCCGTGAGCAGCGCCGAAACGTTGTTGGCCACGTCCGGAACCGTATTGATGGAGAGCGTCTGCGCGGCCGTGAGGGCCGAGCCGAGCACGACGCGAGCGTGGTTGCGCTCCGGCATCGTCACGGACGAGATCGTCTGGCCGCCGGACGCGGTCCAGTTGGCCGTGTTGCTCGTCCAGCTCGTGTCCACGTCCTCGCTGAAGAGCACGTCGACCACGAGCCCGTTCGCATCGTCGTGCCAGTTGACGAACGACGATCCGATCGAGGGCGCCGTCGTGTCTCCGGTCACAGCACCGCCGACGACGATCGTGGCCGGCATGACGTTGTTGCTCTGGTCGCGCACGTTGCCGACCGTGACCGACACGGCCGCCGTCCCGTCGAGCTCTTGTCCGTTCGCGAACCGGATCGAGGCCATGTTCGTGATGCTCGAGTACGAGAGGCGTGCGTTGATCATGCTGAGCGTGCGGCTGCCGCTCGTGATCGTGTAGTTCGACGCGCTCAACGCGGTCGCGGTGGTCACCGGCTCGCTGAACGTGACGTTGACCACGTCGCCGCCCCAACCCGGACGGATGACGCCCGCCACGCTGGAGACGAGCGGCCCGGACGCGTCGGCCGCGGTGACGGCGCGCGTGATGGTGCCCGAGACGTTGCCCGCCAGATCGGTGAGCGTGAACTGCAGGTCCTGCCCGATCACAGGCGTCACGGCGAAGACGACGCGGACGGTGCGCAGGCCGAGGCGCAAGGCCGAGGTCGCGATGTTGCCCGAGTCGTAGTCGTAGTTCGCCGCCGTCTGCGCAGAGGCGAGGTCGAGCGCTTCGTCGGCTTCGACGAGCAGCGCGTTCGCGCTCGTCGGGTCGATGCGCACCATGCCCACCGGAACGGTCGGCGCGGTGACGTCCCCCAGCGCCGGGATCGAGGTCTCCACATCGGCGACGCTGCGCTGCACGCCTTGCGCCGACCACACGCCGTTGACGGACACGTCGTAGCCGGCGCCCGTCTGCAGATCGTCGTTCGTGCCGGAGCGCAGCGCGATCGTGACGGTGCTCGTTCCGTCGAAGCTCAGGACGGCCGAGCCGAGGCTGACCGCGCCGGAGCCGGTGATCGTGTAGTGCGAGGTATCGAGCAACGTCCACGGGCTCATCGGCCGGTCGAAGACCACCGTGACCACGTCGTTGCTCTCGCCCGAGAACGGAGCGAGCGTCGACGAGCCCGTCATGAGCGCGGGCACGCTCGCGTCGGAAGCCACCGTGGCCACGGCCATGGCTGGGAACATCGGGTTGCCGCACAGGTCGGCGATTCCGAGCACGTCGATCGTGTCGCTCGGAGCGACGACGATGCCGAAGGAGACGCTCGCTCTGAGACCGCTCGACTGGCTCGTCGCGGCGGTCGCGATGCCGCGCTGGATGCCGCCCGAATCGCGCAGCACGTAGCGCGTGCCGGTCGGGTTGAGCACGGCGTCGAACAGGTCGTCGATGCGGCTGCACGGCTCGCTGAACACGATCACGACCGTGTCGGCGAAGCTCGCGTCGCGATAGATCGTGTGCACGGTCGGCAGCGTGGTCTCGGCGTCGACCGCACCGCTCAGGACCGTCGTCGTGACCGTGTTGCCGGAGATGTCGCGGCAACCGGTGAAGTGGACCGAGGCGTCGTCGCCGCGCTGGAAGTCGACGCCGTTCGCAAGCGTCAGCACAGCGCTCTTGCCGGCAGGCGTGTAGACGACGGTCGCGCCCACGGTGGAGACGACGTTGCCGACGGGCGATTCGACGTGCCAGTTCGCGGCCGTCTCGATCTCGCTCTGGATAATGTCGTCGTCGAAGCCGACGTTGACCGTGTCGTTGTCAGCACCTTGGATCGCGTGCGCTGCGAAGGTCAGCGGGCTCGGAGCCGCGTTGTCGGTCGTGGCGATCGGGATACCGACGGCCGTCGCAATCGTGTTGCCGGCCAGGTCGGTCACGTCCTGCACGCCGAACGTCACGTCGCCGGGCACGAGCAGCGCGTCGAACGCGAGCTGCACGGAAGTGGGCGAGATCTGCGTCGCGGTCATGAGCGTCTGCGTGCCGGACACGGAGTAGCTCGTGAGCGCTTCCGCGGTCGCCTGCTCGACGTCTTCCGAGAAGAGCGCGATGAGCGTCTTTCCGGTCGCGTCGACGTTGCGGTTCTGCGTCACGCTCGTGACCGTCGGCGCGGTTGCATCGCCCGACGCTGCGCCGCCCGAGGACAGCGCGAACGTCTGGCCGTCGACGTCGAGCGTCGACACGCCGGTGACGGTGAACGCGTCGGCGTTGTGCATGTCGAAGTCGAGCGTGATCGTCAGCGTCTTCGTGAGCAGGTCGTAGTCGAGGAACTGGGCGGTGAGGTCGATCGGAACGCTGGCCACGTCGAGCGTCCACGCCGCCGGATCGACGGCCGTGCGCGGATCGAGGGCTTGTGTCGTGACGACCGTGATCGTGTCGCCGCCCGCGTTCGCGACGGTGGTCGCGACCGGCAGTCCGTCGAAGGCGTTCACGACCGGCGAGGGCTGCGCGATCGCTTCGGTCGCGTCGACGAAGGCGTTGCCGTGCGCGTCGACGAGCGTGGAGAGGTCGACCGTGTCGACGCCCGGCACCATCGGCTGGTTGAAGGTGACTTCCAGGGTGTCGTCGGCGGGGCGCGAGACGTTCACGGCGATCGCGGGCGTAGCGACGCCGAAGTGCGACAGCTGAACCGAGAAGACCGGGTCCATGGCCTCGCTGAACTGGAAGTCGACGATGCGGCCGTACTCGTCGGCGGTCAGGTTCTGCGTCGCGCCGACCAGCGTCGGCGCCGTCGTGTCACCGGTCGCAGTTCCCGCGACGACGCTGGACGAAACGAGCACGTCGGAGACTGCGTGAACGGCGGTCGCTTTGAGCGTGAAGTCCGAGTGCAGGTTGGCCAGCGTCCCGAGCGTGAACGTTGCGCTCTGCGTCATCTCGTCGAACACGATCGTGGAGCCGGTGAGGACGAGCGTCGTAGTGCCGATCTTGAGCTCCCAGTGCGAAAGCAACTCGACGTCGCTCTCGACGACGTGAACTCCGGCGAACTGCACGTCGAACGTGTCGCCGCCGAGCCCCGCGGTCTGCGTGCCGTTGGTGATCGTGAACGTGGGCGCCGAGCTGTCGCTCGTCGTCACCGCGTGGAACGCGTTCGAGATCTGGTGCAGACCGATGACGCGCACCATGTCGGAAGGCGAAACAGGCGCGCTCCACACGACGGTCACGTCGTTGCCCGCCATCGCGACGCCGTTCGCGGTCTGGCCGCCGTCGCAGGCGAAGTTCCCTTCCCACATCGAAGCGAACCCGTCCGACGACGCGAAGGTCACGACGGTCGTCTTGCCCGACGGATCGACCGTGAGGTCCTGCACCGCGGTCGAGATCGTGTTCAGGCTGTCGGACGACGACTTGGCGCAGCTCTGGAAGGCGAGCGCAAGCGCTGTGATGGCGAGGAGGCTCGCAAGTTTCCCAAGACTCATCTGGGGGACCTCGTGTGGGGTGCTCGAAGCAGGCTGGAATGCGACGCTTCCGCGCGTTGGGGCGGCGGAGCGAAGGTGCGGACTTGGACACTCGCGACCTGTGGGGCAGGGCACGAACCGCGTTCCGTATCGAGCGGAATGACCGGTGGCTTGAGCGGGGACGGCGGAAAGTGCTTCCGACAAGTCGGATCCGGCTCGATCGAGGCCTCGACATCGGGGTCGAGAGCCTCGAGGGAGCCTGGCGCGGCGAGTCCGACGATTCGGATGTGCGCGGACGTTCAAGGGCACGGATCGCGCCCGCTCGAGATCCGCGTGAGTTCGAACTTGCCGAGTAGCTCAGGCGCTCGAACGCCCCGACTCGAACCCGGGTCAACCCCAAGTCAGCGGCTCCTGTGCCTCAAAAGCAGGCGTAGGCGGGTGGCGGTATGCTGTGATCCGCTCCGCAGGGCGACCAAGCGACCTAACGAGCGTCACCGCTGCGGGATTCCCGCGAGAACGCGGCCCAAACAGGGTCGCGAGGTACGGCCGGAGCGGCCGGGGAATGTCGTTCTGGATGTCAGGTCGAGCGCCGCGGGCTCACGCGCTTGGAAGTCCAATTCCCAGGCGCATCAAGCGCGGAGACTTCGATCATGATCGAGTTCAAGACACACGGCTTCGCGCTTCTCGCGGTCCTCTGCCTCGCTGAGGCGACCGCTTCCGCGCAAACCAATTTCCCGGAGGTCGAGCCGAACAGCACGAAGGCCGAGGCCACCCCCGTCGCCTGCATGAGGGCGGGCGACTTCCTCACGGGCACGACGACGGGCACGAGCCTCACGACGGGCAGCACGCTCGTGTCGACGGCGGACACCTTCCGCATCCAGACGTGCGCGCTGCCGATCTGCATCTACCGTCATCGCCTGGTGATCACCACGACAGGCACGCCTGGATACCAGGGCACGATCCGCGGCTTGAGCCAGATCGGCGGCGTGATCCAGCAAAACACAGACATCCAGATGCAGACGACGCTCACGACGACGCTGGGGATCTACAACCAGTGGTACGGGTTTGGGAAAGGCGAGGAGATCTACTACCGCATCAGCGGCACCGGCGCGACGACGTCGCCGTACGCGGTGACGATGGAAACCGTCCCGGAAACACCGGTCGCCGTGCCGGGCGTGTTCGCGCCGGGCACGGTCACGATCACGACCGAAAACCAGGGTCACCAGACCGACACCGATCTGTGGGTGTACGACTCGAACCTGAACGCGATTCCGTTCTTCGGAAACGACGACACGCCGATCACGCTGCCGGGCGGCGGAGTGAATTTCGAGTCGACGCTGCAAGCGACGTTCGCGCCCGGCACCTACTTCCTGGCGCTGACGAACTACCAGTTCGGGAACGATCAGCCCGCCGCTCCGAACGACTTCCAGACCGGCAACGTGGTCGACTTCCCCGACGCCGCCGTCAACGGTCCGGAGTTCCCGGCCGTGCCGTTGGCCATGGACTTCCAGATCACCGACGGCGTCACGTCCTCGTCCGTCCCGGTGTTGAAGACGGAACCGCTCGCGATCCACTGGTTCCAGTTCACGGTCGGAGCACCGACGCCGCCGGTCGGCTACTGCTTCGGCGACAGCGGCAACTGCCCGTGCGGCAGCGTCGGCGCAGCCGGCAACGGCTGTCCGCACTCCGCGAACCCCGCCGGTGGGCACCTTGCGGGCGCCGGCTCCGCGAGCGTCAGCAGCGATTCGTTCGCGCTGACCGGCAGCGGCATGCCCAACTCGTCGGCTCTGTATTTCCAGGGCACGACGCGTATCAACAATGGTGCGGGCGTCGTGTTCGGTGATGGACTGCGCTGCACGGGTGGAGCTGTGACGCGCCTGGGCATCAAGATCAACGCCGCCGGTACGTCGACGTATCCCATCGGCGCAGACGTCCCGATCTCGGTGAAGGGCGCGATCACGGCGGGCGGTTGCATCCGCACGTATCAGTGCTGGTTCCGCAACGCGGCGCCGTTCTGCAATCCGGAGACGTTCAATTTGACGAACGGATTGTCGGGTGACGTGGCTGCCGTAGGGTCCCGTGGTGAAAGTCGTCGCGCCGCCTGAGTTTGGATGATCCGCGGCCGTAGCCTCCAGTCCCCGAGAAGGAGGCGATGCGCACGCTGTTCGGCAGGGGCATCCCGAAGGGGGCAGCCCGAGGTGCGAACTTGTTGGCGGCGCTTCGGAACGCGTGCGTGCGTCTATTTATCGCCGCTCGAACTCACTGCACGAAGTTCGCGGACAGGTGCGGTAACTACCTGAACCCTGGCCCGAGAGCGGTCGCCGCGTGAGTCGGTCGCTCAAGAAGGCCACTTTCACTACGGGCTGTTAGGCCGAGCCTCGAGCTTCGTCTCTGCGCAACTGTTCGAAAGACCCATACCTCCACATGAAGTTGACGTAGGCAGCGGTCGAAACCGACACGGCTGTCCGCGAGGAAGGGCTCGACAAGGGTGGCGCTGTCGTTTCGCCGAGCGTGGCTCGCGTCGCACTTCGGACGCAGGACGTCCTTCAATGCCATTGACCAAGCTCATGGGTTGCTGGTACCGCACCGTTGGATTCGATGATGGTCTCGGGCGAGCGCGGCTCGGGATGCGACCATGTTCCGCTTCGCGTACGCACAAGGGCGGACGCGCGCGCCGCGATTCGGAGGGACTATGGAGTGCATCATGAACACCTCCCCGTTGCACCGCATCTGGCTCTCTCTCCCCGTCCTCGCCCTCTCCGGAGCGGCCTCCGCGCAAAGCCTGCAGTTCCAGCCACGTGTTGACTTCGACTTCGCGGCCGAGATGCCGCGGCAGATGGCCCAGGCGGACTTCGATCACGACGGCAACCTCGACCTCGTCACGACCAACCTGGGCCAGGGCGGAGGCCGCATCGACGTGAAGTTCGGCAACGGGAACGCCGACTTCAGCGCGAACTACGAGATCCCGCTTGTCTCGGCCGAGGCACTCGGCCTGGGCGATTTCGACGGAGACGGCTGGATGGATATCGCCGCCGGCATCACCGTCGTGTGGCACCAGGACGTCCACATCTTACGCAACGACCACCTCGGCGGGTTCACGGCCTCCAGCGTGGTCTATCCGCTCGCCTACGGGCCGCTCGGCATCGCGACAGCCGACTTCGATGGCGATGGCTTCCTCGACCTCGCGATCGCCTCGACCTCCAGCTCCTACGCGCTGACCTGGTTCCCGGGAAACGGCGACATGACGTTCGGGGCCGGCCACATCGTGCCCTCCACGAGCCAGGACTCGGCCACGCGCCTGATCGCTGCTGATTTCAACAACGACGGCAAGCCCGACATGGCGATGGCGCGCACGACCGGCGCGCGCGTGTTCATCAACCCGCTGCCCGCCTTCCAATTCCAGAACGCCTTCGATCTGCCGGTCAGCTACCCGATCGGCAGCCTCGTCGCCGCGGACGTGGACGGCGACGGCGTGCTCGATCTCTTGACCGAGAGCAGTGCGGGCCACTTCGGCGTCTGGCACGGCGTGGGCGACGGCACGTTCACCTTGCTGCACGACTATGCCATCACGGGGAACTCGACCGACCTGCGCAGCGGGGACATCAACTCCGACGGACGGGTCGACGTGATGATCGCGAGCTTTAGCGGGATCCAGATCTACCTCGGCCAGGGCGGCGGCGCGTTCGGCACGCCGCAGACGGTTGCCAGCGGCGTCCAGCCGATGGCCTGCGAGCTCGGCGACTGGAACGGCGACGGCTCTCTCGACCTCGCGGTCGCGTGCAACAACAACGCGGGCCAGGCCTACCTCTCGGTCCACGAGCAAATTCCGCTGATCACGACGTTCTGCAGCGGAGACGGCAGCGGCTCGGCGTGCCCATGCACGAATCCGGGTGCGAGTGGGCACGGCTGCGCCAACTCGATGAATGCGAATGGCGCAGTGCTCACAGTTGGCGGCATGGCCTCGATCGCGAACGATTCGTTGGTGCTCTCGGGCAGCGGCATGCCGAACAGCTCGGCGCTCTACTACCAGGGAACGGTGCAGACGAACGGGGGCGCGGGTAGCGCCTTCGGCGACGGACTGCGCTGTGTTGGCGGTACCGTCGTGCGCCTGCGGACGAAGCTGAACGTCGGGGGAACCTCGATGTATCCCGTGGCCGGCGACCTGCCGGTCTCCGTCCGCGGCGGCTGCACAGCAGGGACCGTACGCTATTACCAGGTGTGGTACCGGAACGCTGCGGCGTTCTGCACGGCGAGCACGTTCAACTTGACGAACGGCGTGAGCGTCACGTGGGGAACGTGATCGCGACGAACACACCCTGTGCGCGGAGGAATGTCTTGGCGGGACCCGAGAGCCGGGTCGGTCGTCGGGTCGGACGAACTTCTCCTCTCGGAGGACGCGCGGGCCGCGCAGCGATTGCAGCCGACTCAGGCGAACAACGGAAGGTTTTAAAGCACTAGCAGAGTCACTTTGTGGTGCAGTTCGTCCGCCCGATCAGCGTCGTCGACCTCTCGATCGCGTCGCCGGGGCGGACGCGCAGTCGGTGTTCAACGATTCGGGCCGGACGATCGACCTCGAGGGGTTCGACCTGTCTGCGGCCCCCCCGGCTGCGTGGACGCTCCTCTTAGTGTTGCAGAGATGTGCTGTCGAGCGAGTGCATCGTCGCGGCGACTTGCCAGGAAGCCGCATCCAGGTCGAATTCTGCAACGAACAACCGATTCACCCCACAAGGGGTTTTGTACTCCGTGACGCTCACTTCCGCTCGATCAGGTTTGTGGGACAAACTCAGCAGGTAATTCTCTGATGCAGAGATGGGTGTGTGTTTGCGGGGCTACTCCCTGATCTCGTCGTCACGAGCAGCGCTCCGACCGACTTGGTCGGCCGCGCGTTCGACATCGATCGCGGCCCAGCGCGGCCTCCTCGTGCGACAGATAGAGAAACAGCTATGCATCCGAGATCCCTCATCCTCCCGTCCGCGTCCATCCTCGTTCTGCCGTTGATAGCCAGGGAGCCCCCGCCGCTGCCCAGACACTCGCGATCGAGGATTCCCTTGCTCCAGCTGCGAACACGCCTTCCGCTGGTGGTCGCCACCGTGGCGCTCATCGCCTCGCACTCCATCGGCCAGTCCAGCGGAATCTGGACCGGCGTGCAGGTGCTCGAGCCGACGATGGTCTCGTCGGGCCCTCCCGAAACGCCCGTCGTTGCGTGCGACCCCGCCGGGTACGTCGTTGCGGCTTGGACTTCGCCCTCGATGGGCGCGGTGTTCGCCGAGCGCGCGCCCCTCGGTGCTTGGAGCACGGCCGGCCCGATCCACCCGTCGTCCGTCGCGGGCTTCGCCCCGCAGATCGCTATCGGCGCAAGCGGGGTCGTGGCCGCGACGTGGATCGTCCCCGGGCAACAGTTCGTACCGTCCACGTTCGTCGCGTCAGTGCGACCGGTCGGCGGCGCGTTCTCGGCGCCCGTGACGCTCGTCGCGGGGAGCTATGTGTTCGACTCGAAGGTGGCCGTCATCGACAACGGCTCCGTGACCGTCGCATGGACGCTGGGCGGCATCGTCCAGACGATGACGCGCAATCCTGAGGGTGTCTGGACGCCCGTCATCACGCTCAGCGCGGGCAACGTCGGCGCCGGCCTCGTCGACCTCGCCGCGAACGGAGCGGGAGCGGCCCTCGTCGTGTGGCAGCAGACACCCGCGGGCGGCACGGGGCCGACGGCGATCGGCGCGTCGTACCGACCCGCGCCAGCGCGCTCGCGCTTCGGCGCCGCGCAGACGATCTCGAGCGGCACCGGACTCGCGACGTGGAATCCCAAGGCCGGCATCACCGCTGCGGGCGACGTCGCCGTCGGTTACCTCGACGGGCACGCGATGATGGTTGCGCGCAAGCCCGCAGCGGGCGCTTGGTCGGCTCCACAGCAGGTCTCACCGCCGAGCGACGCCGCTTACTACCCCGCGCTCGCGATCGACGAAGATGGGAACGTGCTCGCCGCATGGCAAGCGCTCAATGCGAGCAACCGCGGCCGCATCTCGAAGCGCGTGTTGGCCGCCGTCGGAGCGTTCGGGCCGGTGACGCAGCTCTCGACGAACGACCAGGATGCGAGCTGGCCGATCGCGTCGGTCGCAAGCGACGGCTCCGTCGCGACCGTGACGTGGGGTGACAACGACACGTTCGCCGCGCACGCCGCGGTCGGGCCGCTGCGCGGGGCGTGGACGGTCTTCACGATCGGCTCCGTGTGGTGGAACACGTCGGTGCCGATCGCCGCGGGCTCCTCAGCCGTGACCGCGGTGTGGCCCGCGCCGACGGCGAATCCGAACGTGACGAGGATGGTGGCGAACGCGTATACGCCGTGAGTTCGGCGCGCGCGGCCGCGACTCGATTCATGCGCTCGTAGATCGGGGGGCTGAGCGAACGAGCCAAGTCTCTCGTCGACACCCACAGGTCCGCTTGCCTCACGCTCTCACGTCGCCCCACCGCCACCGCACGTCCTCCGCGAGGGTGTGTCCCGGGAGCGAACTGCACGGGACACTTCGACTTCGACTTCAACGCCTGGCTGGATCGCGGCGGGTTCCGACCCGTCGCTGGTGCCCGGTGTGCGGGTGGACGCGCAGTTCTACACGCGCGACGTGGGCTTCCCTCGCCGAATAACATCGGCCTGACCGACGCGATCGAGTTGACGATCGGATCGTGAAAGCAACCGGACGCGTCGGAGCGCGATGCGTCGATGCAACACGAACGCCCCGCCCACCCCAAGGGTGTGGACGGGGCGTCGCTCTCGGCGCTCGCGTCGGTGGGATCCGCGGAGGCTCGGTACGGAGTCCCCAGTGAGCGAGGATTGCGGCCTCACCACCAAGCCGTCGGGGTGCAGCGCGATCAACCTGCGCAGTCCGCCGCATCGGGGGCAGGTCGAAACGTCGATCGTCGAGAGCCGGGCCCTCCCGACGAGCAGATCCTCTCGAATCTCAGTTGCAGAACGTCACGGACAGTCCGTCCGACAAGTTGAAGCCCGCGCCGCCGCCCGCCGGGTTTCGATACCAGTACTGGAAGTACTGCGTGGAACCAGGGGTGATGATGCCCTGCACCGGCGCCGTGGTGAAGTCGACTCCGTGGACCACATTGCCCGTTGCGTTCGCCGTTGCAGTCCGATTGAGGCGCACCACGCTGCCGGTCACGCAGCGGAAGCCGTTGCCGAAGGGCGTGCTCGTCTGCGCCGAGCCGAAGTAGAAGAGGCCGGTCGCGTTAGGCGGGAGATGAGTGCAGGCGAGCGCAAAGGTGTTCGCCGTGATGCTGAGGCTGCCCAAATGGGAGATCGCCGCTCCGAATCCGGTCGAGTTCAAAGCTGCAGTGCAGTAGTTCGCGCTCGCGCCGCAGGCGACGAGGCACTGGCTGACGCCCGAGAACAACTGACCCGTGACGACGTCTCCGGCCCACGCATCGAGGTAGCCGTCGCCGCTGGTGTCGGCCAGCATCACCGAGTAGCACTGAATCGACGCCGGAATGCTGCCGGTAACGGCGAAGTGTCCACTCGAGTCGTTCGTCACCAAGCGCGCGGCGCTCGCAGAGCCGGACGTCGCGAGCAGGTCGAGGTCGCCGTCGCCATCGAGGTCACCCGCGGCGATGCCCTTCACATAGCTGCCAACGCCGACACTCTGAGCCAGCGTGAATCCGCCCGACCCGTTGTTCAGGCGGATCGAAAGCCAATACTTGAATCCGGTCGCGAGGTCGATGTCGCCGTCGCCGTCGAAGTCTCCGACGGCCAAGCCGTTGGAGTAGATGCCGACAGGGAAGGTCGGCGAGTTGTTCGCGAACGTTCCATCGCCGAGTCCGGAGGCGATGGCTACCGCCGACGGGAAGAGGTAGCCCCCGAGGTACGCGACGTCGAGGTGGCCGTCGCCATCGAAGTCCGCGAGCGCGATGTTGGCGGTGCGCAGCAGGAGGTCCTGAGTCGCCAGCGGTTGGAAACCGCCTGCGCCGTCGCCGAGCGCGACCCACAGTCCGCCGGTGAGGCCCGTCGGGCCCTGGTGGCTGTTCAGCCCAAGCACCGCGTCCACACGACCGTCCCCGTTCACATCCACGAGCTGCACCGCAATCGGGTTCGTGTCGCCAACCGGAAACGCGTAGGTGGCCGCGACCACGAAGTTCCCCGCGCCGTCGCCGGCCAACCAGCGCATCCCGCCGTTGAATCCGACCATGAGATCCAGGTCGCCGTCGGAGTCGAGATCGCTCAGGGCCAGCACGCTCGGGATGACGCCCGGGTCGATCGTTTGCGCCGTGAAACCAAGCGCGCCGTTGTTGACGAGCACGTGGACCACGCCGGAGGATTGATCGGCGCTGAGCACGTCCAGGTCACCGTCCTGGTCGATGTCGCCTGAGGTGATGTCCGAAACCGCGCTTCCTGCTGTTTGCGACGTCGGCACGTACTGCATCGAGAGGCATTGGGCGCCGGCCGTGCCGGAGAGGAGAGTGAAGCCGAACAGCGCGGTCCGAGCGGAGCCCGCGCAGTAAGACGAAAATGCGCTCGTGATCGAGGGTTCGCGATCGATCGTCAGACTAGATGTGTACTTCATGGTGGGGACGTTCTCGTTTCTCGCATTCGCGGTCGGTCGTACGGTTATTCGTCTCAGTTTCTAGGCCGAGCCTCGAGCTTCGTCTCTACTCAGCTGTTCGTACGATCCTGCGTCCACACCAGGCGGCCGCAACGGGTCGAATTCTGCAACGAACTTCCGATTCACCCCAGTAGGGGTTTTCTACTCCGTGGCGCACACTTCCGCTGGATCAGGATTCGGGGACAAACCAGGTGCTGCGCGAGCACCTCGCGACCTTCCTGGTGCGCTCGAACGAACAGGACGGCCCCGGCCTGCCCCGCTTCGTGACCCGCGAGCTCGAGCGCGCCCTCACCTGCGGCGTCCTGGCGTACGGCTTCGCGCGCCTGCGTTGCACGCAGT
>JBBQNP010000068.1:0-23086 GCA_038330085.1 Planctomycetota bacterium | reverse complement strand
GGAGCCGGCTCGACGATCTGCACGGACGCGTAGAGCAGCACGCCCGTCGAGCGCGCCCACGCCGGACAACGCGCCGTCTCGAACGCGTCCGCGACCAGCACTCCGACCGCGACCACGCAGCCCGCGAACACCGCCACGTCGAGGGGATCGGCGCTCTCCAGCAACGCGAACGCGCGCACCACCCATGCGATCGCGATCCAAGCCGCGACCGCGACGACGCGCGAAAACCAGCTCTCGCGCACGAGCGGCGGCTCGTGGCGGGGGACCATCGCGGCCGGAGCCGTCCCGATGCGCACGAGCGCGAGCAGCACGAGCAGCGCACCCGCCGCGACCCGCGCGAACACCGGCAGCGCCCCGACCGCGCTCCACACCACCACGCCGACCAGGAAGCTCGTCGCCGCCGTCACCGGCAGATCGCGCAGCGCATGTCCACCGATCCGCCCGGGCGGCATCCACGCCGTCACGATTCGACCCGCGACGAGCGCGAGCACGAACCACGTGAAGGTTCCTGTAGAACCGTGGAAAAAGGCGGCATCCACCATGTCGTCGGCGACCGTGCGCGCTCGCGTGCCGCTGCCGCGAGGAGGGGTCGGGCACGGATGATTCCCGCTGGCGCGCCCGGAATCCAGTCTGGCCGCGATCCCTCAGGGCGGAACGCGATTCGGCGCAACGCTGCAAGGTCAGTTCATAATGAGGTGGCATGCACGAGGCCAAGCTGTCCCGTATGTTCGAGCGCTACCGGTCGAGGAACGATCTGGGCGCGCTCGCCGAAGTGTTCGACGCCGTCTCGGACGAGCTCTTGCGCGTCGCGCGCCATGTCGCGGGGCGCGGCATCGACCCTGAAGACCTCGTGCAGTCCACGTTCCTGGCTGCGATCGAGCGCGCGGACACGTTCGACGTCGCGCGGCCGCTCGTGCCTTGGCTGATGGGGATCCTGATCAACCAGTCGCGGCTCGCGCGGCGGCGGGCCTCGCCCAACCTGTCGGAAGAATCGGCGCGGGTGCTGCCCGACACGGCGATGATCGAAGGCGGCGCGGAGGAGCACGAGGTCGACGAGGCCGTGACGCGTGCCTTGTCGGAGCTGCCGCGCACGTATCGCGAAGTGCTCGTACCGCACCTGTCGGAGGGCAAGAAGCCGCACGAGATCGCGCGTGATCTCGGCCGTCCGCAGGGCACCGTGCGCGCGCAGATCCACCGCGGGATTCGCTTGATGCGCAAGGCGTTGCCCGCGGGCTTCGCGGTCGGCGCGTTCGGCATCTTGCGCTCGAACGGTCTGGCGCAGGTGCGCGACACCGTGCTGCACGAAGCGGCGCGCGCGAGCGGTCAGGGTCCCGCTGCGGTCCTGTCCGTGCACGCTGCACGAGCGGCACGCCTGGTGCGCCGCCGGGTTGCTGCTGTCGGAACGGTGGCGATCCTCGGTGGCGCACTGTGGCTCGCCTGGCCGGCGAATGGCAATGCGGGTTCGCACGACACTGCTCTCGATGTAGCGCGGGCCGATGCGCGCGGTCTCGAGCGCAACGAGCTCGCGCCGGTCGACGATTCCGCGCGCAAGCGTGCGACGGGGTCGCTCGCAACGGATCCCGGCACGAGCGAAACTGCCTCGGAACCGTACGGATCGGTAGCCGTGCACGTGCTCGATGCGGCCGGAAAGAAACCGGTCGCCGGAGTGCGCGTGACGTTGCTCGCCTGGGGCGACCCATACTGGTTCGAGACGCCGCGCGTCCTCACGTCGGACAAGGACGGGTTCGCGCGCTTCGATCGCGTGCACGCGGGGCGCGTCGGCGTCCATCTCGACGGCGGCAAGCAACCTCGCGGCGAGGTTTTCGCCGACAAGGAAACGCTGATCGAAGCACCGCTCCAACCGGGAATCGCCCTGAGCGCGACCGTGCGCGACGGAAACGGTCACCCCGTCGCGGGCGCCCTGATCGACGTGTTCGCAGAGCGCGACGGAGATGTCACGAACACGAGTTCGCCCGCGGACGAGAACGGGCACGTCCTCGTCGCGAACGTCGTCGCGGGTGCGTGGATCGCAGCTCGCGCGGACAAGCACGCCTCATCCGATCTCTTGTGGCTCGGGCTGCCGCAGTACGTGGCGACGAATCGCGCCGAGATCGAGCTCGACGTGCGCAGCGGTGGGCTCGCGTTCGACGGGGTGGTGCTGGATGCCGAAGGCGCGCTCGTCGCGAATGCACGCGTTACGATCACGCCTCCGAGGATGGACGAGCCCATGTGGCGCGCCGACGGCAGTGCAGCGTTCGAGTCGCCCGCGATCCATCTGTCGACGGATGCCCACGGTCGATTTCACGCCGATGGCCTGCGCGCCGGCGCGTACGCGTTGCGCGTCGAATCACCGGGCTCGTCCACGCTCGACGCGCGCATCGCACCTGTGGATGGCGCGTTCGAGACGCTCACCCTGCGCTTGCCGAGGGGTGCGGTCGTGAAGGGCGAAGTGCGCTTCGACGACGGCACGCCTGCAGGTTCTGTCCAGATCGAATCGATGTCGCGCGATGGCGGTCCACCGGTCGTCGCCGTGAGCGACACGCTCGGCGCGTTCCAGATCGAGGGCCTGCATCCCGGCCGTGTCACGTTGCAAGCGCGCGCCGGAGGGATCGGTCCGATCACCCGCGCCGATCTCGATGTGTCGAGCAACGAGCCGACGCCGTGGAATCCGATCGTCGCGCACCAGGAGACGATTCAAGGGCGCGCGTTCGGCGAGGACGGTCGTCTGGTGAAGACCTGGCTCGTGCTCGCCGCCCCCGAGTCGGTGGCCGAGGACGATCCCGCCGCCGCTCTCACGCGCTGGTCGCGCGCCTACGTGCCCGCCGATCCGAGCGCGATGCTGTTGCAGTGCTACATCGACAAAGAAGGGGAGTTCGTCGTCCCGTGTCGCAGCGGAGCGACGCACCGCATCGAGCTGCGCCCGCGCGCCGCGTGGCAAGGCCCCGTGCAAGCGGTCGCATCCGGCGTGCGTGCCGGAGCTCGCAACGTCGAGTTGCACGTCATTCCGCGCCTCGGCGGATTCCAAGGCCGTTTCGTCGATGCCCGCGGTCGGCCGGTCGCGATGACGCTGGTGGTCGCCGTGCCGCGCGACATCACCGCGGAGACACGCGCGCTGGTGGACGCGTCGACGGGCCGCTTCGACATTCAGGTGATGCCCGGTCGTTACGACTTGCTCGCCTGGGCGCCGCGTGGCGCACCGTGGCACGTCGGTCGGTTTGAGATTCCTGCGAACGCGAAGGTCGATCTCGGCGATCAGTTGGTGCCGAGCCCGGGCCGGCTCACGGTGGACACGACAAGCTTGCGCACCAGCACGATGGAGCTCGAAAGCGATCACGGTGTGAAGCTCGAGCTGCAGTCCGTCTCCGCGCACGAGTGGTCCGCGCAGGAGCTGCAGCCCGGCACCTATCACGTCACGCTGACGCGCATCGACGGGCAACGGTTCGTGCGCAAAGTGGAAGTGGGTTCGGACGAGACCGCGCACGTGCAGTTCGCCCTCGAGAATGAGTAGCACGCCCGCTCGAGGCCGCGTGCAGGCCCGATATCTGGCACGGCCCGCCGATTCCGCTCCGTGCCGCCCCTGTTCCAGCCCCTCTGATTCGGCAGACAAGTTTCACGTTCGAGTCGAGCGCACTTCGGGTCGAGGGATCTTCCGCCACTCTCGTCGTCCCTTTGATCGGGCGGACATTTTCCACGATCGCTGTCGATCGCTCGGTCGACTCGAAGTCGATCCCGGCCCATGCGTGTCCCGAGCCCTTTTGATTCGGCAGACAATTCCGCGAGCGAGTTCGACGCTCTCGTAGCGAAGCCAGCCCGCGAGTGCATGTCGCCCACCGCTTGCCAGTAGACTCGCGCTCGTCATGCGTGCCGCCTGCTTCCAGTTCGACGTCCGAACAGGTGACGTCGATCACAATCTCTCGGTGGTGGAGTCCGGCCTGCGTGAAGCGCACGAGCGCGGCTGTGACCTGGTAGTGCTCCCGGAGATGTGGCCGACGTCGTTCACTTCGGGCGAGGACATCGAGTTGCAGTTGTCCGCCACGGAGCGTGCGCTCGAGCAGGTTGCCGCCTGGACGCGCGAGATGTCGCTCGTGGTGTGTGGTTCCGCGTTCGGTCGCACGGCCGGGTTGCCGACGAATCGCTGGCACCTGATCGAGGCCGGTCGCATCGTCGTCGCCTACGACAAGGTGCACCTGTTCACTCCGACGGCCGAGAACGCGAGCTTCGCCGCCGGCGACGGTCCGCCCGGTTGGGCCGAGACGCGCGCCGGGAAGATAGGCGGGATCGTGTGCTACGACCTGCGCTTCCCCGAGGTCGCGCGTTACCTGTTCCACGCCGGGGTGGAAGTGATCACCGTGAGCGCGCAGTGGCCCGAAGCGAGGATCGCACACTGGGAAGCGCTCTTGGCCGGCCGAGCCGTGGAGTCGCAAGCGTTCGTGGTCGCGTGCAATCGGACGGGGAGCGCCGTCGTAGGTCGGCGAAAGATGGAGCTGTCGTTCCCTGGGCGGTCACGGATCGTCGATGCCGATGGTGCTGTCATGGCAAGCGGAGGATCCGAGCGTGAGCTTGTCGTAGCCCAACTCGAAATGGGCACCATCAAGGCGTTGCGCGTACGGGTGCCGGTCCGCATGGATGAAGCGCTCGATCGGTATCAGGCTTGGCGTGGAACAGCGCCCTGAAATGAAAGAGCCGGCCAATGCCGGCTCCGTGATTCAATCGTCAGCGAGGGACCTGCGTCCCGTCCAAGTTCACATCGGCGGCAATGGGCGATCGCCGAGGACCGGGGGAGTGTCGCCGTCGGCCCCATGGTCCGGCGTGACTACCGGAACGTGAGTCGGGGCGAAATCAGGCGCAAGAGTGTTGACCGCCTGCTCAACGGTGATCGGCATCCAGATCGGGAGCAGGCTGGGCCCGGGCGTGATCGGCGAGAGGGTATTAGCGAACTGCAACCAGCTTGCGATCGCCGTATGGTTCCGCACCCACAAAGCGTCGGCGCCCGAATCGCACACGGTCGGCATGCTGAACGACCGGCTCGTCCGCCAGACACCCGCGTCGAAGTTGGCGATCTCGACCGTCACACCCTCGAGCATCGAGCGCGTGTATGTGCTCGTGAACTTGGTCCCGGGCGCGAGCACGCGCCACGTGCAATACAAGCCCGAGTGGAAGACCAGCACCTGCGTGGCAGTGGAGTAGTTGTACGCCACGAATTCCGTCGGACCGCAGACCACACCGACGTCTAGGGGCTCGGGGGCTGGTGCCGCCATGGCGTGGAGGCTCGGAACGACCAACATGAGAGCGAGAGCGAGAGAGCGCTTGAGCATGAGTGTCCTGTGGGTGGTGCGAGGTCGAGGTGAGACTCGATACGCATCCCTTTCGGAGCCCAGCTATCCGGTCCTTGAGACCGGGCGTGCATACACCGCCAGAAACGGACGCAGTGGAAATAACTTCCAGCCGCGTGGCCCGCGCTCAATCGCGTCCGACGAGACGGAACGCTGCCCAGTCGGCAGGTGGTGCGCCTGAATCGCGCAATTCGTTCCGCGCAGAACTTGCAGAACGCGCCGGATCTAGGCCGCTGGCGAGACCGCGATGAAATGCCACTGCATAGCGCGTCGCGGCTTGATCCGTGATCGGCCACATAGAAACGAGGAGATTGCGCGTCCCAGACGACAGAAATGCATTGGCCAAGCCCTGCGCGGCCTCTCCATCTACGAACTCCCCACCCCCCGTGAAGCAGGCGTTCACTACGGCCAATTCGTGATGAGGACGCGCAGAGCGAATGTCGTCGATCGAGAAGCGATCGCCGTGAGAAAGCACGATCGTCGCGTGGTTCAGCGTTCCATCAATCGACGAGCCGTCCCAGGTGGCCGCTACCAAGTGTGAGGCGAGGTGGAGAAAGTGGCCCTGACGCAAGGCCTTCAGCAGTTCGGCACGCGTGAAATCCGCGCCGCTGCACACTCTGCTCCCCGCGTGTTCCGCGCCCACGGCAAGTAGCTCGCTGGAGGCTTGTGGAACAGAGTCCTCCCCAGTCGATTCGACTGGGTCACCAAGGATCGACCATGCTTGATCATCCGAGGTCTTGAAGGCGGAGCCGGGCGCGCGGACGAGGAGACCAGGCAGAACAACAGGAATAGGCGAGCTTGAGCTGGAGCCGGCGAAAATTGGCAACAAGTCGACAGGCAGGTTCTCCAACGCACCGTGGAGGCAGAGGAGAACGCGACCGGGGAAACAAGCGTTCAGGTGCCGGGTGACGTCATCCGGCAGGAGTATTTCTTGGATGCCGCGGGCAATTCGCGAGGTCGAATCGAGGTTGTCCGTCAGTGCTGCATCACGAAGGCGTCGTATTGCATTCTGAATGTCCTTACGACCGTGAGGTGACCAGCTTGCGACAGCGTGCCCATTGGGATTCACGTGGACAACTACGGTGGTGTCTGCTCCGACGACCCACGTGATCAACCCGCATTCATACGCAGCGGCCCATCCCTTCACGTCCGCGACTTCGATTTCAGCCGATGGATCCTGGCTCGCCTCCCGACGCAGTCTTCGCGATTGCCAGTTCTCGATGTCAGCGGCGGCTTGCATGCAGTCCCCAACCTCAATCTGGGCCCGTGCCAGCATGGCCAGACTCTCCAAGCCCACCGTTTCACCCACCAGAGACGCCGTTGAATTGCTGTCTTGAATGCCTTGATGACGGCCTTCGCAGGACTCCGAAAGTTCGAGCGCTCCGCGCAGTACTGCTGCGGCCTCCGCATAGTGGTGAAGCTCCAGCATCGCGGCACCTCGGATCCGGGCCAGATGTGCTTTCCTGCTTATAGGCATTAGCGAGATGTCCAGGCCATCCAATCGATCAAGGACATCCGCAGACATCCCTGCTCGGCAGTCCATGTCCGCCAATGCCAATGACTCTGGACTCCCTGGCACTTTCGCGCGACTCGACTTTCGAACAACGGTCGCATACAAAGCTGCGACCTCAGTCAGGCCCTCTCGTCCAGTCACGCCCATCATCAAGAGCTGCCACTCGCCCAGCTCCTTATCCGCGTGGGGCTTGTGCTGAACCAAGAATTCATCAGCGAGCCGTGGCTCGTCGAGATCGAGCAGGAATTGAGCATATTGCTCAACGACGTTCCAACTCAGCTTCTCACTCCCCAGCTTCCTGAGTTCGTTCAGGAGGCGGAACGTGCGCTGTCGATCACCTGAGTCCTGGGCAACAGCAAGCAACCCATCGAGCGCTTCAAGCTCATACTTGATCCTGATCTGGGTGTTGGTAGATGCGTGCGCACGCGCGTAGACGGTTTCAAATTGCTGTTCGGCAGCGTCCAATTCCGGCTTGGCCTGCGCGAACCATCCCATGTTCAGTAGAGGCTCGAGTTTCGGTAATTCCATACCCACACGGTCGAACAATTCGAGTGACAACTGGGCCTCGGATTCACCGACAGTGATCCACTCGCGAAATTCGAGCTCCTCTATCTTGTCGTCCGTGATCACCCTCTGGCGGAAGAGCGTGGATCTCAGTGCCAAGGCGCGAGCGGCAGGCGCGGCGTCCGCCGCTGACCGATTGTCCTCGACGATCTGGTGCAGCTCTCTAAGGAGCCTCTCACGTTCTGGCCCCCATTCAAGCGGGGACATGATCGCGTCCCCGGCTTTCTTGGCCTCCTGTCGGACGCTCTCAACTCTGGCTTCTTGCTCCATGCCGCGAACTCGAGCTTCACGGGGGAGCACCGAGTAGTAGTCGAAGAGTCGTTGTGCGTCGGGCCGATGGTGGTCCTGCGCGCATCGTTTGGCGAGATCGCGCCACTTCGGCAGAACCGCGTCGTTCCCTGCACGGAACTCCAAGCATGCGTTCTTGGCTGCTTCGAGATCCTCCGCTGCAGAGACCGTCTTCTCCTGCGCATGCGAACTCTTGCCGCCAATCAAAAACGCTGCAGTCGTCGCCACCAGAAACGCCAAAAGGAAAACAGCGGCACTCCGTCCGCCGCTACGTCCCATCGGCCCGCCCACGAATCACCGTCCTGGTGTCTGGCTCAGGAAGAGATCGCGTTCCGGACTGGGAGGTAGAGACCGAGCCAGATCACGCGCGTCCGTCCAATACTTCGCCGCTTGCAGAAGTCTGATCGCCGTCATGGTGCGCTCGATCGTGGGCTGGCCTCGTGTCGCCAGGAGCTGAGCCTCGATCGCGGGATCTGTCTGCACGTCGAACTCGCGCGGGGTCATGGGATGCGGCAGACCATTCACGATCGCGGTGGCAAAGAGCGTGTAGCTGCCTTCGTCCAACTGCGAAATGAAACCCGAACTGTCCTTCGAATCGAATCTGCCACGGCCCAGCTCCTTTGCGAACGCCGAGTCGTCATGGCGAATCCACAAGAACTGGTACTCGGTGGCATCCTTGCTCGGCTCGATCAGCCACTCGATGCGCCCACCCAACGCCGGGAACACCTTCTTCAACTCCTCCGACGGCGCAAGCACATGCCCGCGCGGATAGAAGATCGGCCCACCCGCTGACCCCCGCAAAGGCGGTTGCTGCGGGAACGCCAACCCAGGAGCGGACTGCGTCTGAATCGCAATCAGCGCGACCACCACCGCCGCCGCCGCCAACCCGGCACCCACCAACAACCTCCGCGGACCCTTCCGCCTGAGCGGAATCACCGGCGTCGGCCTGACCCACGCCGGATCCACCGGCAGCTCCTCGGGCTCCTCGTCCGGCATCCCGAGCTCCAACCCCGCCGGCATCGGCACGCTCAAGGTCTCGACAAACGCCTCGCACTCACGACACGTCGCCAAGTGCCGATCGATCGCATCTTGTCTGGCCTGCGACAACGTCGTCGCACCCGGACCCTGGCCGAAGTCGTACAGCTCCTCCGCCTCCGGGCAATCCAACAACGCCGGCCCACCCGTCTTCCGGGCGGCCTCGGCGGCGCGCGCACGCAGCCAGCCATCCGCATCCTGCAGCTTCCGCAACCGGCGACCCCGCTCCGGGTCCTCCGCCAGCATCTGCAAGAGCTGCGCGTCGAGTTCGTCCCAGGCGATCAGCGCCTCATCCGCCGTCTTCGGGTCATCCAAACCAGCGGTGGTCAAGTCAGCAGGCATCGACCGGGGAACATTCAGATCGCGTTTCATGGACGCCCCAGAGTCCGAACCCAAACCGCCCCGCGGTTGGGTTTGATCGGGATTTTCCGGCTTGCGAGAGCTCATCGGGCAGCGTCCTCCAGCGCGAAGTCGTTCAGGAGAACCCGTCTCAAGGACGTGGAAGCGCGCTTCAAACGATACTTTGTCTGCTCGATCGAGATCGAAAGGGCCCTCGAGATCTCACCGATCGTCCGGTCGTCCACGAACCGCATCTGGAGCAGGACCCGCTCCTCCTCGCCCAAACTGGACATCCCGCGCCGGACCATGTCCCCGATCTCGTCGTCCCCGGCGGTCTCGCCCGGCCCCGGACCCGCGTCAGCCCGATCCGGTATCCCGTCGCCCACGGTCGTGAGCTTGGGGTTGCGCCGCGCCCCCGCCTTGCGCTTCAGGTCGACGCACCGGCACCAAGCGACCCGGTACAGCCACGTCCCGAAGCTGCCCTTGGCGGGGTCGAAACTCTGCTGATCGAGCCGTTCGAGCACGTACACCACGATGTCCTGGAAGAGGTCTTCCCCCGCGGAATGGTCCTTCTCGAAGTGGCCGATGCAGTGGAAGAAGAGCGAACGATACCGATCGAGGAAGGTCTCGACAGACTCCTCGCGCCTCGCCCGCAGGCCTGCCACCAGTTCGAGTTCTTCCAAACGCGGAAGCCGCCCCTCGGATCGTACCCCGCCCGTGGCCGCGATCTGTGGAGCGCAACCCAAGGGGGGGACTTGTCGAAGGGAGGATGTCCCTTCGCCCTACTGATTGCAACAGGGAACGGAGCCCTGCGCCAGACAGGACTTGGGAGCGTTCTCGAAATACCCCGACGGGGCTGGGATGGGCGAACGGCGTGCTATCCCAGCGCGGGTTTTTTCGAAAGTGCAATGAGCGCGTCGCCGTCACCCGGCCACATCCAATGCGCCTGCTCGACTTGAATCAGGGTCCCCACGTGACCTCGAGGCCGTTCGTCAAGTTGAACGTCGAAGGCGTGCAGAAGGCCGCCGCGTTGCGATACCACACCTGGTAATCGCGCACGTTGCCCGCGCTGTTGGCGCCCCTGACCGAGATCGGCGTGTCGCCGCCGGTGGGGTAGGCCGAGGCACCCCCTGAGTTCACCTTCGTACCGAGACGGATGATCGTGCCGGCGGCGCAGCGCAGGCCGTCACCGAACACGGCTCCTGCTCCACCCGCCGTGCGTGAAGTCCCCTGGAAGTACAGCGCCGAGCTGCTCGGCATGCCCGTGCCTTGCAGCATGAACGTGTCGGTGCCGATGCTCGCGGCACCTGCGCTCGCGAGGTGGGCGCCGCTTGGGTTCACCGAGCTCGCGCAGCCGTTCCCGCTCGAGCCCGCGTTCCCGCACGGGCACGCCGTGCCCGAGCCGTCGCCGAAGCAGTACGCCGCGCTCGAGTTGCCGACCGTGAAGGTCGCCCAGACGATGTCGAACGAGTTGGTGTGCGTCGCCGCCACCTGCGTCGTCGTGGTGCCGTCGGTCACCGCGAACGCCAGGTTGCTCGTGCTGAACCCGTCGCTATTGCACATGACGTTCGGGAAATCGAGGAGCGCATCGTTGTTCCAGAACTCCGTCGGGTTCAGGTCCGACTGGTTGTTGGCCGTGTTGAACGTGCTCACGGCGACGTAGTACGTGCCAGCAGCGAGGCTGAGCGTGACCGTGGAAACCGTCGGGTCGTTGATCGAGAGCCCGTCGTTGTGCCCGAGGGGGATGGGGTTCAGACCTGAGTCGTAGACGTAGATCTCCGTGTCGCTCGAATGCCCCTGCCCCACGGTCGTGACGGTCACGTTGCCGGCCAGGAAGGACCCTGTGACCTGCACGGGAGCGATCGGGGTGGTCGACAACGTCGCGGTGTACGGGTTCGTCGTGCCCGTTGCGCCGCTGACGCGGTAGTAGACCTCTTCCTGCTTGCCGAAGCCGTACCACACGTTGGCGTTCTGGACTGCGCCGACGGACCCACTGAACTGGAAGGTGGTTTCGGTGGTCTGGATGACGCCCGCCGACTGAAACAGTCCCAGGATCACCGCTGTCTGTGTCGTGCCGCCAGACGTGAGCGCCAGCCTGTGCCGGTAGATGCCGAAGGGGAGCACCGCCGTCTTCACGCGGAACGTGTCCGCGCTCGTGAGCGCGGAGTTGCCGGCCGTCGTCGACGAGCCGGTCGACGTCCCCGAGATCGCGTCACCGCCGACCATGCCGTTGATCAGCGTGGCTTCGGACTTCTGGCCGTTCGGCTCGACTTCGGGGAAGACCGTCTGGGCACGTGCCGTTCCGGCGAAGACCGACGCGGCGAACAGGCACGACCTGATTGCGCACGGAACATGGACCTTGACGTTCATGGAGAACCCTACGAAGCGAAGTGGGGGGACGAACGGAATCAAGCTCCCGACCCGTACCCATCCAGGGTGAATGGAAGTCGGACGCCCGCAGAACCAGTTTCACCCGACCCGTTGAGTCCGGCAAGTGCACAGGCTCAGTGCGATCCGCGCGTTCGGAATGATCACGGCCGAAACCCCGCGCCGCCGGACGGCTACGAACACCCGCCCCCCCCGACCGCGACGAACCCGCCCTCCGGCCGGTACGCATCAGGGGGCCGTCTGTGCCGCCACAGTCTCCCTGTCCCCGCCCAAGTGGGGTTAGACTCGACGGGACCCCCCGCTGCGCCCAGCTCCAAAGCCAAGGAACTTCTTCATGTCCTCCCAGCGCTACTTCGCCGTGCTCGCCCTTGTCGGGACCGCCTCGACAGCCTTCGCGCAGGTCAACAACCCGTGGGCGACGTTCATCCGGGACCCCAACCGCATCCAGAATCCGAACGGCACCATCGCGACGCAGGTCACGACCGATCCCGACGAAAAGGACTACATCTGGGCCGACGTCAACCACGACGGTTGGACCGACCTGATCGTCGTGCGCAAGCAGCAGGCGGCGACGACGGGGCACCGCGTCAACCAGCTCCTGATGAACGAGAACGGGATCCTTGTCGACCGCACCGCGCAGTACGCGACCGACTCGGACGTTCCGGGCGACATGGGGTTCATGACGCCGACCAACGACCGCGACGTGCAGTGCGTCGACCTCGACGGCGACGGGTGGGAGGACATCGTCACGGCGACGACGCTTTCGGACGGTGATCCCAAGTACATCTCGCACCCGCGCGTCTACCGCAACAAGGGCATGGTCGGCGGCGTGTGGCAGGGCTTCAAATACGAGGAAGCGCGCATCCCGCAGCTCCTCGTCGCGGGCTCAGGTCTCGCGGTCGCGCCGCGCTTCTGCTCGGTGTCGGTCGGCGACGTGACGGGCGACGGCTTCCCCGACCTGTACTTCGCGGACTACGACGGCACTGAGACGGGCATCAACGAGCCGACGGCCTGGGATCTCAACGACCGGCTCTTGATCAACGACGGTTTCGGCTTCTTCACCGACTCGGGCACGACGCTGATGAGCGCGGCGATGTTGAACTCCGCGTTCGGCACCTCGTCCGTGATCGTCGACATGAACGGCGACGGCGTGAAGGACGTGGTCAAGGACTCTGCCTTGGGCTCGCCGCAGGAAGTTTCGGTCTCCTACAACGACCCGAACAACGTCGGGCACTTCAACCTCTTCCAGGCCACCGCTGCCGTCGGCTCGCCCTACCACGTCAACACCGGTGACATGAACCACGACGGCAAGCCGGACATGATCGTCAGCGACGACGGCCAGGACTACGCCAAGTTCAACATGGGCAACGACGGCCTGGGTCGCGTGATCTGGGGTGCGAACAAGTCGTATGCGTTCGTCAGCACGGCGCACGACGACGGCTTCGCGGGGACGAACCTGATCGTCGACCTCGACGGCGACGGCTTCGGCGACTCGATCCATGCCGACGTCGACGTCGACGTGCCCGGATGCGATCGGCGCTGCCACATCTATCACAACCCGGGCGGGGCGATCGGCAGCGAGATCACGCTCATCGAAGAAGCGCAGCAGACCGGCTCCGGCGGCTGGAAGGGCGTCGTGGGCCCGACGGCCACCGATCTCGGCGGCACGTACGACGTCGCTGCGTTCGACATCGACAACGACGGCGACATCGACCTCGTGATCGGTCGCTGCACGGGCACGCAGGTGTGGATGAACCAGAAGTTCCAACCGGGTGCGGCGGTCAGTTACTGCTTCGGCGACGGCACCGGAACGGCATGCCCGTGCGGCAACTCGAGCCTCGTCGGCGACAACGAAGGTTGTGCGAGCTCGCTCGGCACCGGCGGCAAGCTCGTCGGCAGCGGCGGGCCCAGCGTGTCGAACGACACGTTCCACCTGACGGGAACGCGCATGCCGAACAGCTCGGTGCTGTACTTCCAAGGCACGACGCGGGTCGCGGGCGGAGCGGGTGGCACGTTCGGCGACGGGTTGCGTTGCGCGGGTGGAACTGTCGTGCGCCTCGGTGCGAAGACGAACGCGAGCGGCGGGTCGGTGTTCCCCTCGGGCGCGGATCCGTTGATCTCGATCAAGGGCGTGGTCAGTGCCGGCGCGACGCGCGATTACCAAGCGTGGTATCGCAACAGCGCCTCGTTCTGCACGGCTTCGACGTTCAACCTGACGAACGGGGTGCAGGCAGTCTGGCAGCCCTGATCCAAAGTTTCGTGCGCTTGTCGGAGCGCGCATCAATGGTCACGCGCGCGAAGCAGTGGACCTTGCGCTTGTGAACCCACGTCGCGTCAGCGCGACAAGCCGATCCCGAAACGCAGCGACTGCGTGTACTGGTTGTACGTCAACAAGCTCTCGCCGTAGCCGGTGAAGAACTGCCCCTGCAGGTACAGGTCGAACGTGCCCTGCCCGAGGGCCTGCAGCGGATACGTCGCGTCGAGCTGCAGGCTGCCCTTGTCGAAGTCGCGGCCGAGCCGACCGAGCGCAGACAGTTCGAACCCGTCGATCCTGCCCACGACCACGCGCATGTCGACGTTGCCACGGTAGTCCGCGATGTCCTTGTTGCCCTCGCCTTCGCTCAGGTACGCATAGATCTTGGGCATCACGCGCAGGTGGAACTCCTTCTCGTCGCCGTAGAAGAGCACCGGTTGCACGAAGGCGGTGTTGATCCCGCGCGAGTCGTCACCGTCGCGACCGTTCGATTCGTGCGCGAAGCCGGTCTGCAGGCCGAACTGCTTCGCGCCCAGGAGGTTCACGTCCTCGAGCTTGTCGCGCGAGACGAATAGCTCCGGCTTGTAGCTCGAGTCCGTGAACGGCTGCGACGTTCCGGCGATGTCCCACAACGACGTCTGCGTGTAGGCGAAGCGCAAGCTCGAGATCCACGGATGCGACGCGCCGAACGGGCTCTCGGGGTCGATGAACTGGTACTTGAAGCTGAACTGGAAGCGCGCGGTCGGACGGTCACCGCCGACGAAGTACACCGGTTCGTGCGCGGAGAAGCGTTGCTGCGTGTGCTCCGCGATGGGAGTCGGCGGGGTTTCGATGGCTTTTCCGGGTGTTTCACCCGGTTCGAGGTTGGCTTGGCTGACGGTTTGAACACCGGACGCGGGCGGTGTCTCCGCCCCCGACTGCGACTCGGGTTGGGTGGTGGGTTGCGCAGGGACGGCGCCCTGTGCTGTTGATTCGGCAGCCTTCGACTCGGCTGCTTTGGTTTCGGCAGCCTTCTCCTCTGCAGCCTTCGCTTTGGCCGCGTCCGCTTTCGCGTCATCGACTTCGATCACGACCGGCGGCGCGCTCAATTTCTCGAGCTGCAGCACGATCCGCCCGTTCATGTTCGGCGGGAGCTTCACCGCATAGTCGACGAAGAGCGCTTCCCCCGGCGCAAGCGTGTGCTGTCCGCCTCCGTCCTTCCCGCGCACCAACTCGATGGGCTGCGTGCTCGCGTTCGAAGCGAGCTTCGCCTGGATGCGCGGCGGCACCGTGAGGTCGAGCGGCTTCCCGCCCGTGTTGCGGAAGTAGATGCCGACGGCCACCGAATCCGCCGTATTGACGGCCACGGTCGGGGGCGAGAGCGAAAGCCCGAGCTTCGCCGCGTCCTGGAGGAAGAAGAGGAGTAGCGCGACTAGGAACATGGGCGGGCAAGATTAGCGGGCTCAAGCCACCACGTCTTGCAAAGGTGAAAGTTCCTTGCACGACGTCACATCCTTGCAATCAGCAAGCCACGAAGCCTCGTGCAGGCGAGCGTTCGACTCACGGTTCCCTCCAGGTATTTCCGGTGGCCGAATCGAACGTGATGAGTCCCGTGCATGGCGACAGCAACTCCGAAACGGATTCCAGGCGCCGGACGAGTCCGAGACAGATGACCGTCGATGACGGGAACGCCGCCGCGACCAACGATGCGCACGCAAGCAGCATCGCACCCGTCGTGACGAAATCGTCGACGATCGTGATGACGTGATGTGAGCGAAGCGACAGGGTCGTCGCCACTTGCAGGGTCTCCATGTGGCGCTGTGCTTTGATTCGCTGTCCGGGACCAGCGAATGCCGCCTTGGGCACTGCTTCGTGACGTTCCAGGCAAGGAAAGATGTCGGCTCCCAACCCGCGCCCAACGAGCTCTTCGCAAATGCGGTGACCGGGCCACAGCGCTCGTGCATCGATCAGCGGCGCGCTTCGTGGCGCGGGAATGAGGAGGGTATCCGGCCCCAGGAAGTCCTCGATGCCCAGCGATCCCCACTGTTCCTGAATCCGTTGCGCGGCGAGCGCGATGATCCCGTCTTTGTCGTGTTTTACCTGGTCGTGCACACGCCGCGATTTCCTGTCGATGTCCGTCTGGCCGCGCGGGGAGTAGGCGAGGAGTGACGCGAAGCGCACTTCAGAAAGCAACCGTGCTGCCACGCTCTCGCTCCGGCAGGTTCGAGAGGAAGTCTTCGAGGTTTGAACGCGAGAGCACTTGAGCGCCGTACTGCCGCATCTTCTGGACTGCCGGAAGATCCTCGCGCACAGCGAGGGACTCCATGATGAACAACAAGCGTCCCAGGCGCAGAGCCTCCCAGCCCTGGTGTTCCGTCCCGCTCTTCGGCCCGACTTCGACGATGATCGTGGCGTCGCTCAGCAAGGCCATCGTCCGGTTGCGGATCGGAAAGTTCGAAACGTGGACGGAGGATCCGGAAGGGAACTGCGACACGGCAAGTTGCTCGCGAATGATGCGGTCCTGCAGAGCGCGATTCTCCCTCGGGTAGCACTGATCCAATGGAGTCCCGAGGACCGCCATCGTGCGACCGCCGAGATCGATGGCCGTTTCGTGCGCCGTGGCGTCGACGCCTTCTGCGAGACCACTCACGACCACCACATTGTGACCGACGAGAGCTTTCGTCAGCGCACGGGTCCGTTGGATGGCTTCCGCCGATGCTTTGCGCGATCCGACGACGGATACCCTGGGCCCGCGCTCGAGTAGCGTGAGATCACCGGCGAGGAACAGCCGCGCCGGCGCATTCTTTTTCTCGACCGCGTTGAGGGGACCGAGCAACTCGTCCGGTGTGCGTTCGAGAAAGGGCGGCTGCACGCTCCGAGAGTAACGCGGGTCTCGCCGGGAGGGCAACGTTCGCGGATCCAGGAGAGGGACGGGACTCGCGCACCTCGTCTATCGGGTGTCTGGACCTTGCAACCCGTTTGACCTGCCGCCACCGGTCGTTTGCTGCCTGACCGAGCTAGGCTCGGGCTGGTGGCTCCGTCTATACTGGCGGGTCGCGGATCGCGGACCGAATCGCGCGCGAACCCCTCCAGGACCCTGCGGAGAAGTGCTTTGAAAGACGTCGTCATCGCCAGCGCCTGCCGGACCCCGATCGCCAAGTTCCAGGGTGCGTTGCAGGGGTTTCGCGCGCCCGAGTTGGGCGCTCTCGCCATCAAGGAGGCCCTGCGCCGCGCGAACGTGCCGGCTTCGGCCGTCGACGACGTGATCATGGGCAACGTGCTCACGGCCGGGCTCGGTCAGAACCCGGCGCGTCAGGCGGCGATCGCAGCGGGCATCCCCGACACGGTGCCGGCGGTCACGATCAACATGGTGTGCGGGTCGGGCTTGAAGGCCGTGATGCTCGCCGCTCAGTCCATCCGCGCGGGCGACGCGGACATCATCGTCGCGGGCGGACAGGAGAGCATGACCAACGCTCCGTACTTGTTGCCCGAAGCGCGCGCAGGTGTGCGGCTCGGTCACGGCAAGTTGATCGACTCGATGATCTGGGACGGGTTGTGGGACATCTACAACGACTTCCACATGGGCAAGACGGGCGAGCTGGTCGCCAAGAAGTACGAGATCACGCGCCGAGAGCAGGACGAGTTCGCGGCGAAGAGCCACCAGAAGGCGGCGGCGGCGATGGCGGCGGGGCGGTTCGCGGACGAGACGTTCGCGGTGGAGATCCCGCAGAGGAAGGGTGATCCGATCCGCTTCGACAAGGACGAGGGTGTGCGCGGGGACACGACGGCCGATTCGATCGCCAAGCTCAAGCCGGCCTTCGATCCGAGCGGGTCAGTGACGGCGGCCAATGCGAGCTCGATCAACGACGGCGCGGCGGCGCTCGTGATCATGAGCGCGGACAAGGCCAAGGCGCTCGGCGTCAAGCCGCTCGCGAAGATCAACGCGTACGCTGCGGGTGGATGCGCGCCGGAGTGGGTGATGATGGCGCCCGAGAAGTCGATCAAGGCTTGTGCGACGAAGCTCGGCAAGAAGCCGTCGGACTTCGAGCTGCACGAGATCAACGAAGCGTTTTCGGTCGCGGCGATCGCGCTGATGAGGGTGCTCGACCTGAATCCGGAAAAGGTCAACGTCAACGGCGGCGCGGTCGCGCTCGGTCACCCGATCGGCGCGTCGGGCGCGCGCGTGCTCGTGACGTTGTTGCATGCGATGCAACAGCGCAACGTGCGCACGGGCATGGCGTCGTTGTGTCTCGGCGGCGGCAATGCGGTGTCCGTCGCGGTCGAGCGGATGTGATGGCGAAGAGCATGTTCGACTCGGTCGCCGTCATCGGCGCGGGCACGATGGGCAACGGGATCGCGCAGACGTTTGCGTCGTACGGTGCGCGCGTGCTGCTCGTCGATCTGTCGGAAGAGGCGCTCGCGAAAGGGCGCAAGGCGATCGAGGGGTCTTTGGCGCGCGTGGTCAAGAAGGGCACGCTCACCGACGCCGACGCTCAAGCGACGCTCGCGCGCATCCAGACCGGATCGAAGCTCGAAGCGATCACCGACTTTCCGCTCGTGGTGGAAGCGGTGGTCGAGCGCGCCGACGTGAAGGCCAAAGTGTTCTCGCAGCTCGACCGTCAGTGCCCGCCGGGGACGATCCTGGCGACGAACACGAGCTCGATCTCGATCACCGAGATCGCTGCATCGACGAAGCGTCCCGACAAGGTGATCGGGATGCACTTCATGAACCCGGTGCCGGTGATGAAGCTCGTCGAGGTCATCCGCGGCCAGGAAACGAGCGACGAAACGACGGCGCGCATCGTCGCAGCGTCGGAGTCGATCGAGAAGGTGCCGGTCCCCGCGAACGACTTCCCCGGCTTCGTCAGCAACCGCGTGCTGATGCCGATGATCAACGAGGCCGTGTTCTGCCTGATGGAAGGCGTCAGCACACGGGAAGGGATCGACACGGTGATGAAGCTCGGCATGGCGCACCCAATGGGGCCGCTGCAGCTCGCCGACTTGATCGGGCTCGACGTGTGCCTCGACATCATGAACGTGCTGCACACGGGTCTGGGCGACGACAAGTACAGGCCTTGTCCCTTGCTGCGGCGCTACGTCGCGGCCGGACGACTGGGCAAGAAGAGCGGCAAGGGTTTCTACGACTACGCCTGAAACACGGCTTCGAACATACACGCACACCCGAGAACACATGGACTTCGAACTCGACGACGAGCTGACCCTGGTGCGCGACATGGCGCGCGACTTCGCCGAGAGCGAGCTCATGCCGCGTGCGACGAAGCACGATCGGCAGGGCTTCATCGACCCCGAAGTGTTCGCGAAGATGGGCGAGCTCGGTCTGTGGGGGCTCACGATCCCCGAGGAGTTCGGCGGCGCGGGCATGAGCAACGTCGCGCTCTGCGTCGTGCTCGAGGAAATCAACCGCGCCTGCGCGTCCACCGGTGTCACGCTGTCGGTGCACAACAGCCTGGTCGGCGCGCCGATTCGCCGTCACGGCTCCGATGCGCTCAAGAAGGAATGGTTGCCGCGGCTCGCGAGCGGTGAGGTGCTCGGTGCCTACTGCCTTACCGAGCCCAACGCGGGGTCTGACGCCGCCGCGCTGCGCACGAGCGCGCGCGTCGACGGCGACGACTTCGTGATCGACGGCACCAAAGTCTGGGTCACGAACGGCGGCATCTGCGGCGTGATGGTCGTGTACGTGCGCACGGACACGAGCGTTTCGAACGCCAAGGGCATCAGCGCGATCCTCGTGCCCGCCAAGACGAAAGGCGTCACGGTCGGGAAGCCCGAGAAGAAGTGCGGCATCCGCGGCAGCTCGACGACCGAAATCCAGTTCGACGGCGTGCGCGTGCCGCGCAAGAACCTGGTCGGGAAGCTGAACGACGGCTTCAAGGTCGCGATGGACACCCTCGACGGCGGGCGGATCGGCATCGCGAGCCAGGCGGTCGGCATCGGTCGCGCGTGCCTCGAGGCCGCGACGAAGTACTCGAAGGAGCGCGAGCAGTTCGGGAAGGCGATCGCGAACTTCCAGGCGATTCAGTGGAAGCTCGCAGACATGAGCACGCGCATCGAGGCCTCGCGCATGTTGACGCTGAAGGCCGCCTGGATGCGCGACCGCAACGAGCGCTGCACGGAGCAGTCCGCGCAAGCGAAGTTGTACGCGTCGCAGACCGCGAACTTCTGCGCTGACGAGTGCCTGCAGATCCACGGCGGCGCCGGCTACACCGACCACTTCATCGTCGAGCGCCTTTTCCGCGACGCGCGCATCACCGAGATCTACGAAGGCGCGACCGACATCCAACGCATCGTGATCGCCCGCGCGGTGCTCGCGTGAGGACGACGCGCAAGTCGGAGGCCAGCCTGTCGCCGCGAGTGCGCGAGAGCCTCTTGCGCGTTCGACTTCACGCGTTGGGTGAACCCACGTCGGCGACCGGTTCATCGGAAACCCAGAAGCGCATCCTCCAACTGCGTCTGGAAAAAGCCGAGTCGGCTCGACGCTTCGGCGAGACGCTCTTCTTCGTCTACATGCTCTGCTGCATCTTCAAGTGACGGCGACGACCGACATCACCACCCGCTTCCTCGCCGGAGACAAAGCCGCGGTCGCGCGCGTCATCTCGTGGGCCGAGAACTCCGACCCGCGGTTCGCAGCGACCCTCGCCGCGCTCTACTCGCGCGTCGGTCACGCGTTCCGCACCGGAATCACCGGACCTCCGGGCGCCGGCAAGAGCACGCTCGTCAACGAGATCACGAAGGTCCTGCGCGCTCGCAACCGCACCGTCGGCATCCTCGCCGTCGACCCGTCGAGCCCGATCAGCGGGGGCGCGCTCCTCGGCGACCGCATCCGCATGGAGGAGCGCACGCTCGACAGCGGCGTCTACATCCGCTCGATGGCGAGCCGCGGCAGCCACGGCGGACTCGCGCGCGCGACCGCCGACGCCTGCGACGTGATGGATGCATTCGGCTTCGACGAAGTCGTGCTCGAGACCGTCGGCGTCGGACAAGCCGAGTACGACGTCGTCTCGATCGCCGACACGGTCGTCGTCGTGCTCTGTCCCGGTGCAGGTGACGGCGTGCAAGCGATGAAGGCCGGCATCCTCGAGATTGCCGACGTCCTCGCGGTGAACAAGGCCGAGCTACCCGGCGCCGACCTCTTGCTCGTCGATCTCGAAGAGGCGACGCACGCGCGCCTCGCAGGCAAGAGCAAGTGGATGACGCCCGTCGTCGCGTGCAGCGCGAAAACCGGCGATGGCGTCCCCGAGGTCGTCGACGCGATCGAGCGCCATCGCGAGCACCTGAAAGCGACCGGCCTCGACGCCGTTCGCGGCGAGAAACGCCTGCAACAAGTGCATCGCGTGCTGGACGAACGCCTGGCAGAACACCTGTGGGGCACCGGTGGATATGGTCTGCGCGCGCGACGGCTCCTCGATTCGGGTCGTTCGCCGTACGATGTGGCCCAGGAGCTGTTCGCCGACCTGGTCTCGATGGACCGCACCGAACGCAACGGAACCAACTCACGATGAGCGCGTCCAACATCAAGCAGAGCGAGATCAAGCAGAGCGGCGTCGAGCAAATCGATGCACGCGCGCTGTGGCAGAGCGCCTTCGACTCTTCCGGCAAGCGCGACGTCGACTTCACCTCGATCTCGGGCTCGAAGGTCAAGCCCCTCTACGGTCCCGACGACGCGCGCAACGATCCCGAACAGGACCTCGGCTACCCCGGCCAGTTCCCGTTCACGCGCGGCGTGCATCCGACGATGTACCGCGGTCGCTTGTGGACGATGCGCCAGTTCGCGGGCTTCGGCAGCGCGAAGCAGACGAACGAGCGCTTCAAGTTCCTGCTCGAACACGGACAGACGGGGCTCTCGACCGCTTTCGACTTCCCGACGTTGATGGGCTACGACTCGGATCACGAGCGCAGCCGCGGCGAAGTTGGTCAGGTCGGCGTCGCGATCAGTTGCTTGCGCGACATGCAGACGTTGATGGACGGCATCCCGATGCAGGATGTGTCGACGTCGATGACGATCAACGGGCCCGCGCCGATCTTGTTGGCGTACTACATCGCGTGCGGCGAACGCCAGGGCGTCGATCCGAAGTTGCTGCGCGGCACGGTGCAGAACGACATCCTCAAGGAATACCAGGCGCAACACGCGTGGATCGTTCCGGCCGAGCCGGCGTTGCGCATGATCACCGACGTCATGGGCTACTGCGCGAAGAAGGTGCCGCAGTGGAACACGATCTCGATCAGCGGCTACCACATCCGCGAAGCGGGCTCGACCGCTGCGCAAGAGCTCGCGTTCACGCTCGGCAACGGCATGGAGTACGTCAAGCGCGGGATCGCCGCCGGTCTCGACGTCGACGAGTTCGCGCCGCGCTTGTCGTTTTTCTTCGACAGCCACCTCGACTTCTTCGAGGAGATCGCCAAGTTCCGCGCCGCGCGTCGGATCTGGGCGCGCAAGATGCGCGACACGTTCGGCGCGAAGGATCCGCGCTCGTGGATGGTGCGGTTCCACACGCAGACGGCCGGGGTGTCGCTGACTGCGCAACAGCCCGAGAACAACATCGTGCGCACCGCGTTCGAAGCGCTCGCGGCGGTGCTCGGCGGCACGCAGTCGCTGCACACGAATTCGATGGACGAGACGCTCTCGCTGCCGACAGAGAAAGCAGTGAAGATCGCGCTGCGCACGCAGCAGATCATCGCCGAGGAAACCGAGGTCGCGAACGTGATGGACCCGCTCGGCGGCAGTTGGTTCGTCGAAGCGCAGACCAACCGCTTGGAAGCCGAGGCCGAGAAGTACTTCGCCGAGATCGACAAGCGCGGCGGGATGGTTGCCGCGACCGAAGCGGGCTACGTGCAGCGCGAGATCCACCGCTCCGCCGTCTCGTACCAAGCCGCCGTCGAGCGCGGGACGAAGCGCGTCGTCGGCGTCAACTGCTATCAGGAAGAGCACGACCGCGTGCCGACGATCGAGATCCACAAGATCGATCCCTCCGTCGAGCGCGAGCAGCACGAACGCCTGGCCGACGTGCGCAAGAAGCGCGACGCGAAGAAGGCCAAGGCCGCGCTCGATGCCGTGCGCGACGCGTGCAAGGGCCAGGACAACCTGCTCGAGCGCTTCGTGGCCGCCGCGCACGCCGAGTGCACGCTGGGCGAGATCGCGGGCGTGCTGCGCGAGGTGTTCGGCGAGTACAAGGAGCCGAAGATCCTATGAGCACCCGCGAGCTCGAGGCCAGTGATCTGCGGCGCTACGAACGGGAGGCGGTGCGGAGCCTCCGTCGCCAGAAAACAGCGCTGATCGCGCTCTTGGTCGCCAGCATCTCGAGCTTCTTCGGAGCCGCGCTGATCGGCTGGGGCTGGTGGACCCATCGCGCGTCGGACAAGATCGGCCTGTTCGGG